>JBIIIF010000018.1:0-48455 GCA_044235005.1 Planctomycetaceae bacterium | reverse complement strand
CGACAGTATTGCCCTGCTCGACAAGACTATTCAGCACACTCAACAGCTTCAGGATGTCGTCAAAATGCAGTCCCGTTGTTGGCTCATCCAGAAGATACAGCGTCCGCCCTCGGTTTGGACGACACAACTCTGCCGCCAGCTTAATGCGTTGAGCTTCCCCGCCGCTGAGCGTTGGTGCCGACTGACCTAGAGTCAGATAACCCAGTCCAATGGCATCCAGAGTTGCCAGTGGACCACGAATCTTCGGCACGTTGGAAAACAGTTCAAGCGCTTTGTTGATGGGCATTTCCAGCACATCGGCGATGGTGCAGTTGTTGAATCGAACCGTCAGCGTCTCTGCATTGAATCGTCGACCACGACACGTCGGGCATTCCACCCAAACGTCGGGGAGAAAGTGCATTTCAATCTTCTGCTGGCCCATGCCTTCGCAGTCTTCGCAACGTCCGCCTGCGCGATTAAAACTGAATCTTCCCGGCCGATAGCCGCGAACTTTGGCCTCCGGCATGCGGCAGAACAATTCCCGAATCTCATCGAACACGCCCGTGTAAGTGGCGGGATTCGATGCCGGAGTGGACCCGATCGGATTCTGATCCACCAGCACAATCTTGCTCAGATGCTCAACCCCGCGGAGGTCTCGAAAAGCTCCCGGAGCTTCGGCCGCCATGTTCAGTTTACGAGCCACCGCCGGCGCGAGTGTGTCCATGATCAGCGAACTTTTCCCCGAACCGCTGACGCCAGTGATACACACGAACGTCTTCAAAGGAATTCGAAGGTCGACATTTCGCAGGTTGTGTTGAGACGCGCCGGTCAGTTCCAGAAAGTCCTGCGTCGTGGCAATTGTCTTGGCGGGAGTTGTCTCGACAGTCGTTTTCGCTGTCGACTTCTTGCCGCGCTTGGCTGCCGCAGGCTTCGCTGATTTTGAATCAGTCTCAGCGGCGATGGTCGGAGCCGAAACGACAACCGACGGTGCGATCGATGCGACTCGCCGGACCATCGGCACGGGAATCTGTCGCGTGCCTCCCAGATAACCGCCGGTCAACGAGGCTTTGTTCTTTCGCATCTCGCGAGGCGTCCCCTGTGCGACGACGGTTCCCCCCAATCGACCAGCGCCGGGGCCGAAATCGAAGAGTCGATCGGCTGCGTCCAGAACTTCGCGATCATGCTCAACCAGCAGTACTGTGTTGCCGAGATCTCGTAGACGCTTCAGTGCAGTCAACAATCGGCCATTGTCGCGCGGGTGCAATCCGATGGTTGGTTCATCGAGCACATACAGAATTCCCGTCAGCGATCGTCCTGCCTGGCCAGCCAGTCGAATTCGCTGCGACTCTCCTCCGGACAGCGTGGGCATCGAACGATCCAGTGTCAGATAGTCGAGCCCGACTTCGACCAGAAAGTTCAGGCGATGAGTCGCCTCATTCAACAGATCTCCTGCGATCTTCTTTTCTTCTTTGTTCAGCCGTAAGCCATTCAGAAACTTCAGTGCTTCCGACAGCGGCATACGACACAGTTGCGGCAACGTAACGTTACGAAGTCGAACAGCCGCCGCTTCGGCTTCCAGTCGGCTGCCATTACACATTGAACAGTCTCGCTCCCCCGCCATTTCAATCAGAGATTTTCGATGCGAAAACGAAAGCCGCGATGCCTCTTCAATCGCCGGATAGAGGCCTTTGTAGCGAAATCGAAATGCTCGGCACGAAGCCGATGTCGTTGTCGAACCGGCAGAACGTGATTCCTTGCGACCTTTCCCGGCGATATCCGCATCTTCCGCGCTGCGCGAGGCGTCAACTTCGACCCACCTCTCACTGTCGCCGTACAGGATGAGTCGTTGTTGCGTCGGACTCAAAAGGTACCAGGGCTGATCCAGTGGAAGCGCGAACGTTGTCGAAAGAGCTTGTAGAATCATTCGAAACGAGGCATTAGTCTTTGGATCCGGCCAGGCTCCGATGGCTCCATCCAAAAGAGTTCGCTCGGGACTAGTTACCAACATCGCCTGGTTGGCACCGAACTCCGTTCCCAGACCTTCACAGGCATGACACCAGCCCAGCGGACTATTAAACGAAAACTTCTGCGGCGTTTGTCGTTCGAACGAACGCTGACATTTGCTGCAGGATAAGTGCAAGCTGAATCGCTGCTGGCTCCATTTCGGCTCTTCTTTCTTTGGGTCCGCGATGGCCACATGAATCACGCCCTTGCCCAGATCCAGCGCGGCCTCGATGGAATCGGCGATACGTGTACGCTGTTTCTTGTCGACCGAGATTCGATCGACAACAACCGCCACGGTGTGTGCTCGGCGATGATCGATCTCCGGCACGTCTTCCAGATTGTAAGTCGTCCCGTCGACGCGCACTCGAGCGAACCCGTTGGCCCGCAAACGATCCCAGACTTTTGTAAACGGAGTCGAACGATCAACTTCAATCGGAGACAACAACAGCAGCTTTGTGCCGGCTTCCATATTCAGAATGCTGTCCACGATCTGATCGGTCGTCTGCTGCACGGCCGGAATCTGACACTTGGGACAGTGCATCACTCCCAGTCGCGCGTAGAGTACTCGCAGATAGTCATAAACTTCGGTCACAGTGCCGACAGTTGATCGCGGCGTTGAGCCGACAGTCTTTTGTTCGATCGCAATCGCAGGGCTGAGTCCCTGAATGCTTTCGACTCGCGGTTTGGGCATCTGTCCCAGAAACTGGCGAGCATAAGCCGACAGGCTTTCGACGTAGCGACGTTGCCCTTCGGCGTACAGCGTGTCCATCGCCAGCGATGTTTTTCCGCTGCCGCTGGGGCCACAGAACACGCTCATTTGTTCTCGCGGAACTTCCAGATTGATGGACTGCAGATTGTGCTGCCCTGCTCCGGTGATCCGAATCGAGGTCGTGTTGGAGAACGGAGTGTCAGCCGACAGTTGCGAAAGTGCTTTGGTGCTCGGAGGGCTGACGGACTGCCGCTCGCTGGCGCGAAGTTTGAGATCGGGCAGCACTGTGCGAAGTGCAATCCCGGTATGTGATTTAACACAGCGAGCGACATCTTCCGGAGTTCCCTCCACCACAACGCGACCGCCCCCTGCTCCGCCTTCAGGACCGATGTCGATCACCCAGTCGGACGTCTTGATCACATCAAGGTTGTGCTCGATCACAATCACCGTGTTGCCCGCTTCCACAAAGCCCTGCAAAACCTCAATCAACTTCTTGACGTCGGCAAAGTGCAGTCCTGTTGTGGGTTCGTCCAGCAGATACAAAGTGCGCCCGGTCGATCGTTTTCCCAGTTCACGCGCGAGTTTTACGCGTTGAGCTTCACCGCCGGAAAGAGTTGGCGACGCCTGACCGAGCTGCATGTATTCCAGACCCACATCGCACAGAGTCTTCAGCAGTTGTTTGATCTTGGGAAAGCTCTCAAACAACTTCACCGCATCGCGAATTTCCAGGTTGAGCACATCCGCGATGCTGTGGTCGCGAAACTTGACCTCCAGCGTTTCGTGATTGAATCGTCGGCCTTCACACACGGTGCACGGGATCCAGATATCCGCCAGAAAGTCCATTTCCAGCTTCGTTGCACCATGTCCTTCACACGCTTCGCAACGACCATCTTCGACATTGAAGCTGAAGCGTCCCTCTTTGTATCCTCGCATTTTTGACTGAGGCAATTGAGTAAACAGCTTGCGAATTTCGTCGAAGACTTTGACGTAAGTGGCTGGGTTCGAACGAGGTGTTCGGCCAATCGGAGATTGATCGATATCGATAGCCTTGTCGATCAGTTCCAGTCCCTCGATCGATCCATGGGTGCCCGGATCGCCGACACCCTTGTTCACATCGCGATTCACAATTTGCCAAAGGATATCGTTGACGATTGAACTTTTTCCGGACCCGCTGACGCCCGTCACGCTGATCAAGCGACCGAGCGGAAAACGAACGGTGACATCCTTCAGATTATTGTGAGTCGCACTCTTCACCGTGATCGCACCGCGTTCGGGATTGCGGCGAACCTTCGGGATCTCAATCTTCTGTCGTCCCGAAAGAAATGCTCCGGTGATGCTGCGTTCGTTTTTCAGGATGTCATCAACCGATCCCTCCACGACAACTTCACCGCCCAGTACTCCCGGCCCTGGTCCGAAGTCGACGACGTGATCTGCGGCCCGCATGGTTTCTTCATCATGCTCGACGACGATCACGGTGTTGCCTTGATCGCGAAGCCGCTGCAAGCTGCCCAGCAGCATCGTGTTGTCGCGCGGGTGAAGACCGATGCTGGGTTCGTCCAGAATGTAGACGACTCCCACAAGTCCGCAGCCGATTTGTCCCGCAAGGCGAATACGCTGTGATTCACCGCCCGACAAAGTCGGCGCTGAACGATCGAGTGAAAGATAATTCAAACCGCACTGCAACAGAAAACCCAGGCGACCTCGAATTTCCTTGAGTGCTTCTTCGGCGATGAGTTGCTGCGTCGGGTCGAGCACCAACGAGTCGAAGAATTCTGTCGCCTCTTCAATCGACAATGAGCACAACTGCGGGAGACTGAGTTCGATGCCTTCCGAAACTGATTTGTCAGACTTTGAATTTCCGGATTTGGGATTCGCTGCTCCGCTCTTTTTCCGTGCGATGAATCGTGCACTGTTCGTCTTCAGCCGCACGTTTCGAGCCTGCCGATTTAATCGTTCGCCGTTGCAGGAGCTGCAGGGCACAACCTCCATGTACTTTTCCAGTTGTCGTCGACGCATCGGATTGACGGCCGTGCGATAGCTTTCCAGCAGTCGATTCACCCAGCCTTCCCACTTGCCACCATGTTTCCACGCGCCAGCTCGAGTCTTCCAGGTAAATGTGACATGGCGTTCGCCGGTTCCGTAGAGCCATAGATGTTTGGCCTGCTCCGGAATGTCTTTCCATTTCATTTTCAGCAGGGAGTCCACCGGCAGACCGCAGTCCTGCTCAATAGCGTTAGCCGCTCCAGCCAGAATATGTCGTGGCCAGCGTCCGATCTTGGTCCATGCCGGCAGCAGCAGTGTTGCACCTTTTGGGATCGACTTGTCTTCGTCCACAATCAACTGATGCATCGGGAACCCATGGCGCATTCCAAGACCATTGCAGTCCATGCACATTCCCAGCGGACTATTGAAGCTGAAGAGCTGCGGACTTGGCGGCTCATAGCTCATCCCGCTCTCAGCACAGGCGTAGTGGGAGCTGTAAAGACGATCCGATGATTGCAGCGCCAGAGCCGTCGGGCCTGATCCTTCGGGCCCGTCGGAATCACCGTCGAAGCCGTCAATGTCCGAGTCCAGCTCGAGGCCATCTTCGGCAACCAGATCCGCATCACCCGGCGCTCTTGAAGTCGCAGCTCGTTTCGGTGACTTCGCGCGGCGAATAGAGCGAGGCGGTGCAGGGAGACTTTGCAGGCTTTGTTCTTCGTCTGATGCTGTTGTGTTTTCGTCAGAAGTTCTGCTGGCCGCACTGCCGGTTTGTTCAACACTGCAGATCAATTGTCCGTCAGCCAGCTTTAAGGCTTGTTCGACTGCTTCGGCCACGCGGGTTCGTTGAGTTCCCCCGGCCACAAGGCGATCAATGACGACTTCGATATTGTGCTTATGATGTTTTCGCAGAATCGGTGCGTCGCTGAGGTTGATGACTTCACCATCGACGCGAGCACGCAGATAACCTTTCTTCAGCAGGTCTTCGAAGAGATCTCGAAACTCACCTTTTTGATTCTGCACGATCGGCGCAAGAATCTGATACTTCGTGCCGGCTGGTTGATTCAGCAGGCTGTCCACAATCTGATCGGTCGACTGAGCTTTAATCGGCTTACCGGAAACATAGCAATAGCCCTGCCCGACTCGCGCGTAGAGCACTCGCAGGTAGTCAAAAATCTCCGTGATCGTCCCCACCGTACTGCGCGGATTGCGACTGGTGGATTTCTGCTGAATCGAAATCGACGGAGCGAGCCCGGAGATAGAATCCACATCGGGCTTGGGCATTTGTCCGAGGAACTGGCGAGCATACGTCGATAACGATTCGACGTAACGACGCTGACCTTCGGCGTACAGAGTGTCGAATGCCAGAGAACTCTTGCCGGAGCCGCTGACTCCGGTCATGACGATCAGCTTGTTGCGAGGCAGCGACAGGCTGATGTTGCGAAGGTTATGTTCCCGAGCTCCTCGAATCACAATATCTGAACTGGCCATGAATCCTGGTACACCGACAAAGGCAGCGGAAGGCGGTTGTGGAATCTCCCGAAGATGGTGCGGGAGCATGCGGGATTATAGACCACAACGGCAAACTTACCCGTCATCAGCAAGTTCAGTTGCCCAAAGCTCAGAATATATCGTCTTCAGTGACCTGCGGCCCGGGTTCCGGGCAATTCCAGCAAACCACGAGATGATTCAGGATTTCGCCGACACCGTCCAGTTTCCGGATGGCTCGACAAACATCCACATCATCACCATGCACGTGGATGACGCCTTCGAGGCAGACACCATTGGGAATGCGACGAACGACCAGCGAGGCAATGTCGAGGCCATCCTCGGTCATTAAGGCCTTCCGGACGTCGGTCGCCAGTTGATGTGACGAATCGGCCTGAGGCGCGCGAGTCGCCGGGATAAGAGCAGCCATGAAATCCTCCTTGCGTGATTGAGAACACCTGCCAGCTCAGAAATTGAGACCTCAGGCAGAACCGATCGCTCGTCAAAAATCCTCGAGCGAAAATGTGGGGGTACGGTTTCTGTCCCGTCGGCCGAGCGGCGTTGAGTTTACCCGTGCAAAACTGGTCTACCAGAGGGGATTTCTTCCGAAGAATGATTTTGCGGCAACTCCGCCCAGGTATTTCCTCGATCGAATTGCCCTGCTTTCCCCGCTTATCGTTTTCGGATTGATGCCAAGGGCCCTATGATTTTTAGGCGAATCTGTGATCACCTGAGCAAACCAAACGCCACCCGGGTAAACCCGGGTGGGGTTGTTTTTTCGTCCGGCAACCTGGAATAGAAACGTCTGAACTGAACGCGGTCTGAACTACTCCGTTTGTTGAGTGCCCCGTGAATTGCCTCGATTACTCGCCTCACTTTTGAGGCTCAAGAGCATACCCACGCTCGCATTGGGGCGAATCTTGTGAATCGACTTGCTACAAACGCTCGGGAAGAAAACAATCCGTGGGGGTTGAAGAGATCTTCGGCTTCAACGGAAAACACTCCTTCTGTGAATTGAGCTGTCGCGTTATGGCAAACAGAACATGTCGATGGGCAATTATTCTGGCAGGTGTCTTTGGATATCTGACGATGGCGATTGCGTCAGCTCCCGTCCACGCCAATGAAGAGATCGATACGGCGGTGGAGGAATCTCTGGATTACCTTGCAGGTCTCCAGAAGCGACAGGGATACTGGGAAGCCAACGGCGGGCAGTATCGAGTGGCAATGACAGCTCTGGCCGGAACCGCAATGCTGGCAGAAGGTTCCACGACGACCTCCGGCAAGTACTCGCGAAATATTCGCCTCGCGGTGGATTATCTGTTGTCCATGAGCCGCCCCAATGGACTCATCGGATACCGCGAAGATTATCACTATACCTACGGTCACGGCTTCTCCATGCTGTTCCTGAGCCAGGTCTATGGCGAAGAAGAAGATGTGCAGCGGCGTGAAGAAATACGAGGCGTGCTGACTAATGCCGTCCAGTTCTGCGCGGATGCTCAAACGCCTGACGGTGGCTGGGGCTATGTGTCGGCGAAAGAGGGCAGTAACTTCGATGAAGGTTCGACTTGTATTACTCAGGTGCAGGGATTGCGAGCTTGCCGCAACGCCGGCATCCCGGTTTCCAAAGAGATTATTGATCGAGCCAAAGTGTATATCGAGAAATGCACGACAACTGATGGAGGCGTGCAGTACAGCATTCGAGGCGGTGGTGCTCGACCGCCGATTACCGCTGCATCTTTGGCGGCGATGTTTAATGCGGGCGAGTACGACACCGAGTTAACTCTGCGGATGCGCAACTTCTGCAAAACACATATCTGGCCGGACAAATCTGTCGCCAGTAATAATGGTCATTGGCACTACATGCATTTCTACTTCGCTCAGGTGGTGTATCGAACGGGCGGAGAAGACTGGCAGAAATACCGTGACGAATTGAATGCCAAGCTTGTGCGTGAAATGCAGGCTGGTGGTGGCTGGCCGGATCCTCAGGTTGGCACCGTTTACGTGACAGCTCTGAGTTGCATCATGTTGCAACTGGATAAAGGCTTCCTGCCGATTTATCAACGCTGATTATGATTTGAGATTTGAGATCTGAGATTTCAAATTGCTCAATCGAAGCACACTGATGGTTGAGCGAACTCGCTACAGAATCGCGTGAATCGGTTCGCCGTCACAGACTTGGAAAGGTCGGCCCTGCATGTCGTGGATCATTCGTGAAGAATCCAGACCGCAGGCATGGCAGACGGTCGCCAGATAATCGCCCGGCGTTACGGGATTCTCCTTGACGTAGGCGGCTTGTTTGTCACTGCTGCCATAAGTGGAACCGCCCTGAACTCCGCCACCGGCGAGCACTGCGGAGTAGCAAAACGGCCAGTGGTCTCGACCGTTGGCCGGATTGATTTTTGGTGTCCTGCCGAATTCTCCCGCACAGGCAACCAGTGTTTCGTCGAGCATATTGCGACGAGACAGATCTTCAAGCAACGCCGAGAAAGCTCGATCAAATGCCGGCAGGCAGTAGTGAGCTTTCAGCATTCCATATCCGGTGGCCCCGTATTCGAGGTCGTTTAGCCCGCCGTGAGTATCCCAGACGTTATAAACTTTGGACGCCGGGGTAATGAACATCCAGTTGACCGTGACCAGACGAACGCCCGCTTCAATCATACGGCGAGCTGTCAGGAAGCTGTCGCCGTACTCGTTGCGGCCATAGCGATCGCGAGTTTCTGGTGACTCAGAACTCAGGTCGAGAGACGCTGCGACAGCCGTCGAATTGATCAGACGGTAAGCATCTTCGTAAATGCCCTGTTGAGCCGCGATCAGAGGATCCTTCTGGAAAGCTCTGTCCTGCGACTCCATCAGTCCCAACAAACCTCGCCGCGCTTTCAGGCGAGCCATTGAGACGCCATCGGGCGGCGTCAGGGGAAGTCGATCCTGTTCAACATCCTGCCGAGGTCCGATCTCAACGTGATTGTAAACCTGGCCGAGTTCCACCGGATCATGCGCTGATCCCAAAAAGCCGGCGTGAGTTCCCGCGTAACGAAGTCCATCATGCGCGACCGGACGCGGGATACTGAAGCTGGCCGGGATTTCACCCTTCTCACCGAGGTACGAAAACATGGAACCGATGGAGGGGAAGTCAGTGCGTCGACGACCGTTGGACGGGAACGTTCTGGGCGGGATCATCGGGCGTCCGGTCAACGTGTGATAGACGGAAACACCATGATCGGTTGTTGAATGATTCAGAGAGCGGATAATCGACATCTTGTCCGCGTGCTGCGACAACAACGGCATCTGATCGCTGAAGGTGATGCCGGGGACGTTAGTTGCAATCGGAGCGAATGGACTTCGGACGCCTTCGGGAGCATCCGGCTTGAGATCCCACATGTCCTGCTGAGGCTGGCCGCCCCACATAAAAAGAAAGATGCAGGATTTGGCTTTACGTAATTTAGACGAAGACGTTTCCGCCTGAGCGGTCTTTTCTGACTTCAGCAACTGCGGCAGAGTCAGCGCACCGCAGGCAGAACCCAACTGCAGCATGGCATCTCGACGATGTAACATCATGTCCTCCTTCGCAATCTCGACGGACTTATGTCCGGGCGAAGGATAGCATTCTTTGCGTCAGATTAACACGACTTCTGGCGGATCGCAGGCTGATTTCTGACGAAGCATCCGCCCTGCCCGACTTGCCAGAACTCATGTTGATTTGTTCAGCCGCGAATCGGCTGGGCAAGGACAGGGAGATTTGCAGAGAATGGTCGGTGTTGAGAACTCGCAGGTGGCCACGCGATCATCGCACAACGGCTTCGAATGTGATCGTTCCGCTGGCATGACCTTTGAGAGGCTTGTCGAGCTTAAAGGTCAGGATTTCGCTGCCTTCGCCGTTGGGTTCGACGGACACTTCGCCCGGGTGCGTCTCGTCAATCTCAGCGGAGCCACTCACGTAGGCCAGACGCGGCGTGAGATTGTCGACGATGCTGACATCATAAACATCGAAATCGCCGGTGTTCTGGAAGTTGATTGTGAAGGTAATCGTATCGCCTGATCGAGCTTCATCGCGATCGGCCAGTTTAACGATTCGCACGTTGCCCCTGGTTTCTCGTTCATCCTTCACGCCAATCGTCTGCTGCACTTTGAACTTGGCAGAGATCTCAGATGCATTGGTTGTTGTGGCCGTGATAACCGGGAACTGATCCCGAGTCCATGTGATGGCATTACGCATCTGTTCGGCGACTTCAATTCCATCTTTGCGATGGAAGATGCCAGGAGACTTAACATCTCGTCCCTCGTGCCCTTCGTCCACTTTGCGATTCTGACCGGCAATTTCCATGCGCTTGTTCTGCATTGGAGGGATGGCACCCTTCATGCCATCCACGCGATCTCGAGTTTCCAGGCCAGACAATGACGTGTCGTGGACATTCTCGTGAGGGGCATTGCCCGTCTTCAGGTTGCCGATTGTAATGTTGTCTTTGGCACCGACAGCTTTATCAACTTTGACGTCGGCTACGAGCCCGGTCACTGTACGCACGGAACCAAAGCGAGGTGCATAAACGGCCACTCGATTAGACGCTGTTGTTCGTCGCTCACCGGTATGATCGGCGAACGCGGCCACGGTGTCTTCGGTGTCGAGGCCACTGCGATTCGTGTGCATCGCCGCGGACAGATCACGGTCACCACCGTCGAAGACGTATTCATCAGGAAACAGATCCGCCAGCGGGGCCGGAGCAATTGTTTCCATCTTATTTCGAGGAACGCCATTCTCACCGGTTTCAAGGCGAGGTTCAGCCTGAGTAAAGATGGGTTCACCCGGGCGTGATGAGTTCAGATCTTCGGGCTGGTAGCTGGCAAGAATGAAATCACTGTGCTTCGATGATGCTTGACCTGCCGACTTTGTGTTCGAGCTCGCAACGGTTGTTTGATGGAATTCGTGCGGAGACGAAGATTGTTGATCACCACCAAGTCGAACCACGCCATCCGGCTGCGCCGCAGAACCAACGGCTGACATTGTCGCATTTTCGTCCGGATAATGGGCTCGGGCCGGCAATGGCTGGACACCGGGCTGCTGCTGAAGCATTGGCGGAGTCGAGTCTGAATAGACATGGTCCGGTTCGCGGCGGAGTCCTGAGGACAGTCCACAACCGGGAGCGATTCCAAGGCTGATACCAAGCAAGCTCCAGGCCATGAGGCGGCGAGATGGCAGATGGCGTGATTTCATGGGCGTCTTCCTGTTCCTCAAAGCAATCTGCATTGGTCTCATTCGTTGCCGCGTGCGAGACTCTCGGCAGCTCGCTTCCTGTCGGAAAGTTTCACGACTCCGGATCCGACTGGAATCGAATCACCAGGATCAACGTTGCCGCCAGAACCGAAGTACGACAGAGGCATGTTCGGTCCTGAGGGAACTCGGCCACCGATGCGAACGATCATCATCGGCCGGCCATACATCCCGGCTTCCTGCAGTGCGTTGTCCGTTGGATCCAGAGTGGCACGCGGATTTCGTCGCAGAGGATCTTGCTGAGCGGCTGCGCGAGGGTTTTCGAGATAGATGACGCGAGTCACCATTCGTCCGGACAGTGCTTCTTTGAGATCGGCCTCAGTCAGTACGACTGGGATCGGGTAGTTGGCAGCGGAGCCGGCTGGTGGATGCAGTCGATCAAGAATCTCGATCGACGGGTAGATTTCTTCGCCGGGGAACTCAGGCATGTCCGCAATGCGAAGGCGATAAAAATGTCCGGTGTTGACCGAGAACTGAGCGGGGGCACTGGTTGTTATGAGAGGTGCCGGAGTTGCAGAATACACGGACACTGTGCCCGCGGTTGGCAGCTCGACTCGCACTGGCTGCATCCAGAACAGATCGTCGTGGCGAACTCTGGCCATGATGTCCGCCGTGAAGCCCGGAGGCAACTTTTCATTCAACGGCTCATAGTAGGCTCCGGACTGAGCAAAAGCTGTCGGCCCGGCCAGCAGGAGTGCGAGAGTGATCAACGCAGTCCGCAGAGTTGATTCATGAGCGATATGCATGATGAATATTTCCGATCGCATGACTCGGAGGGCCGCTGGGTGATTTTCGGCCTGAGCGAGAATTCACGAAGCAAGGGCGATTGAAGCTTCTGCTTCGAATCGCCCCTGCGGTCATTGTTCATTCAGGAGATTAGTATCCGCCCGGCGGACAGTAAGCACCCTGACCCTGCGGAGTTGAGACATCACCAGGGCCGAAGACCGGATGAGTTTCCTTGTACTGGATGTGCTTCACAGGGGCTGGCACGCTGTAGCCAGGGCTGTGCTCAACATCGATCAGCATATGGTCGACAGGTTCTGGCATGTTGTTCTGGCTAAGGTTTCGAATCGTGTGGGACTTGAGGCCAGCAGGACCACCCAGAGGCAGGTGAGGAGGACCAGGCAGACCGATCGGAGTCGCCGTCATCGGCATTCCCCAGACTGGTGTTGGACCCATTCCTGAGACCGGTACATTCTGACCGGGGTAGCCACCACCGGCGGCAATCATTGCTCCTGGCACACCCTGAATATCGGAAGGAATCAGAGTGACAGGTGATGGTGGCAGATACTCGCCATTGTCACCGTCTGCAGAGGAGAAACTGACTGGAGCAATGGTCCCGTTTGGCTGAATCTGAGCTTCGTCAAACTGCATTCGTTTGTTGCCCATTCGCAGAACCACCATGATGGTTCCCATTCGTTCCGCTTGTTCGATTGGGTCGATGCCTGGATCAAGAGTTGTGGAGACCAGGGTTTCCACACCCGCGATGGCACGAGCCTGGAATTTTGGATCCGGCAGATAGATGACCTTGGTCACCATGTTGTTGCTGCGGACATGTTCCAGATCTTCGTCGGTGATTTCGACCGGAACCGTGTTGTGAGTCAGATAAGCGATCGTGTTCGGATGAGCTGATCGCACTTCCAGCGTCGGGAAGAGGTCTTCTCCAGCCCAGCCTTCGCCGGCAATATTGGAGTAAACCAGTTGATAGATAGCTCCCTGCGGGAAGTCCGCTCGCCCCGGGACCACCTGCTGATTGCGGGCGATCACGTTACCGGACAACCAGCCCACAGACATGTCATGGCCAATAAACTTGACCTGAGTCGACATCTGCGGCATTCCCATCCCTGGACCCATGCCCATGCCGCCTGGCTGAGCCAGGACTCCCATGACGCCGGGACCGGGACCGTCGACCATTGGGCCCGGATGCTGCATCATGGCAGCCGGAGGTGCGACGTACTCGTTTGATTTCAGGACACTCTGGCCGTCTACTCCGGCACAGCCCATGCAGACGACCACAAGGGCGCCCAGGGCCAGAAAGTAATATCTCATCGCTACCCCTTCCTTGAGATGCTGAGTTGACCCAACAGCAACTCGCGTGTTCGATCCAACAGCAACCCGCAGATGACCGTACCTTCAACTGCAAAACTGACTGTGCCCGACCGTTTCCAGTTTGCCGTCGACCCCGATGAGGGCGCCTCGGTACACTGTGATCAGCAGGCTCGAAACGCTCGAGACTGCTTCGAATCGCCGGTAATTCCGCTGGTTCGATTGACGCGGCACATGAAAGTTCCGCACCATGTGAACAATGACGGCTGAATACACCTGCGATCCGTCGGTCCTTCTCTCCTGTTTTTCGGGTCTGCAGAACTCGAATCTTTGGCAAATTCATCAAAATCAGCATATGAATTACAAACCTCAAACCTTTCCACACTTCTCATCGCTGACCGTGATGGCCGGGGTCCTGCTAAGCATCGGGGGCCTGACACTGGCAAAGTCGGCAGTTTTTGCGGATGAGTCTCCGGCCGCAGCAACTCCGGCCGCAGCAGATTCGCAGCCGCCTGCTGAATCTCCAACTCCGGCCAAAGCTGCCGTCCCGGATCCGAATCTTCCCGCAGCGGATGAAATTCTGACTCAGCTTCGGACAAAACTCGAAGGGCTGGATTCACTGCGATGCGAACTGCATCAGACGTCTCTGATTTCAGGCATGAAGCTGACGGCTCGCGGAAAGTATCTGGAGGCATCGGGAAACCGCGTGAATCTCGAGTTCATGATTTTTCCGATGGTGGCAGAAAAGGCCGAGGATGCGAAGCTGTTGGCTCTGGAGGCCGAGGCCGCTCCGGTGGATGAAGCTCAGAACCGCGGAATCCTGCATCAGGTCAGCAACGGCAGCGTGCTGTCTACATTCTGGAAAAATGGAGACATGCAGCGGGTTTCACGTCGTGATATCACAACGATTCTCGCTGCGGCTGAAGCGACGAAAGCGTACGACGTTAAGAATGCAGCCCTGGATCTGGGCATTGGCGGCCTGCGTGGACTCGTTTCGCGATTGCAGACCACGATGGAGTTCGCACCAGTGAAGTCGATTACGGTAGGCGATCGCAAGGTCTATGAAGTGACCGGTCGCTGGAGTGAACGAATTCGCAAAGAAGTCTTCAAGGTTCCTGAAGGTTCAATCGTCGATCCTCGCCCGCATGTTCCGGAGTACACACGAGTCTACGTCGATGCGGAAACCATGCTGCCGCGACGCATTCAGTTTTTGAAACGCAGTATGGACCCGACAGCGAAAATGGTTCGTCCGTTGATTACGCTCGATTTCAGAAACCTTGTGATCAATGAGCCCGTTGATGATCAGGCATTTGTTTTCAAGACGCCTGAAAAGGCTGTCGAGGTTGATGAAACTGAAAATGTGATTCAAATGATTCAGCAAAGCCTGAAGCCTGCCTCGACAGAACCGGCTGCTCCGGACGCTGCGGGGACCCCTGCGACTCCGCCGGCCACGGCGACGCCTGCTGAACCGGGCAAATAAGGGACGGCCCAAAATGAAGCCTGCTCTTTCCCATCTTGAGTTCAGTCGAAGCTCGTTGCTGACGAGTGGGTTCGGGTCGTTGTTGATCCATCTGAGCATCGTCCTGATTGCCAGTCTGTCGTTGCGAGGATGCCAGACAGTCGGCTCCGGTGCTCCGGGAGGCGAAGTCTTTCGTGAGATCGGGCTGGTTGTTTCCGATGGGGTTGACGGTGGCTCCGCTGAAGAGGGAATGGCACCCGGAGCAGGCGATGATGACCATGATCAGATCTCTCAGGATTCATCAACACAGCAGACCAATCAAAATACTCCCGCTGATGGTCAGGCACCAACTCAGGAACGGCTTCCTTCCGAAGTGCCCGAAGTCGCAAACCTGTTGACCTCGTCTGAAGAGACTTCCGAAGGCGAAGGAGATAACTCGGCAAAGTTCCCGGCCCTGATCGGACCGGGGCAGCTAATTGCAGGAACCAGACGGTCTGCTCAGGGAGGCGGAAGCCAGATGATTCAACCTGCAGAAGCGGGCGGCGCATCGAAACTTGGCGGAGTCGGCGGGCCAGGCGATACCACCTTCATGGATGTCTCTGCGATCGGCAAGACATTCGTCTATGTGATCGATACCAGCAGCAGCATGTCGGGTGGTCGATTGAAACTGGCTCAAAGTCAGTTGAAGAAAAGTCTGCGTCTGCTGCAGCCCAATCAGCAATTCGGCGTCATCTTTTACAACGAATACCGCACCCCCCTGATGCTTCCTCGCCAGGGCGATCGAGTGATGCACTTTGCCACCGAGTTCAACAAGCTGGCGGCATCACACAGCATCGATCGCATTCGCTCCGACGCGGGCACTGAGCATAAAGCCGCGTTGCTGGAAGCGCTGCGTTTGAAGCCGGACGTGATTTATTTTCTAACCGATGGCGATGAACCGGAATTGTCTCCAGCCGATCTTCGCGAAATTGCGAAGCAGACCGGGAAGACGACCATTCATGTCATCAAATTCGGTGACAGCGCGGTCGAGTCACGGCAGATGAGCTGGCTGGAAAAACTCGCTAACCAGTCTTACGGCGAGTATCGCCCGATTAAGGCTGAGTAAACTTCCCCACGTGCACTGGCGAGCGGCTGCGCGTCAGCCCTCCGAGTGCGATTCCATGGCTTCATTTTGTGACTACGGCAGTCACGAAATTGCCCGACAAGAATCCCGTTATTCTCTCCGCCCCGCCGTTCATCGCTGGAAATGCTTATCGCCGATCTGTGATGGATTCATTACTGCGGACGTAGTAATCGATCGTCTTCTGCACGCCTTCCAGCAACGTCTTTGTCCGCCAGTCAGGGAACAACTCCGAAATGTAGCATGGATTAGGCGGGATATTGGCCGGGATTTCCGAGCCTTCGATCGTGATGTGTGATGAGGCTCCAGGAAGACATCGCAGAATCGCCGCACGAAATTCCTCGGTGGTCGCAATCTCGCCGGGAAGATCCGCAACCGTTGCACCCGGCGGACATTCAGTGGCAGCCCGCACAAATGCTCTTGCCACGTCTTCAACATAATCGTAACCCACACGCCCGGTGTAGCCGATCGCATAGTTCTCCTGCAACGCAGCCGCTCGGCAGGCCAAAGATGGGCCCGCAGTCAAACCCACTTCGCGTTCCGGACCAAAGACCACATGCGGACGAATGGCGACAGAAGCGATCTGAAAATGACGCCAATACTGTTCGGCAATCATATCGACCGCCTGTTTGAAAGCTCCGTAAAACGAAGGAGGTCGATTCGGGGTGTGATCGTCGGGGCCGGATTCCGGCCCGTAGACCGCAAATGAACTGGCATAAGACAACGACTTGATACGGCCGGATCGGCGCACGGCTTCAAACACGGCGGTGCTGCCAAGCACATTGACCTGACAGCCCAGAAACGGATCCTGCTGACACGCTGGAGTCAACAACGCGGCCAGATGAATCAAATGAGTGACCTGATATCTTTCGATCACGGAATGCAACGCCGCGCAGTCCATCAGCGAAGCTTCGGCCAGGATTACTTCCGACGATCGACTGCCAAGAACTCGCGCCCATCTTTCATGAGCCTTCTGACTATCGACCACGACGGCTCGCGCACCCCGTTCCAGAATTTCGCGGAGTACCCAGGTTCCGATAAATCCGGAACCGCCGGTGACAAGAAAGCAATCAGACATCGACAGCCAATCGAATGTGGGGGGAAACTTGAAGCGGCAGGGACGAACCCCGGATAGTCAACAGTCTATAGTACAGGGTCAGGTTATACGGCAATGCCACATCACCCGGGTTCTTCAGGACTTACGTTCGGTCGGAGTAACGCCCAGTTTCACGACTTGTCCGGCAGAACTGCAACCGCGAGGTTCTGCAGAGCAACTTTGTGCAGACGCGTTTCCTGTCACGGACAGTTTTGGCTCTGCCTGCGTGATGTAGGGAGCGGCCGTCTTCGAATGATCTCGGCCGTTGTAGACGCCGAAATCATTGAACAAAAACCGTTTGGCGATGCGATAGTACCAGTTCTTCTCCGGGATCTCATGGCCAGGATGATACTGTGATGTTCTGGGAATCATCGACTTCAGTTCCTGCATCGCAGTGCCTCGAGCCGTCGAATCCTTCGCTCCATGCTTTTCAACAAGCTGAGCCAGCAACTCCGGACGTTCCAGCACGATGCAGCCGCGAGTCGTCTGCTGAGCCAGCTCACGGAAGTCTGCGAGATATTCAGACTGCGTAAACTTGTCGAACAAATGCCTGTCGTCTTTTTCGTGATGAATAGACTCTTTGGAGAACTGCACGATCGGACAAGGTTCGATGTCGCCCCACGGATTGATGTGATGGCTGATGCCGTTCGCTGCGGGACACAGGGCTTTGCCTTCGCCATCGTAGTAGGCGTCGATAATGATGATTGGCTTCTTTGCTCGCATGTCGACCACGAACTGGCGAGCACGTCGTTGCTGTTCCGGAGTCAGACACAATTCCGTTTGGGCATCGGGGCCCATGGGACGATACACATGAAACCACGTGTAGAGCACACCCATTTCCACAAGTCGATCGATCCAGGCTTCCGTCAGCAGATGATCGATGTTGGACTTGGCAAGGCTGGTGCAGACTCCCGTCATCACATTGTGCTTCAGACAGTTTTCGATGCCGGCCAGAGTCTTGCTGTAAACTCCGGAACGACCACGTCTTTCGTCACTGACGATTTCATTGCCTTCCACGCTGATGAGCGGCGTGACGTTGCCCAGTTCGAACAACCGTCGAGCTTTCTCGTCAGTAATGAACTGACCATTCGTAAAGATCTGGAAGTAGCAGTCCGGGTGGCCTTCCAGAATCTCAAAGAGTTCCGGATGCATGAACGGTTCTCCGCCCACGATCCCGAAGAACGTGTTGCCGTGCTCCTTCGCTTCTTTGATCAGACGGTTCATCGCCGGAACATCAATCGTCTGTTGCTTGTGAGCCACGTCAACCCAGCATCCCTGGCAACGCAGGTTACAACTGTTGATGATCGAGACGTACAGGAACGGAGGAAAGAACTGGCCTTTCTTCATCCGACTACGATGCTTCATCACGGAAAGAGACCCTTTAACGCCCATGTTCCAGACGAGCTTCCACAGCAGTCGCTTGTTCGTTTCGAACAGCACGCGTTTTGCCATGCGCAGGGTGTACATGTTGGATCTCGGTTAAAAAAGGTCCGAAAAATCTGGAAGGCTTAGAGAAGGGGTCAGGAGCCAATAGCCAAATGGCCCGAAGGGTACTGCGCACTATTGGTTCCTGACCCCTTTTCTGAGCCGAAATCGTGAGCAAGGTCCCCTGAAATCGGGATTCCTGTGCGCTCGGGCGCACTGAGTCTACACTGCAGCGTCATCACAATTCTACACAACGACTTCTCTCCTCGCTCTTCTCCCAGGGACCGCAATGGCCATGATGGTTAAAAAACAGTTACCTCGGCGTTTCGGAATTCCGCAATTCTGCCTCGCGATAGCCGCGTTTTGCGGGCTGTTGCACGTTTTTGATCCGCAAACTGCAGGCGCCGCCGATCCGATCACTTTGGGGACGCGACGCGAATTGTTCGTCGATCGATTCTTGATTGAACGTTTGTCGAATGCCAACCTGCAGCTTCATGCACCGCATGATGAAGGGGCTGTGCTGCGTTTCGATGCTCGCTGGGAGGGCCCGCAGGCCGGATACGTGACGCTGATTCAGGACGGTGCCAAGCTGCGGATGTACTATCGAGGAATCTCTGAACAGGGTCTCGATGGCAGCGAACACGAACGGACTTGTGTGGCCGAATCCGAAGACGGCATCACGTGGACGAAGCCACAGCTGGGGCTATTCGAGTATGGTGGCACGTCAGCCAACAATATTGTGCTGGCCGATGCCGCTCCCGTGACGCACAATTTCTGTCCCATGCTCGATGCTCGTCCGGGAGTTCCCCCCGAAGAACGCTACAAGGCTGTCGGAGGAACTGGCAAAGAGCTGTTCGCGTACATCTCCGCAGACGGTTTGAAATGGACAAAGATGCAGAATGAACCCATTCTGTCCGGTCAACAGATGCCGTTTCGATTCGACCATCTCTTCGATTCTCAGAATCTTGTGTTTTGGTCTGCCGCTGAAAACTGTTACGTTTGCTACTTTCGAGTTTGGGACGGACTTCGTCGAATTGCTCGGTCAACAAGCAACGATTTTCGAACCTGGTCGCAAGCCGTAATGATGAAGCAGGTTCACGACGATGGAGTCGCCGTGACTGATGCACCGGCCGAAAACCTCTACACCAATCAAACCTCACCGTATCCTCGAGCTCCGCACATCTACCTCGCCATCGCCGCCAGGTTCTTCGAAGGTCGGCAGGTTCTGAACGAACAACAGGCGGCAGCACTGAAGGTGAATCCAGGATATTTCAAAGATACGTCCGATGCGGTGCTGTTGTCATCGCGCGGAGGTCATGTTTACGATCGAACGTACCTCGAAGGATTTCTGCGTCCCGGGATTGGTCCACAGAACTGGGTTTCACGAACCAATTATCCCGCACTTAATCTGGTCCAGACCGGACCGACGGAGTTATCTCTGTACGTCAGTCAGGACTATGCTCAGCCGACGTCCCATGTGCGACGTTATAGTCTGAGACTGGATGGATTTGCCTCGGTGCGTGCCGGTGTTAAAGAAGGTGAATTGCTGACGAAGCCATTTACCTTTCAGGGCGACGCTCTCGAGATCAACTTCTCCACCTCGGCTGGAGGAGGACTTCGCTTTGAACTCCAGAGTCCCGACGGCACTGCTCTGCCGGGCTTTGCACTGGCCGATTGTCAGGAACAGATTGGCAACGAACTCGATCGCGTCGTCACGTGGAAATCGGGCACCTCTTTGAGGGAGCTTGCTGGCAAACCCGTGCGAATGCGTGTTGTTCTGCGGGATGCAGATTTCTTTTCATTTTGCTTCCGTGAATCTGCCACTCCGTAGAAAGTGGCAGATTGTGTTGCAAATGTCTCTTGGCTAACCGCGTATTGATTTAATCCTAACCCGCTGCGTCAGCGAGGGATTGTTTTTGAAAACGCGGCAACATTTATCCCTCGCTGACGCGTCGGGTTGTGAAAACCCATTAAGCCAATAGCTTGCTAAGGCTGCAGATCGCCTGGTGCATCAATCAGCAGGTTATCGGTGAACTTCACGTTCTCGCTCGCGGCTCCTCGTGTTTCCACGGCTTTGGGGACGCTGGAGAACGTGTTGCCGTTGATGTTCACGTCACGAGTTCCCTCAAGAAGGATGCCACCCGCCAACTGATCATTCAGTTTCCTCTGAACGGCCCCTTCCCCAATATAGCTGTCACAGAAACTGTTGCCGCTGACGGTAATGCGACTGCTGTCTTTGCCAATTCGCAGACATCGAGTTTCCAGTTGTGATGGCTGAGTGCCATCTTTGGCTTTAGGTGGCATCTTCAGCAATGGAAACGTGTTGGCGGAAACGGCGCAGCCGTGAGCATCAATCAGGTCGATTCCACCACCGTTGTGAGCAATCACGTTGGAGGACAACGTGATGCCGTAACAGTCGCGAGCCAATACAATGGCTCGCCCATCGCATTCTTCAATCATGTTTCCGGAGACGACTGAACCGTACGTGTTTTCGATAACAACGCCATCCCCCAAATGATCGTCGATGCAGTTTCCGGTCATGCACAGATTGAACGCATCGAAGCAGTGCAGAGCATCACGGTTTTCTTCAAACTGGTTGGCAGAGACGACAATGTCGTGACAACCAGGCAGGTTTAGGCCGGTCTGTTTGTTGTAAGTCATCAGGCACGCGTTGACTCGAGCGTCTTCGTAGCAACGATCCAGCTTGATTCCGTCGCCGCCGTGATAGCTGACGGTGAGTCCTTGCAGGAAGATTTCGTTGACGAGAATGGCTTCAATTCCATTCCCGCTTTTCTCCTGACCGGTAATGCGAAACTGGCTGAGCATGACTCGCCATAGCTGATCGGCCGATTTGACCTTTTCGCCATCCGGATGTTTCACCACCAAAGCTGGCTGACCGTCCATATTCATATTCTTGATATGCGTCGCCGCTCCGGCTCCCTGAATCAGCACATCACCGCGAGAAACAATGAGTGGCTCTGTGATTTCGAACGTCCCCGGCGGAATTTTTACGACTCCGCCTTCCGCGGGAATCGCATCGAACGCAGCCTGAAGAGAAGGAAACTTCGTCGCATCAATTTCCGCTCTGGCACCCGGAAGAACGGAACCAACCGGACTCGCCGCCGGAACAGTTTCCTGAGCTCTTGCGATCCATATCATTCCTGATGACACCATGGTCAGCACAATGAACGCGCGAAACATCTTTATGACTCCTCTCGGTCTTTCCAGTTAGAAGTTGATACCCGAATATGGTTGCGAGGTTGAGCCTGAATCAGCCATACGTTGACCGCCCAGCCGACGCTCCATCAGATCGACACTGCTGACTCAGGAACCAGTTTGATCTCGATGTCAGAGCCCTTCAGGTACTTGTCGAAAAAGTTCTGCATCAGCGACACAATCTCAGGCTTCCCGAAGCCTCCACCACCGTGGCCAGAACCGGGCAGCGTCTGCAGCCAGACGGGAACGCCTTTGGCTTTCAGGGCCGCTGCCAGTTCTTCGCTCTGAGCATACGGAACCAGCGTGTCATGAGTTCCATGGAGGATCAAAGTGGGCGGGTTATCTTCGCTGACATAAGTGACCGGGCTGACGGCGTCAGTTTTGGCTTTGTCTTCGTTCAATGCGACTCCGATCAGGGATGAGTATGGATCACTCGGAGTATTGAACTTGAAGATGTTCCGTACGTTCTTATCGTTCTCAGCCTGCTCAATCACTGTGGCGAAGTTGGTCGGCCCAAAGATATCAATTACACATTGCACGCGATCGGACTGATCATCGTGGCCACCGATCTTCGGAAACGCATCCTTACCACCGGCTGTTGCGACGAGTGCGGAAAGGTGTCCGCCGGCGGAGCCGCCGACAACCCCGACGTGCTCGGGATCGATGTTGTAAGTCTTCGCATTCGCTCGCAGCCAACGAATTGCCGCCTGACAATCCTGAATCTGAGCAGGGAAGAGAGCCTTCTGGCTGAAACGATACTCGACGCTGGCAACGACATAGCCTTTGGCAGCCATGTCTGCCACTGAACAAGGAAACTTGCTGCCGCCCCGCCAGCCACCACCATGAATATGGACGACGAGCGGAAGTGGTTTTTCAGTAGCTTGCTCAGGCAGATAAACATCCAACCGCTGAGCTTCATCACCGTTGGGGAGATAGGAGATATCTCGCTCCAGCTTTACTCCCGCAGTCAACTTCACCTCGGTCTGACCAGCCACAGGAGCTTTGGCGGCAGGCCCTGATTTGCTCTTCTCATCAGCGTTCACTGTGGACGGCAGGATCGCCAGAGCAAACATAGCCGCAGCGGTTACTGAAATGGATAACTGACGAAAAACGCTGACTGCGTTGTGAACAGACATAACAATTCTCCAGAGTTTCCGAGGGACTTTAAGTTTTCAAACTGCAGGCGGCATCGTCTTGAAGGATCATCAGCCGTCCGAACCGGCTGAGCAAGTCTCACGCAGTGATGACGTCGAAAACTCTTTCGTTTTGTTTTCATTGGCAGAACGCTGATCAGTTTGATGTGAACTCTGCTACACTCGCCGACCAAATCTGCTTTCTTTCTCCGGAAGACCTGAATGACGAAGTACCGTGTTGGAGTGGACGAGTTTGAAGAGCTGGCTGAACTCGAGCAAAGCTGGACGCCCACGGACTACTTGTCCATTCTGGCATCGCTGGATATCGCCGACGCAGAGAAGATTGATGCTGATGAGTTGAAGGACATGATGCTTTTCGCGTTGCAGGATCTGAATCCTCCGGATGCTGCAGCGGTACTTCTGAAGTATCGCTTAAGTTCGAAACTCAGCGCTGGGCAGATTCGAAATTACTGTATCGAAAGTCAACACGAACGTTTGTGGGAACAGTCTGCCGATCTGTCGCTTCATCAGTCCATGTTTGCCGTCGCCAGCATGTTGAACTCGGTGAATGCCATGGCATTTCCTGTTCCGGATGCTCTGCGAGTTACCTTCAGCATTCAATGCGACGATCCGTCGAAACTGGCGATCTTCAACAGCGATATGGATCGCGCGATTCTGGTGCGGATGATCTCCGCAGGAATGAACGAGTCCGCCATTTTGAATCGACTCTTCGGTGATCAGATTGTAACCGGAAAGGTCGCCGATGCTGATTCGATTATCTGGCAGATTGCGATCGAACATTCCGATCCGACAAAGTTACAGATTCGAATCACCAGCTCCGCCTATTGGTTGAGGGCACTTCGCGAGACTGAGTCATTTGAATGGGATTCAGGGACTGATTGATACTCGTCTGACGGCGAAGGAATGCGGCGCCGTTGATTCGGCACATTGTTTGATCCGCCCAAAAATTTGAATTTGCAGAGGTCGAAGGCGAGAGATTTCTTTACACTATCGGAAGTGTCTGCGTCGAAAAAGACGGATTTGCTTGTGCGGGAAATGTGATCGAGGAGCGGGTGAATGTCAGCTTTGAATCCTCAACAATCGAACCCGCAGCATTTGGGTATGAAACGTCGAACAATGCTTCAGGCAGGTTCGGTGGGGTTGCTGGGGCTTGGCATGAATCACGTGCAGGCCTTGCGAGCGTCGGATGTTGTTTCTCAACCGGTTACTGGTCGCACGGCCAAGTCTGTAATCTTTGTTTTTCTCTCCGGCGGACTCACACAGCACGACAGCTTCGACCCCAAGCCCGACGCGCCGGCTGATATTCGAGGTGAGTTTTCCGCCATTGCGACTCAGACGCCTGGCGTCTTCGTCACAGAACATCTGCCGATGCTGGCCGCTCGCAGTCAGAACTGGAGCTTGATCCGTTCACTGACAACTCCGCACAATGAACATTCTCAGGGGCATACGTGCATCCTGACCGGCCGAACGCCGATGCCTCCGAATTATAGTCCGGTCAAACCGCAGTCGACCGACTGGCCTTCCATCGCGTCCATGGTGGGTGATGCTGTCCCAAAGCGAATCAACAACTTGCCACCGGCCGTCGTGCTTCCTGAGCGACTCATTCATAACACCGGGAGAACTCTGCCAGGTCAGTTTGGTGGCCTGATGGGAAGTCAGCGTGATCCATGGTTTATCGAAGCGTCACCGTACAATCCGAAATCCTACGGTGCGTATCCGGACTATGAATTTCATTTTGTCCGCGGGCGAGAACGCAACAAAGATCTGAAGTTTCAGTCGCCCAATCTGAGTCTCCCGGAAGGACTCAGCCGAAGTCGTCTCTCTGATCGCGACAGTCTGCGTTCGATGCTGGACTTGCAGAGACGTGATCTTGAACAGTCGGCGACGATCGAATCATTTGACCGTCATCGACAGTCGGCCATTTCACTACTCACGGATGCTGGTGTTCAGCAGGCCTTTGATGTTCACAATGCTGACGCGGAGACACAGGATCGCTACGGTCGAAATGCGTTCGGGTGGTCATTGTTGATGGCTCGACAACTGGTTCAGGCGGGAGTCAATCTGGTTCAGGTGAATCTGGGCAATAATGAGGCGTGGGATACTCACGACAATAATTTTCCGCTACTGCGCGATTGCCTGTTGCCGCCGACAGACCGCGGCATGTCGGCTCTGCTCGACGATCTGCAGTCGCTCGGAATGCTGGAAGAGACGCTTGTCGTTATGGTTGGCGAAATGGGCCGTACGCCCAAAGTGAATGCTCAGAATCGTAGTCCTGGAGCCAAAGCGGGACGCGATCATTGGGGAGCTGTGCAAACGGTTTTCATCGCTGGCGGCGGGACTCGCGGTGGCACCGTGATCGGAGCTTCTGATCAAAACGGCGCGTATCCCGCATTCGATGCCCAGCAGCCGGAGAATCTGGCCGCCACCATTTATTCCGCTCTGGGAATCCCTGGAACCGCGGTCTGGAAGGACGAACTCAACCGTCCTCACAACATCTATCACGGCGATCCGATCGCCGGGCTGTTTTGAACCCGCTGTGCCTCTGCCTGGTGCTTGCAACTCAGCACCGATGCGGCCTCAATCGACAGCAACCTTCACCACAATCTTTCGCACAGCCGACGGTTGATCGTTAACGGCGACACCGGGGATGTGTCCATCCTGCGGGAAGAAGATCGTAAAGCTTCCTGCCGGCACAGTCAGGAAATCGCCGGGGCCGTCGAACAAGGCATAGTCGGCATCAGCGTCGTACGGTTTCTTGACCGTGAGCGTGTCCACTTTCGCCCATCCCATCTGCTCAACGCCGGCCGCCACAAACTGCACATCGATGTATTTGCGATGCGCTTCCCACACACCTTCCGCTTTTGGCCTGGTCGTGTTGTCCTGAACCAGTGCGAAAATCTGATCCCCATCAATAGGCGTTTTTCCAAGCGGTAAACGGGTGCCATCGTGCTCCTGAAGATATTGCAGTGCTTTCGCAATACGCTCCCCGAGACCGTAATACAGCTTTGCGTTTGTCAGGGAGTCAGTGACCATGAATCGTGGTTCCTTTGGCGTTTAAGTTAGCTTGAGCTGCTGAGCAGAGTATGAAACAGGCTCAGGAAAGTCAGCGGACACTATTGCATTTTCTGCAACGTGCGAATCGACGTCGAGTGTCCGCGGGATGCGATCAACAGGAACATTGCCTGAGACGTAGCTTGGCTCTAAACCAATTCCCGAATCGGCTCATGCGTCTCCGTGAGATACATCGGGCGGCCCGTGAGATCGGGAATCGTTGTGTTTCCGAGATCAATCCCCAGATTGTGATACAACGTGGCGAACACTTCGGAATATCCGATCGGCCGCGAAATGGCCTCTTCGCCCAATCGATTCGTTTCGCCGATCACCTGGCCTGCTCTCATCCCACCACCAGCCAGCATAGCAAAGGTAACCTTCGGCCAGTGATCTCGGCCAGCGTCTTTGTTGATGACCGGAGTACGGCTGAATTCGCCCCAGACAACGACCGACACATCTTTGTCCAGTCCTCGTTCATGGAGATCGCTCACCAGTGCAGCAAGGCCCTGATCGAGCAATGGAATCACCTTTCGTCCATTGGCGAAGTTTGCCCCATGCCAGTCAAAATCCGCAAAGGCCACGGTCACGCATCGAGCACCCGCTTCGACAAGTCGACGCGCAGCCAGGAACTTGGACATGTGTGCCTGATAGCCCTTTGACGAATACGGCAGACAGTTCGGATCATCCTGACCATATCTCGCGCGAACCTGTGGGTCTTCTCGAGTCAGGTCCAGAGCCTCCACGAGTCGACTGGAACTCAAAATCCCCAGAGCCTGCTGAGCAAAGCTGTTGTCCAGCAGTCCGACTCTTTGATCAGCTTCGCGGCGGAACCGATCCAGTCCCGCGAGCAATGATCCGCGATCGGCCAGTCGCGTGGTATCGATTCCGTTGAGCACCATGTTCTGCAACGCATCACCTGATGGTTTGAACGGCGTGTGCGCCATTCCCAGAAATCCAGCGCCGGGCAGATTGTACGGCTGATGTTCCATCGCCATCGACAGGTCAATGGCAGGCGGCACTGCGGGATCCACTGAGCCGCGCAAACGAGATAATACGGAACCAATCTCGGGCCAGCCGCCCAAAGGTTGTGAACGAAACATGCGGCCCGTCACACACTGAAACGAAGAGTGACGTTCTTCGGCACCAACCAGCGAACGAATGATAGAGAATTTGTCCATCATCGACGCCACTCGCGGCATCAGTTCAGAAATCTGAATGCCCGGAACGTTGGTCGAGATTGGCTGAAACTCACCACGAATCTCCGACGGAGCGCCCGGCTTCAGATCAACCATATCCAGATGCGGAGGACCGCCCGTGAGATAGATCATGATCACCGACTTATGTGACGAACCCACTCCGGCGCGATCTTCCGCCTGCAGCAACTGAGGCAGGGATAATCCCCCAAGAGCAAGCGAACCGACCGTCAGAAAATCCCGACGAGGTCTCTTGTTACACAGTTGCATTGATCGTCCTGTCATCGTGAGCATTGCGTTATCGCTCCGCTGAAGTGTGGCGCCTCAACCAGAAAGTTATCCACTGAGGTCCGTTTACTTTAGTCTCCGGACACAGCAAGTGTCGACTTCTGGTCCGGAAAAGTAGCATACTTTGCACCAGAGTGCCGCTTGAAAAGAGTTCAGCCCGAACACGCAGATCGCAGGATCTGACTCAGAGGTAACCAGCCGCGTGGCGGAGCGAGAATCGTTTGGAAGCTTGAGTGCAGTGTGATTTCGAGAAACATGACACGGCCGGTTGTCGAAACGTGCCTGACGGAGGGATCGCAAACATCTTTCGGCCTTCCTGTTATGGCTGCAATGGATCGGTCTTTAAGTTGCGTTTATCCTTGCCGCGACGTCTTTCATCACGCCTGGCAGGGTTTCTCGAAAGTCCGATGGTTGTTGGCCGACAATGCGTTTGAACGCTGCATAGAAGCGATTCGGAGAATTGAATCCGCATGCACTGGCGATGTCTCGTATCTTCATTCGACTGGAGGTGAGAAGATGCTGCGCGTGCCAGATGCGGTGCATCGTAAGGTACTCTAACACAGTCAGACCACACGACTGCCGGAACAACCGCATCGCAGAGCTGGTGTGCATGCCGACTGCAGCGGCGATCTGGGTGACGTCAATATCGCGAGTGTAGTTGCCGGCAATGAAGACGGTCATCCTTTCAAACTTGCCGAGATGGCCGGCAAGTCCGCTCGCACTGATGGACAGACCGGTGGGCGGCTGACGCAGTGCCAGCCGCAGCAACCTCGCTTCGGCTTCCAGCAGGATCATACGGTGAGCATCGGCATCGCCCGACACGAACGCGCAGTGCCATCGGTGCATCATGGCGAGGTCAGAGCAGCCCGACTCGTTTTCTGTTTCAAGAAGCATCTCCCCGCCGAGGAGTCGACTGACGAGCGACTCGGGCAACCGCCAGTTCAGAAACCATGCGAGCGGGATCTTGAGTGAATAGTGAATTCCGCCAGGTTCGAAATCAACACTCTGGTGAGGAATCGCAGCCCAGCGGACGCAGAGCTCACCGGCATGATTGCGTATCCGCCGACCACCAAACAGATAATCGATCCATCCGACTTCCAGGACCGTGATTTCAATTTCGTCGTGACGGTGAGCCCTTGCCATTCGGTTCGTCGGCGCATTGCTCACATGGAATCCAAGCGATACGAAATCCACATCATTGGAGGCGACAGGCACTTTTCCATCCTCTGGATCACTCGTTTGACGAAGCCAGTCGACGGCTGCAGACAAATGAATTACGTTTTGATCAGATCGCAGCATGTTGCAAAATGGAACAAAAGCGCGCATATAACGCCATTTCATTGCGTGAATATCATGGTAGACTCGCGGGCTGAAATCAAACATCCCCTCCGATCCCACCCCGACTCTCGCGATTTCGAACCCGCCATTACAGAGGTCTCTTTTCCCATGCAGATCTCCCTTCACAACCTCTTATGGACGAACCTGCTGTTGTCTGTTTTCGTTTGCGCTGAGATTACTGCAGCCAGAGCTGACGATCCTGGAAAAACAATCACATGGTCGCTGCGCGACGAGTTCCAGACGGGAGCTGAGCGGGCGAACCCGAATACAGATCGTGACGGGTATCCAGTCTGGCACTTCCTTCGGACGACGCGCTCTGAGGGACCAACCGAATCGCGGCAGTGGCACCGTGACGGTCGATATGTGCCACTGGCTGATTCCGGGGACAAGCTGTTTGGCTCACCGCTGGACGGTAGGATTTTTCGCAGCCAGGAATCACTCGCCCCGGCGATCGGCAAGCTCACTGCGGAATACGACATCGGGCTGAAGTTTGTGCCGGGCGACATTCTGATCGCACCCGGGCCTGATCATGCCATCGTCGTCGGCTGGCGGAGTCCGGTCGGCGGCAAGCTGGAGGTACAAGGATCGTTCGAGCACGGACAGTCGTGCTGCGGCGATAACTCAAAGATCCGTTGGTATGTGGAACGCGGAACGGCGCCTGAGGACTCAAACGGGTTTACTCCGACGTTGCTGGCTTCCGGAGAATCGGACTTCGGAACTCCGACGCAGCGAGGAGCTTTCCATATTCGCAATCAGGTCGTGCAACCGAACGACTACGTCTACTTCATCGTCGATGCATCCACCGATGGAACTGCAACACCTCATCACGGAGACGCGACGCGTTTAGAAGTGACGCTGACCGTGCGGGATGCGATCGTGCCACCACCTCCGTCGTTTGAGACAGACATTCTCCCGCTGCTTGCATCAAAGTGCCAGGACTGTCATGGCGAAGATTTGCGGGAAGCGAAACTCGATCTGCGGACGCTTTCTGAAATCCTGCGCGGTGGTGAAAACGGCCCGGCTGTTGTTCGAGGGCAGCCTCATGACAGTTTACTGATTGATTTGGTGACCACGGGACAGATGCCACCTGGAGAAGATGGCAAACTCAGCACAGACGAAATCGCACTGCTGCAACGCTGGGTCAAAGCGGGGGCTCCGGCCGAAGAACGGGTTGTTTCGCTGCCACCACATGCTCAGGTCACGGATGCTGACCGCAACTTCTGGGCGTTTCAGCCGCCTCGCAAATCCATAGAGCCGCCAGCAAGTAATGAGGCCCGAGCTCGAACACCAATCGACAGGTTCCTGCTGGCACGGCTGGAAGGAAAAGGGCTGAGCTTTTCGCCCGATGCGGACAAAGCCGTGCTCCTCCGGCGGGCGTATCTGGATTTGATCGGGTTGCCCCCGGAACCAGCGGCAGTCGATGCGTTCCTCAAGGACGAGCGATCGAATGCTTATGAACTGTTGATTGACGAGTTGCTGAAATCCCCGCATTACGGCGAACGATGGGGGCGGCATTGGCTCGATGCGGCGGGCTATGTTGATGGCAAGCTCGACAACGACCTCGGGACGATCTATCCCAACAACGGTATCTGGCGATATCGCGATTACGTGATTCAAGCGTTCAACGATGATATGCCGTTCGATCAGTTCCTCACTGAGCAGATTGCGGGAGATGAACTGGTCGACTGGCGCAAGGTTGAGTCCTTTGATGCACGGACAGTCTCGCTGCTGACCGCAACCGGTTTTCTGCGCAACGTCGACGATCACACAGACTTCGATCAGTATGGGATCGAGAAACGGTACGAAGTCGTTAATGAAACGCTCGACATGTTTTCGACCGCGGTCCTTGGGCTGACGTTCGAGTGCTGCCGCTGCCACAATCACAAATACGATCCACTCCCGCAACGTGACTATTACCGGCTGATGGCCTGCTTCGAACCGGCCTTGAATCCGCATGCGTGGAAGAAGCCAAAGGAGCGTTTCCTTGCCGATGTCTCGCCCGGGGAGCGGGCCGCCATCGATCAGCAGAATTCGGAGATTGATCAGCAGTTCGCGGAGCTAACGAAAACGGAGACTTGTCTGCGGCAGCAGGTTCGGCAGCGCGTGTTCGAATCGCGATTGAACGCGCTGCCTGAAGAGATTCGCACAGACGTCAGGCAGGCGGTCGAACTGGCGGCAGACAAGCGGAGCGAAGCTCAGAAGGTGCTCGCGGCGAATCACGAAGCGGGGCTGAAGATCAGCGACGCCGACGTTGAGGCCGCGCTGACTGATGACGAAAAGGTAACGCTCAAGTCGACAGCCGAACAACGTACGGCGTTGTCGGCACAAAAGAAGACGTACGGTGTGATTCAAGCACTCTGGGATGTTGGTCCGCCGCCGGTATCGCATGTTCATCGTCGCGGCAACGTCAAGGCCCACGGCGTGCTTGTACAACCTGGGTTCCCTGAGATTTTGCAACCAGTCGCGACTTCGGCGAACGCCACGGTTGAGAGCACTCGGGGTGAGACAAGCGGTCGCCGTCTGGCGCTGGCCCGCTGGCTGACTCAGCCCAATCATCCGCTCACCGCGCGGGTTTTCGTCAACCGCCTCTGGCATCATCACTTTGGCCGCGGAATCGTAGAAACATTGGGGAATTTTGGCCATTCGGGGGGTTTGCCATCGCATCCGGAGCTGCTGGACTGGCTCGCTGTCGACTTCATCGAGCACGGCTGGAGCGTTAAGCGGCTGCATCGACAAATCATGTTGTCGACCGCGTACCGGCAGTCGTCGCGCCGTCCCGGCTTTAACTCATTTGAGTCTGACCGCCAGGAAGCGGCACAGCAGACAGCGGCACAGCAGACAGCGGCACAGCAGACAGCGAAGCGTGCTGAGCAAATCGATCCGGAGAATCGGCTGCTGTGGCGGATGAACATGCGGCGTCTTGAATCCGAAGTCATGCGAGATTCCATCCTGTCCGTTTCCGGCACCCTGGACCGAACTGCGGGGGGGCCTCCGGTCGAGATCACGAACCCGGCCGATGGTCTGTCCGAGGCTAAGCTTGCGCCGACGCCGACCAGTCCGAACCGGCGGAGTGTGTACCTCTTCGCGCGGCGAGTCTACCCGCTCAAGTTCCTGGAGATCTTCGACGCGCCCATCATGCCGGTGAATTGCACTCAGCGAATGAACTCGGCAACCGTACTTCAATCGCTGGCTGTGCTGAACAGCGAGTTCCTGTTCTCACGGTCCGAAAACCTGGCGGCGCGGATCACTGAAACGACCGGGCCCGAGACAGAACCGCTGGTGAAGCTGGGATTCCAGATCGTCTTCGCTCGGCAGCCGAGGGAAAGCGAACTAGCCAGGAGCATTGCGTTTCTGAATGAGCAGGAACAGGGTTACGTTTCAGCCGGGAATCCCGTCGACAAAGCACGACGATTGGCCCTCGCTGACTTCTGTCATATGCTGATGTCATCGAATGAGTTCCTGTATGTGGAGTAATCAAATCATGTCTCCGAACCGACGGGAACTCCTGCAATTGCTGGGCAGTGGCTTTGGCTCGCTGGCTCTGGCGGGCGTGCTTGACCAGGCGGGCCTGCTGTCTTCTGCACAAGCGGCGGATATCTCGCGCGGAGTGAATCCGCTCTCTCCGCGGCAGGCTCATTTTCCCGGCAAAGCAAAAGCGGTGATTCAATTGTGCCAGAACGGTGGTCCGTCGCAGATGGACCTGTTCGATCATAAGCCGGAGTTGTCGAAACGGAGTGGCCAGCCACATCCGGAACAGGTCGAAGTTTTTCAACTTGGCAACAAGAACGTCCTGCTGGGGACACCCTTCAAGTTCACGAAACATGGCCAATGTGGAATGGAACTCTCAGAACTCATTCCGCATCTGGCAGGGGTCGCGGACGACTTGTGTCTCATCCGCTCAATGTTCACGGAGAACAATAATCATCCCTTCGCGCTGAACATGTTACAAACGGGCAAAACCTTCAATGGCCGCCCGGCGATGGGATCGTGGATCGGTTACGCGCTGGGGACGGAGAATCAGGATCTGCCTTGCTATATCGTGCTCCGAGACCCGGCGGGATACAACACGTCGGGCAAGATGGTCTGGTCGAGCGGCTGGCTGCCGCCCATGTATCAGGGCACAGAGTTTGGCTCGTCCGGTTCGCCAGTGCTGCATCTCAACCCCGCCCGTGTCGTGTCGCCCGAGGCCCAATCCCGTTCGCGCCGATTTCTGCAGGAACTCAACTTAACGCATCTCGAGAATCATCCCGGAGAATCCGAACTCGAAGCCCGCATCCAGAACTTCGAACTTGCGGCGCGGATGCAATTGACAGCCACACAGGTGCTCGACCTGAATTCGGAGACGGAAGCGACGCGAAAGATGTATGGACTCGATAACCCTGCCACAACGGGATACGGGACACGCTGCCTGATGGCCCGGCGCTTGGTCGAGTCGGGCGTGCGATTCGTGCAGATCTTCCCGCCGCTCGATCCTTCGTTTCAGCCGTGGGACAATCATTCGAATCTGAAGAACGACCTGCGGAAGATCTGCGGTCACGTTGATCAGCCCAGCGCAGCGTTGATCAGGGATCTGAAGCAGCGAGGTTTGCTCGACGACGTTATTGTGATGTGGACCGGCGAGTTTGGTCGCCTGCCGATCACCGAAGGAGCGGACGGCCGCGATCACAATCGTCACGCCTTCAGCACGCTCATGGTCGGCGGCGGTTTTAAGCCCGGCCACATTCATGGAGCCACCGACGAGTTCGGCTACAAGTCGGTTGAAAATCGGGTCAGCGTCCCCGACCTGCATGCGACGATGCTGAACCAGTTGGGAATCGACCACACGAAGCTGACCTTCACGCACAGCGGCCGTCCGGAACGCCTGACCGATCCTGAAGTCACTGGGGCGCGAGTGGTTGAGGAGTTACTGGCATGAGGACAGGTTTTGTTCGTCTACAACCGTCTGAAATCAGCAACAACTCTTTTCTCCTTCAGGCTAAATCCGATACTTTGTATCGCTTTGTATTTTTAGGAGGGCCATCGTGGCCGGTAGAATTTCTCTCCGCATCATAATCGTCGCTATGATGATTCTGTTTGGTTATGCACTTCACCTTGAACAGTCACGTCGACAAGAACTTCCGTTTCGTGTTATTCGTGTCGTCGATGAAACAGACCATAAGGCAGTCACGATTGACGGGATGAACGCACCTTTTACCGTTCTGCTTTATGAGGGCCCCCACATTCAACGTACCGTCCCTGGTGTCATCGGTCGACTTGGCGAAGTAATCTGGATGGCACCTCCGGAGCAACCCTGAATGATGTAAGTGGCGGAACCCTGGTGCTGGAAAAGATGGCCGTGTAACGCACTGAACAGGATTCTGTCGCACATACAGTCATGTCGACCAGTCGCAGCAGGCATCTATGGTGTCGCTTCAGGTGGTGTCGTAACGACCGTTGCCAATTTTCAGGGTTTAGACAAGATGACCACACGATGGAGTTGCCTCACAACACAGAACGGGAATCTGCAGCCTCCCAGTGTCTAATCATTACCCGTTTCTTCCCCGCATTTGAGACAGCGAACCGATAGTCGGGCTGTTTTGATCCGGATGCGAATTGCAAATCGGTCGATTGGCTGGATAATGGAGTCACTTTGCAAGAAAAATGCAATTACGATCGTCGGAAGATGCGTGAAATCCCGCAAGGCGCCTTGGATCTGCTGAGAGGTGTTAAGCGGTCTGAAGCCAATCTGTTGACTCAACTTCCGGTCGATTACTTTTCGAGAAACAAACGTCCATGACTGGAATAAGTCCGACAGCCCATCACCGGTCAAAGACATACCTGCTCTTATCGGCAGTGCTTGCTTTCTTCGTGTCGGCGATGCGAGCTTCGGGTGAAGACATGCCCGATCTTAATCGTGACATCCGCCCGTTATTCAGGGATTACTGCGTAAAGTGTCACGGGCCACTCCGGCAGGACGCGAAGCTGAATCTCAGCGTTCCGGTGGGGATCGCACGCGGCGGGGAAGGCGGTGCTGTGATCGTTCCGGGTCAGCCGAAGGACAGCCGGTTGTGGCAGCTTGTTGAACAGGATGAGATGCCGAAAGGAACGCCGCTGTCTGCCGACGAGAAGGACGTCCTGAAACGCTGGATCGCCGCGGGTGCGCCGGGTTTACCGCGGCCTGGCGATGCGATCGCCGCCGACGAAACGCACTGGGCTTTTCGGAAGTTGAGTCGCCCCGCAGCCGCAGTCGTCAATCAACCGGGACAAATACGAAATGCACTCGACGCTCATGTGGCCGCGCAACTGGAAGCGGCCGGTTTGACAATGAGCCCCGAAGCCACCCGCGAAACGCTGATCCGCCGCGTAGCGCTCGACCTGACTGGCGTGCCGCCATCGACAGAAGAAATCGACCAGTTCATCAACGATGCAAGCCCGTTAGCTTATGAGCAAATGGTCGAGCGATATCTCGCTTCCCCGGGCTTTGGCGAACGCTGGGGCAAGCACTGGCTGGATGCCGCGGGATACGCGGATTCCAATGGCTACTTCAGCGCCGACACAGATCGGCCTCTGGCCTTCCGCTATCGCGATTACGTGATCCGCTCCATCAACGCAGATAAGCCGTTCGACCGGTTCATTCGGGAACAGTTATGCGGCGACGAAATGGTCGGATTTCGTCCGGGCCAGCCGGTGAAGTCCGATGAGATCGACCTGCTTGAAGCGACCCACTTTCTTCGCAACGGACAGGACGGTTCAGACATCGGCGTTCAGGAACCTGAGGCGTTCGAGATCGATCGCCGCGCCGCATTGGAGGCGGTCGTGCAGGTGACAGGGACTTCATTGCTGGGCCTGTCGTTTCATTGTGCCCGCTGTCACGATCACAAGTACGATCCGATCACGCAGAAGGAATATTACCAACTGCAGGCGATCTTTTTTCCGGCCTTCAATCCTCAGGACTGGATCAATCCCAAAGACCGCGTGATCTATGCGTACCTGCCCGGTGAGAAGGAACGATGGGAACAGCGAGAAAGCGACCTGAAGCAGCAACTCGTGAAACTGAAGGCTGAGTACTCGGAATGGTTGGCAGCGAATCGCGAGCCTTCGGAACTGCTGTTCGAAGAAGCGTTCGGCGAAGGCTGGCAGTCGCGCTGGTCCGCGACGGCGCCAGGAGACGACAAGCCAAGCGCCGCGATTGTAATTGGTGCAGCCGAGGCGAATGCGGCCCGCGCGCAGGAGGAAACTCTGCAAATCATCGCCGGCTCGGGCGAGGCCTGGTTGTCGACAGCGCAAGCCTTCGACTGGACACCCGCTGAAAAAGGCGACTGGATCCAGGCCACATTCGACATTGTTGATAACAAGGTCTCAGGGGGACCGGCCGAGCGGATCGGGTACAACATCGCCGTGCATGACTTTGATGACTCAGGTTCACTGGAAGGCGGCAATATCCTCATCGACGGCAATCCATCCGCGGCAACCAGCATTTATCGCGACTACCCGGGCGTCGATCAGAAGGTCCTCGGGGCGATCGGATCGCAGGGTTACGTTCCCGGACGCAACTTCGGTGTTCGTGTCACAAACATCGGGGACGGTCAGTTTCGACTGGAACACTGCGTCGATGGTCTGCAGGACGGAGCAGCGCTGAATCTGACCGCAGCCGATCTGCCGGATGGCGGATTCTCCTTCTTCTACTGTGTGAATCGCAGCTTTGTCGTCGACAATGTCCGAATTGAACGGAGCGTCGCAGTAACCAGTGCTGGCGTTGATGTGGCCGCAATCCGCAAGACGCTGGAGGAACGATTCGCCCAGTACGAAAAAGAGCGGAAAGAGCTGGAAGCTCAGCGATCTCCGGAACCCGGACGTCCCATCGCGTGGGTCAGTGACAAATCGGCCAAACCACCGGTTGTCCCGTTTCTGACTCGTGGGCAGTATCATCTGCGTGAAGGCGACCTGCCGCCGATGGCACCCGCGGCACTGAGTGAATCCGGCGAGGAATACCTCGCCCCTGTTATTGTCCCGGAAGCCGCCACAACAGGACGCCGTACCGCCTTCGCCGACTGGCTCCTGCGGCCGCACAGTCGACCTGCCGCACTGATGGCCCGAGTCCATGTCAATCGTGTTTGGCGTCAGTATTTCGGGCGAGGGATTGTTGAGACCACTGACAATCTCGGGATTGGTGGTTCACCTCCTTCTCACCCGGATCTGCTGGAGGAGCTTGCCGCAGGTTTTGTGGCAGATGGCTGGAGTCAAAAATCACTGCACCGGCGAATTGTCAATTCGGCCGTCTATCGCCAGTCGTCCGCAGCTCGTCCTGAAGGACTGGCAGCCGACAGCGATAACCGTCTTTGGTGGCGATGGTCCGTCCGACGACTGGAGGCAGAAGTCATTCGTGACTCCATGCTTTCCGTCGCAGGTCAGCTCGATCCGAAGGCGTCCGGTCCCTACGTGCCCACCAAACAGACGGCCATTGGCGAAGTGGTTGCCGAAGAACAGACCCCCGGTGCATTGCGTCGCAGCGTTTATCTGCAGCAGCGACGGTCACAGATTCTGAGCTTCATGAAAGTCTTTGATGCGCCTGCAGTGGCCACCATCTGCACAACGCGGCCCTCGTCGACAGTTCCGCTGCAGTCACTGGCACTGCTCAATTCCGATTTTGCAGTCGCGCGGGCCGAAGCGTTTGCCCGGCGACTGCTGTCGGAAACAACCGGGTCACCCGAAGAGCTGGTCCACAACGGATGGCGGATCGCAGCGGGGCGCGCTCCAACAGACAGGGAAGCCGCAATTGCTGCCGAGTTCCTCCAAACGCAGCAGGCCCAGTACAGTGGTGACGAAGCCGAACTCCGGGCCGTTTCCGATTTTTGCCAGATGCTGCTGGCAAGCAACGCATTCCTGTATGTGGAGTAGTCCGATGAATGGTTTCGCAGGCAGCAAATCGCCAGCTTCACGCCGCCGCACATTCCTTGGCCACACCTCCGGCGGCATGCTGGGCTCGATGGCCTTCAACTGGCTTCTTGCCGAACAGCAGGGACAGCTGCAGTCAGCCCACCATCCGCCCCGAGCTGAGCGGGTTGTTGTGCTTTTCCAGAACGGCGGCCCGAGCCAGATGGATCTGTTCGATCCCAAACCCGAACTGTCGAAGCTGCATGGTCAGCCGTATCCAGGCGGTGTTCGAGTGGAAACGCTTTCTCCTGCCGGATCGGGTAATCTGCTGGGATCCCCGTTCCAGTTTCACCCTGCCGGTCAGTCCGGCATAGTGTTGTCGGAGCTGATCCCCCACATCGCTTCAATCGCTGACGATATTACGCTGGTCCGATCTATGACAACCGAATCGGTTTGTCATGAAGCGGCTCTGCGAATCTCCCACAGCGGGCATGCCATTGCCACCGACAGACCAAGCTTCGGTTCGTGGCTGACCTACGGCCTCGGTTCGCTCAATCAGAATCTGCCAGCCTTTGTCGTCCTGCCCGATCCAGGCGGATTGCCCATCAACGGGACGCTCAACTGGTCCGCGGGCTGGCTGCCCGCGCAGTACCAGGGGACAGCCTTCAATTCCGGGGACCCGTCAACTGCGCCGGTGCTGAACCTGCGGACTCCGGGACGCGTCCCAGAAGCGGCCCGACGCCGGCAGCTGGATTTCATCCGCAGGCTGAACGCCGAGCACCTGGCACGCTTTCCGGAAAACACCGATCTGGAAGCCCGCCTGAAAGACTTTGAAACCGCAGCCCGCATGCAGTCCGCCGTTCCCACCGTTGTCGATGTGACGGGGGAAACAGAAGCCACGCGGCAGCTCTACGGACTGGATCAGCCCGGCACCGCCCCCTATGGCACGCGCTGCCTGCTGGCCCGGAGGCTGCTGGAAGCGGGGGTCCGATTTGTTGGTGTCTATCTGAAGGGGCAGCCCTGGGACACACACGCCGACAATGCGAACGCGACGAAAGCCGTCGCGGCACAGCTTGACCAGCCATCAGCAGCGCTCGTAAAGGATCTCAAACAACGAGGATTGCTCGATTCCACGCTGGTTGTCTGGATGGGTGAATTTGGTCGCACTCCGGTCTCCCAGGGGGCCAATGGCCGCGACCATAGCCGCCGCGGCTTTTCGCTGTGGATGGCTGGCGGCGGCGTGAAGGGCGGGTACGCCCACGGCAATACTGACGAGTTCGGTTACGAATCGATCGAGAAGGTCGTCAGCATGCACGACCTCCACGCCACAATGCTCCATTGCCTTGGCCTCGACCACCAGCGTCTCTCTTTTGAACACAACGGCCGCCAGGAACGCCTGACTGATCCTGACGTTACCGCGGCGCGTATTGTGAAGGAGATTCTTGCATGAATTGGCCTGGGGTTCGTTATCTCACAGCGTCCCAACCTCACCGATGGCAAAGGCACTCATGATTGACATAACGGACAAAAAGCGACGATCGAGTCAGAGAGTCTGTGGACAGAATCGGTCTCCGCGTTGATCGTATCGAGAGAGGAATCCATAATGAAACGAGTTTCGTTGCTGCTTGTCTTTGGAGTTGTGTGGAGCCTGAACTGTTGCTGGGCCTGCGCACAGGATGCGGTGCCGGTTGGGACCGCGATGAAGATCTGGGATAAGGCCCCTCATAATGCTTTCACCGATCTTGTTCGGTTCAACGATCGCTGGTTCTGCGTGTTTCGCGAGGGGCAAGGGCATGTGTCGCCCGATGGAGCCCTGCGCGTCATCACGTCGGTTGATGGTGAGACGTGGGAATCTGCAGCGCTCATCACTTCAAGCAACTCGGACCTGCGCGATGCGAAGATCAGCGTCACGCCGGACGGTCAACTCATGCTCTGCGGAGCGGAGGCGTTGCATGACAAGTCGCATCACACGCATCAGTCGCTGGCCTGGTTCTCAAAGGATGGTCGCACATGGAGTGAAAAGCACGCGATCGGCGATCCGGACTTTTGGCTGTGGCGCGTGACCTGGCATAAGGGCACGGCGTATGGCATCGGATATGGCTGCGGCAAAGAGAAGTCGGTGCGACTGTATTCAAGTAAGGACGGGAAGAAGTTTGAGACGCTCGTCGAACGCCTGTACGATGTCGGCTATCCGAATGAAACGTCGATCGTGTTCGATGGCGACACCGCATACAGTCTGCTCAGACGTGATGGTCAGGCGAACGAACCGAATACCGGACTGCTCGGCGTTTCGCAGGCTCCATTCACAAAGTGGGCATGGAAGGATCTCGGCACTCGCATCGGCGGGCCGCACATGACTCGCCTGCCCGACGGCCGCTTCCTCGCTGCGGTGCGACTCTATGACAATCGGCAACGCACTTCGTTGTGTTGGCTCGATCCGCAAGCGGGAAAGCTGACCGAGTTCCACACGCTGCCCTCGGGCGGTGACACCAGCTACGCAGGACTCGTGAGACACGAAGAAAAGGTATGGATCAGCTATTACTCATCACATGAAGGCAAGACGAGCATTTATCTCTCAACGATTCCGGTGCCTGTGCGGGCTGCAAGCGAAGGAGACCGCCAGTCGGGGCAGGCGAAGCCCGATTGGGAGATGACGAAAACCGTTGCGACAGGGGATCTCGATGTCTCGCTCTCGAAACCGCGGCTGGTGGCCCGCAGCAGTGGATACTTGTGGTTTCCCACGATGACGCGGCTCTCGGGTGGCGAGTTATTTGCGAACTTCTCGACGAATCTCGATGCCGTCGTCGCCGATCGGACGTCTTCCGTCAGTTGGTCCGCGGACGATGGCCTGACATGGAGCGAACCCTCTTCCATCGCGCCCAAAGGCGACCTCTATGCGGAAACTATGTTGCGGCTGAAAAATGGTGATGAGATGTTGCTCCCGTTCAATCTCTATCCTGATGGCGAGGCGATGCGCGGCTGGCATCAGATCGTCTCGGGAAGGAAGGGCCAGCGGAACGTCACCTTTACTGACAAGAGTCTCACCGTCTCCGGATGGCCCAGACCCGATCGCAGCTTCAACGAGCAACTGGGCCTGTCGGGTTTCGGCTTTAACGGCCACGGTCTCACGGGCAAATCGGGCGAGTACCTCGCGACGATGTATGGTTATTTCAAAGACGAGCGTCGTTACAGCCTTGTGATGGTGGAATCCAGCGACGGCCTCGCGTGGAAATTCCGGTCATTGATCGTCGGATTCGATTGCCCGCTGGCTGGCGGTGAAGGACCGTGCGAATCGCAGACGATCCGCCTTAAAGACGGGCGATTGATGAATGTCTTTCGTCTGGCCTCCAGCGTTCCTTACGGCCAGACCTTCAGCGATGACGATGGCCGCACCTGGTCGGCACCCGTGGCCATGAAGGAGGCACATTCGGTGCAGCCGAGCATGGCTGTGATGAAAGATGGTACACTCGTGCTGACCGGTGGCCGACCGGGAGTCTTCGCCTGGATCAACCAATCGGGAGACGGTGGAGACTGGCTCCAGGTTGATCTCCTCGTTAATCACAATGAGAAGTATTCCGAAGAGAGCATCAACGTCGGTGGCTCCTTCACACTTACTGAACAGACAACGTCTTACACAGAAGTCGTACCACTGGATGAAAACTCAGTCCTTGTCATGTATGACCGCATCCCGCACGGCTGGAGTCCTATTCCGGGGGATTCTCAGGACACAAACAGCATTTGGGTTGTCAAGCTCGCGTGGGACAGGCACTAACCAACTGTCAATTTGAGGAACCACGATGAAAAACCACAAATCGATTCCGCGGCAGCACGCTGCAGAGACAACATGATGAAACAGAAATTCACCCTGCTGGGAAGCTGCCAGAAACCGAGCTGTCTGTGGCGACTGCGATTTGCAGCGATGACGCTGATCCTGATGGCTGTCGTGAAGGCGTGTCCCGCTCAGGATTCGGAACCGGTCGCAGCGAAGCTCCCGCAGCGAATTCAGTTACCCGTTCGCGCCTGGTTCCAGCCTTCTTTTCCGGACGAGAAGCCCGAACTGTACCCGAACATGACGATGGTCACTTCGTTGACTGATCCAGTCCAGGCGGAGCATCTGGCCAGACGGGGAGTGACCGCGCTTCGCTGGTGTTACGGACCGAACTCGCCATGGTCGGAAGGGAAGGCGGGTTATTACACGCAGCAGGCCGCCCCGTTCATCAAGGCAGGCGAGTTTCGATTCGCATGAAGAGCAGATTGGTGTCTGGCCGGGTATGGCACCGAGAACAGATCCTGATAAACTACGTACCGATCCGGGAGCGTTTGCTTCGAGCTTCCTGGCTGAGTTCCGAGACCTGACCGCTGTTCTGGGAAAATGCCCTTATGCCATGGTTTCCGAATCCAGTAGCGCATGCGCGACGGCCGCGACGAACAGCTCTTCAGGTGGGAGCCATGGGTTTGCCTGGGCTTGGGATGAATCATGTGACCTGTATGCGGGCGCTCGCAGCGGACAGGAGTGGTGATGCCTCGAATGAGCAGAGCCATTTTCAGCTCCATTTATCGCGATGATCTGACTGCCCGGCTGTTTTGGACCGGATGCGAATTGCAAATCGTTCGATTGGCTGGATAATGACAGCACTTTGTGCGCAAACGTGCAAAGGCAATTTTGGAGAGAAAGACGAAATCCCACCGTGGGCGATTTTGATCGGCTGGTGGTTGATTTCTGCGGTTTGAGGCCAATTTATGGACTCAATTTTTCGTAGCTTATTTTTCGAGAAACAAACGTCCATGACTGGAATCAGTCCGTCAACCGCTCCGCGAAAGACGCGCCGGCAGAAGGTCTTTGCGGTGCTGCCGACTTTGCTGACGCTGTGCAATGCGGCGTGTGGGTTCGGGGCGATCACGATTGCAGCCAAAATTGGCCCGGAACAGATCAGCGGGACCGAGCTGCTGGTGACGGCGGCTCAGTTGATCTTCCTCGCGATGCTGTTCGATATGCTCGATGGAAGCGCGGCGAGGCTTACCAATCAGACTTCCGACTTTGGGGCTCAACTGGATAGTCTGTGCGATGCGATCAGCTTTGGAGTCGCCCCGGGATTCATCTTGTTGCAGTTGGCAAATCCTGATCACAAGCTGCTGATGGCGACGGCGATTCCATTTCCACCGCGACTGCTGTGGGCCATCGCCGTCTTGTTTATGGCGTGTGCCATTCTGCGATTGGCTCGGTTTAATGTGGAATCGGATGAAGAAGATTCGCATGAGTTCTTCAGTGGGTTGCCTTCTCCGGCAGCGGCTGGAGTTGTGGCTTCTTTTCCGATCGGGATTCGTGAGCTGAACGAACAGTTTACGTCCGCCAGTTTGATTTCGAAATATCTTCAGCCAACGCTGGCGATTCTGTTGCCGTTGATTACGCTCGCGGCTGCCGTGCTGATGGTTTCTCGCATTCGTTATGCACACGTTTTCAATCAGATGATTCGCGGACGTCGCAGTCGAATTCAGATTCTGCAGATTGTGTTTGCGATGGTTCTGGTGTTTGTTGTGCGAGAAATGGCGTTGCCGGTCCTGTTCTGTGCATTTGCCTTTTCATCACCAGTGCGAGCACTCTGGCAACGCTATGTTCGGCCACCGGCAACCGCTGTTGCGGTTCACAGTGATACCGATGCTGCTTAGGCTTCAAGTGTTTGAGTAGACGTTTTCCAGCAAGTCCTTGATGAGTCAGAGTTGAGATGAATCTGAAAGACTATGTGCGATCCATTCCGGATTTCCCAAAGCCCGGCATCATGTTTCGCGATATTACGCCGATGCTGAAATCTGCGGCTGCTATGAAGGAAGTCACTCGCCGTTTGGCTGAGCCTTTTCGTGATGCCGGAATCACAACCGTGCTGGCGGCCGAAGCACGAGGATTCGTGTTCGGAGTTCCGCTGGCGATGGAACTGGGTGCTGGATTTGTCCCGGTTCGAAAGCCGGGCAAGTTGCCGTTCGAGACACATAAGTTCAGCTACGATCTTGAGTACGGTTCTGACTCGCTGGAGATTCACCGTGATGCTGTGACTCCGGATGATCGAGTGTTGCTGGTCGACGATCTTCTCGCAACGGGCGGTACGGTTGAAGCTTGCTGGAAACTGGCTCAGGCACAGAATGCACAGATTGTCGGGGCGGCTTTCGTGATTGAACTGGCTTTTCTGAATGCTCGGCAGAGACTGAACGGTCTGCAGGTCAACAGTCTGATTGCGTACAACACGGAAGAGGCTGACGAGTAGCCTTTGATTTGATACGTGTTTACCGCCCAGCCGCAGGTGCTGGCATCAGCAGAAGCCTGCGCCAGGGCGGTAAACGGAATCGGAATGTCGGTGGCTTTGTAGTGCCTGAATCCTGTCCGAATGGAGTTCGACATGACCGCGAAGGATCAGCGGGCCGACAAATCATCGCTGGCAAACTCAATGGGCAAGTCGGTATTTTCAACATCTGGCCTGACTCGCGCCAACGAGTCATCTTTTGTTTGCCCCGGAAGTACTCAGGCTGTCAGCCGCGCGGTGCATTTGGCGCGGCTTGATGCGGCGTGGCCAAACTGTGATCAGTGTGAGTGGCGAACAGACTCAGAGGGACTTGCGGGGAAGACACTGCAGGCGACGGAACGCATTCGAGATCACCGAGGAGCGGGATTACATCGGACTGAGTTTGGAGTTCGCGGGCCGTACATAAATGAACTCGATCGACGCACGGCGGCCGATCTGGCTCGGATCTTTGCGAGTTGCGTGAATGAGTTGGCGATGGCTGCCGATCAGGAGCCTGTTTCACCAGCGCCGGTTCGGGCTTCTCAGCAGTATCGCCCCGTGACCACGGCGACGCCTGATTCGGCCGTGCCTGCAAAGTTAGTGGACGTCCATTCTGTCGTCGTGGGCTACGATGGCAGAAGTTCTTCACCCGATATCTTTGTTGGAGTCACAGCGGCGATTCGCGAGATGGGATTGTCCGTGATCGATATTGGTCGCTGTACAGCCGCGTCGATTCAGGAGGCTGCTCGCAGTCTGCAGGGATGTGCCGGAATCATGTTCGTCACGGGAGCAGGCAAGCCGGCTTCCTGGTCGGGTCTCGATGTGATGGATGCTCACGGGGAATCGGTGCCAGTTGTCTGGAAAGACTTCGGAGTTCGTCTGCAGCATGTGACATCGAATCCTTCGACCGCCGCTCCCGAAGAATCAAACCGTGCTGATGCCGAGAGTGACGGGCTCTCCGAAGTGTTGCGACGCATTCGCGGAGAGACCGAAGAGGCAGTTCCGCGAGTGCCATCGACGGCTCACCTGCGATTATGGCTGCCGTCGATTGAAGACAGAGTGCGATGGTCGGGGCGATTGTCACGTCACTCAGGCCAGCACGAAGTTGTGGGTTTTGAACCGAGGTATCGCGAATGGCTGACTCGTTGGTATCCGCAGGAAAGTTTAATGCGAGTGCTCCTGAGGTCGGATGATCCGTTGATTCAGGAGCGAGCCACCTGGCTGGCGGAGCAGACCGGGATAGAACTTTATGTTCGAACATTACACGACGACGTTTCGATTCCCTCATGCCGATTTACGATGTCAGTCTTTGAAGATGATCGGCAGTTTTTGATCAATGACGATCATCACTCTGACGTGACTCCTGAACGTCTCGCTGTTCTTATCAACGCTTCTATTCTTTCGCAGTCCTCGCAGGTGACGGCTCATGCGGATGCCGCCTCGGGGCGATTCTGGCTAACGGATGCTCGGCGACGTTCAGAGTTGAAGAGCACAGAACACGTCCGCGATGCGTTGGCGATTCTGGGGCTGACAATGAAGCTGATGGAGTCCGGGCGGCTGAATCTGAGACCCTGATTTGAGGAACAGTGTCCCTCAGTGGGGCTCATCAGGCGGGGGTAATTGTGCCGATGATTCCATAGGGCCGGGCATTTTCGAGGAATTCAGGTCCTCCTGTCGGGCTCAATCCCTCATTCTGCCCCGGAAACGATTGCCAATTCTGGTTCGGGATCCGTAAACTGCGCAACCCCGTGATCAGAAGGGACCGTCGTTCTTGTCGGTCAATCGCTTCTCCACCCGAAACTTTCGCCCGCCCAAACTCAGGAGCCAACGATGCTTGTAATTCCCGGACGATATGGCAAAGACACCTGCGACGGATATTCTCGACGAGCGGTCTTGAGAGTTGGTAGTTCGGCATTGGCGGGACTCAGCGTCGCCACGCTTCTGGAGAATGCGGCTCGTGGTGCGGAAGTCAGCGACGAAGAAGCCCGCTACGGCGGCAAAGGATTCGGCGCTGCGAAAAGCGTCATCATGTTATATCTCCAGGGCGGTCCAAGTCACCTGGATCTGTGGGACCCAAAGACAAATGTCCCTGACAATGTGAAGAGCATGTTCAACCCGATCGATACCTCGATCCCCGGTTGTCAGTTTACGGAGTTGCTGCCAAAGCTGGCTCAGCAGATTCATCGAGCCACCCTGATTCGCTCATTAAGTTACACGCCGGTCGGGCTCTTCAATCACACGGCAGCGATCTACCAGATGCTGACCGGCTATACTGCCGATAACGTCAGCCCGTCTGGTCAGCTTGAGCCACCAAGTCCAAAGGACTTCCCGAACTTTGGTTCGAACATCGTCAAGCTGAAGCCATTGCAGACACCGATGTTGCCATTCGTGATGATGCCTCGACCGTTGCAGGAAAGCAATGTCATCGGCAAAGCTGGCACAGCCGGTTTCCTTGGTCGCGCGTTTGATCCTTACTATCTGTATCCGTCCGGCGACGATATGGACATGGCCAAGATGGAACGCATTCGCGTGGATGACCTGACGTTGCGTCAGGATGTTCCTCTCGACCGCCTTCAGCGTCGTGCTTCACTGCGCGACACCGTTAATGCAGGCATGAAGAATCTTGATCGTGCCGTCAATCAGTATGCTCTGAATGAGTACTATGATAAGGCTCTGGGACTTGTTCTTTCCGGCAAGGCGCGGGAAGCGTTCAATCTCAGTGCAGAATCAAACGAGTTGCGTGAGAAGTATGGTAAAAATACCTTTGGTCAGAGCTGTTTGCTGGCTCGTCGACTTGTCGAAGCGGGAACCCGCGTTGTTGAAGTCAACTGGCCGAAAGTTGCGAACAGCGACAATCATTCGTGGGACGTGCATAGCGGCCTGAGTACTCGCATGAAGAATCAGTCAGCCCCGATGTTGGACGCGGCTCTGGCGACGTTGCTGGAAGATCTGGATGAACGAGGTCTGCTGAAAGATACTCTGGTCGTCGCGGTCGGTGAATTCGGACGCAGCCCAAAACGTGGTGTCAGCACCTCCGGAAACAGCAACAGCGACGACGGTCGAGATCACTGGCCGTATTGCTACACGGGCGTTGTGGCCGGTGGTGGCATGAAGCGTGGTTATGTTCACGGCAAGTCGGATGATACGGCTTCGGCTCCGGCAGATGGCCCAATTCATCCAGGAGAACTGCTGGCTTCAATCTATCACTCCGTCGGACTTTATCCGCGTCGCACGGTGTACAACCACCTGAATCAGCCTCGCGAAATGGTCAAGAACGATGCGGCGATGGAACTATTCGCGTAATCCTTTTAAGTGCGGAATCTTTTCCGCTCGTGTCCACAATTGAGGCCGCTGTGTCGCTGATTAAATCCGCGAACACTCGGCCTCAGTTCACTATGTGTAAATGTAAGTCAGGCAACGAATGACAACGGCTTATCACACCCTGCGATGGCAGGGAGGTGCTTCTGGGACTTTGTGCCTGATCGATCAGACTCTGCTGCCCGAGCAATTCACTGAAATCTCCTGTCGCTCGGTCGAGCAGGTCTGGGAAGCCATAAGAACTCTGCGTGTTCGAGGCGCGCCGGCCATTGGTGTGGCGGCCGCGTATGGTCTCGTGATTGGATGTCAGTCGCATCGAAGCGAACCGTTGGCTCGGTTTCTGAATCGAGTCAAAGGTGCCGCGGACTATCTGGCGACAAGTCGTCCCACGGCCGTGAATCTGTTCTGGGCATTGGATCGGATGCGGGCCGTTGCCAACGATCAGGCCATCGTGGAAGGCATGACATCTGCAATGCTGCACGATCGACTGTTGGCGGAAGCCGCCGAGATTGATCGTGAAGATCGAGAAATGTGTCTGGCGATTGGTCGACATGGAAGCCAGTTGCTGACATCAGGAATGTCGGTGCTGACGCACTGCAACGCGGGCGGTCTGGCCACTGCCGGAGATGGGACGGCTCTGTCTGTAATGTTTGCTGCTGCTGCCGCAGGCAAACAGATTCACGTGTTTGCTGATGAAACTCGACCTCTGCTCCAGGGCGCGCGTCTGACGGCGTGGGAGCTGCAGCAGCGAAAAATCCCGGTGACTTTGATCTGCGATAACATGGCAGCTCAGGTCATGAAGGAAGGTCGAATTCAGATGGTCATCACGGGAGCCGATCGCATCGCGGCCAACGGCGATTCGGCGAACAAGATTGGGACGTATGGAGTGGCGGTACTGGCAAAGCATCACGGAATTCCGTTCTGTATCGCGGCCCCGTCCAGCACGTTTGACATGGCGATCACGGACGGCAGTCAGATTCCGATTGAGCAGCGAAGCCCGCAGGAGATCACTCACGGATTTGGCAAGCAGACGGCTCCTGACGGAATCGCAGTTTACAATCCGGCGTTTGACGTGACTCCGTCAGAATTGATTACCGCGATCATCACAGAACGCGGAATTATTCAGTCACCGACAACGGAATCAGTTCGTCAGCATTTGCAGGGGCCTTGAGTGATCCCGTCGGCGGAGCGACGGGTGTACCG
>JBIIIF010000170.1:0-15705 GCA_044235005.1 Planctomycetaceae bacterium | reverse complement strand
GTGGCGAAGTCCGCGGGTATTCGATTGTCTCACGTGAAGCCGCACGGAGCCTTGTACAATCTGGCGGCCGTTGATCATAACGTCGCGTTAACGGTCGCGGAGTCAGTTCAGGCTCTGGTGCCGGATGCCTGGCTGTTCGGACTTTCGGGAAGTTGCCTGATTGATGCCGGTCGAGAACTGGGATTGCGGACGAGAAGCGAAATCTTCGCCGATCGAAATTATCGGGCCGATGGCACTTTGGTGCCTCGAGAACATCCGGATGCCATTCTGCATGATGCAGATCTGGTCATCCGGCGAGCCGTGATGATGGTGCAACAGCAGGAAGTGACGAGTGTTGAGGGAGTCCGAATCCCGCTCAAGGCAGAAACGATCTGTCTGCATGGCGACACGATCGATGCTTTGAATCTTGCCAGACGACTTCGGACTGAACTGGAGGTTAGTTATTCTACCGGCGGCCTTGATTAACTGGACAGCGCCATGTTTGAAGAGTCGGCTTCACCGAAGTTGCCTTTTGATCAATGCTTGCCACGTGCACAAAGCCCCTTCTCCCCCTCGGGGGAGAAGGGGGCCGTTAGGCCGGATGAGCGGGGATTTTCTGGGATACAGCGTGCAAAAACGGCCCCCTCGCCCCAACCCTCTCCCCCGATTTTTTGCAAGAACGCTGCCATGTGATACCGCGCTGCATCCGCAAAAAAATCGGGGGAGAGGGGGCTAAATGGCGATGTCCAGATAAGCCTTGGTGTTTGCCGGATTTCTCGGTCAGAAATTCGGCTCTGTCCAGCCCGTTCCGCATGCAGGTTCAGTCCTCGAGCCGGAAGCACAGATCCCTGTTCGGCAAAAACTGCTGATTCTTGTCGACATTCACAGGGGTGATCCAGGGCGAGGCGGTTCCAGCTCCAGGGCTGATCTGGACATAGGAAGTCGCATCCGGCAGACTCGCGAATTCAGTTTCGGAATGAGTTCAAAGAGTTTCTCCGGAGTTCGGGGCGTTCTTGAATTCCTGCCGAATCTTGGGTCCTGTTGATGCAATAACTATCCGTTTTCAGGTCAACGTCATGAAGCGACTGGCTATCGCCGTCTGCTGCTACGCCGTCATCTTTGCCGCCGCGTTCTTCGCTGCGCTGGAGCTGCGTTTCGACCTGAACCTGATCGACTTCGCCAACAGTATCGTCCGCAATCAGGTCACCCTGAGGCCTCGTCCAGGTTTTGTAACACCGTTTCAGGTCGAGCAACTTGTCTATGCCAAAGATGTCTTCCGCAGTGGCTTGATGATCGTCGTTCTGCTGAAGCTGGCAATCGTTTTCATCTCACGAGACTGGCTGCGCCGTCTTCGTTACTCGACAACTCATGACGTCGCATGGTCTGCCGGCATCTGTGTGATCAGTGGCATTCTGATTGCGGCTCTGCAAGTGGCACACGAAACCATGCCGCAGATTCCTCGCGGTGTGATCATCATTGACACGGTCCTTTCAGCTGCGGCTGTGGTTACGGCGCGAGTCATCGCCAATATGCTGCGAACGATGAGACGTCCCGGGGCGAACGCACAGGCCTCGCGAACTCTGATCTATGCCAATGGCGGAGATGCCGTGCATCTGGTGACGACAATTCGCTCCAGTTCGCATCGCCTGCGGGTCGTCGGGATTGTTTCGCCTTCGGATGCGGCGAGGAACGGAGTTGTCGCCGGAGTTCAGGTTTTCGATGCCTCACGAGGGCTCGAACAGATCATCCAGCAAACTCGCGCAGAAGTCCTGTTGCTTCCGTCACAATTGACCGGCCGGACGATTCGCGAAGTGAGTGAGATCTGTCGACGCAACGGTGTGGATGCTCATCTGGTTCCCTCAGTCGATGAGATTCCATCCGGTCGTTTTCACCTGAAGATGCGCGATATCACAATCGATGACTTGTTGCGTCGCGAGCCGAATCAACTGGATCTGAATGGGATCCGCAGCATTCTGGCTGATCGTGTTATCCTCGTCACCGGAGCGGCCGGAAGCATCGGCTCGGAAGTGTGTCGGCAGTTGTTGACCTTTGGACCGCGCCGTATCGTGCTGCTGGATCAGTCGGAGTTTGGCATCTTCCAGATGGAGCAGGAATTCGAAAGTCTGCACCATCAGATGGATCGCTACAAATGTCAGCTCGAATTTATCGTTGAGGACATTACTGACCCGCATGCGATGACGCGGCTGTTTATGCAGCATCGTCCGGCCGTAGTTTTTCATGCGGCTGCCTACAAGCATGTGCCCTTGATGGAAACGAATCCTCAGGCGGCCGTGCGGAACAATGTATTTGGGACTCGTGTTCTGGTCGATTTGGCTCACAAGTTTTCGGTTGAACGCTTTGTCATGATTTCGACTGACAAAGCAGTCCGTCCCACGAATGTTATGGGAGCAACAAAGCTGATCGCCGAGCAGTATCTGCATTCGGTGTCGGCTCGATCAAAGACGCGATTCATCACTGTGCGATTCGGCAACGTCCTGAATTCTGCTGGCAGTGTCGTGCCGACTTTCCGCCGACAGATTGAAGAAGGCGGTCCGGTCACCGTGACTGATCCCGAGATGCAGCGATACTTCATGACCATTCCCGAAGCCGTGCAGCTTGTTCTGCAGTCAGGAGCTGTTGGTGAAGGCGGAGACGTGCTGATTCTGGATATGGGTGAGCCCGTTAAGATCGTTGATCTGGCGAAAGACATGATTCGTCTGTCAGGGCAGGAATATCCGACTGACATTGATATCGTTTATACCGGTCTGCGGCCGGGTGAAAAGCTCTACGAGGAGTTGTTCTACGAGACCGAAGTGAATGCAAGTCGAGTTCACGAGAAGATCCTGCGAGCTCCGCGGGCATCTGACGTTAAGCCTTCTCTGATCGAAGGCGAATTGCTGCAGTTGTCACAGCATTTGCATGCCAGTCGAGATGAACTGCGTGAGGTTCTGTGGCAGGTCACAACGCGAATCGTCAATGATGCGTCGGCCGGGCAACCTGCCGCGCCGACCATTTCGCTGGCCGCTTATACTTCTGCTCCACGCAATTCGGACGATCTCAATCAACCAGACCAATCGAGAACAACGCGCCGAGGCGCAGCGTGACAGGAACGGCACTATGAAGGCGGCCATTTTCGAACAGTTTCAGAAGCCGCTCAGCATTCGAGAAGTCCCCGCGCCAGATCCCAAACCGGATTCTGCGGTGATCTCCGTGAAGGCGTGCGGACTGTGTCGCAGCGACTGGCACGGCTGGATGGGTCATGATTCCGATGTGCACTTGCCGCACGTTCCCGGCCATGAACTTGCCGGAGAGATCGCGGCCGTGGGCCGCAACGTGCAGCGTTGGAATGTTGGTCAGCGTGTCACTGTGCCATTCTGTTGTGGATGCGGTTCCTGTGCTCAATGTGTCACGGGGAATCATCATATCTGCGACTCGTATACTCAGCCCGGGTTTACTCAGTGGGGAGCATTCGCGGAATACGTGGAGATCCGCCATGCCGATGTCAATCTGGTCTCGCTGCCGGAGTCAGTCGACTTCGCCACGGCGGCCAGTCTGGGCTGTCGATTTGCGACATCGTTTCGAGGCATTGTGTTTCAGGGGAGAACTCAACCGGGTGACTGGGTTGCGGTTTACGGCTGCGGTGGAGTAGGACTTTCGGCCATCATGATTGCCTCGGCTATCGGTGCACGAGTCATTGCGATTGATATCAAACCTGATCGCCTTGAGATGGCTCGCCAATGTGGAGCCGCGGCAACCATCGACGCGACGACGACTGATGTGGTCGCGGCCGTGAGAGAACTCAGCGGCGGAGGAACTCAGGTTTCCATGGACGCACTCGGCAGTCGTCAGACCTGCTGGAATTCGGTCAAGTCGTTACGCAAGCGGGGGCGTCATGTTCAGGTGGGACTGATGCTGGGCTCAGAAGCCGATCCACCGGTTCCGATGGGAACTGTCATCGGGAACGAACTGGAGATTCTCGGCAGTCACGGCATGCAGGCTTTCGAGTATCCGCGGATGCTTTCCATGATGGCCGCGGGCACAATCAACCCGGGTTTGCTGATCAGTGAACTCGTCACTCTGTCAGAAGCCGCCGAGTTGTTGCCGCGGATGAATCAGTTCCCAGGCACCGGAGTGACGGTGATCGATCGGTTCTGCTGAGGATTCGGTTCGACTCAACGATGCTGCGATCGTGTTCTGTCTGGTTGCGACGGCCTGCTTTGTGTTGATTGCCCTTCCTCCGGGGATCTATCTGGCGTCGCTGAAGAACCCTGGAATGATCTACGCGTTTCTTGCCGTTCCTGCGTTGTTCCTGCTCTTCTTCATGCGACTGTGCTGGATCAATCGCCTTCGCAATCGCTCAACACTTCAACTGGAAACATTGCCAGGCCTGATCGGCGGAAGTTTCTCCGGAATCGCGACCGTCCCGCTGTCGTTCCCGAAAGATACGACCTTTCACGTCAAGCTGCGCTGCGAGGTCTCTCAGAGAGTTCATACAGCCTCGGGAACGCGAGGTGATGTCATCAGTGTACTGACCAATTCGCAGAACGGGGCTTATCGATCCGACGTTCAGACATCGACTGTTGACGAAGAAGTCAAACTTGTGACGTCTACGAAGAAAACGTTGGAATTAGCAGGGCATGACAAGTTCGTCCGGCGATCGCAGGCACAATATTTGTCGATATTGTTTCGAACCAGATTCTAACTGGACAGCGCCATGTTGGGGCGGATGTTCAGCTTTCCTATGACGCTCAGCGTGCGATTTTATCTGTGAAATCTGTGGTCAAAAAATACAAGAGCATTTTTACCACAGATAACACAGAGTACACAGATGAATCGCAGAGGTCACAAAAGGGGTTCATTGCCGACAAAAATAGATGTTTGGACGTCTCCGCACTTTTCCGGAAAGGCAACCCGAACATCGAACATGGCGCTGTCCAGCGGAGTGGAATGAACCGGACACAGAGGAGTGGTGGCTGAACTTCCCGGAATGTCGAAAACAGTTTGTTCTCGTCAACACGGAGTTTATCAATTAGTCCGCGAACTCCCACGCCGTGCAATAGCTGCCGTTTTGTTCGATCCAACCAAGCAGTGTCCTGAAGAAATCGTTTGCACCCAGAGTCGCACTATCGCCCACGAGGATCAGCTTGCGCTTTGCACGCGTCAGGGCGACGTTCATTCTGCGGGCGTCTGACAGGAAGCCGACTTCGCCGATTTCATTGGATCGCACCAGCGACATCACGACCGCTTCTTTTTCGCGTCCCTGAAAGCCGTCAACTGTGTCAATTTCCAGATGATCGAAGACCGCGTGCTCTCTCAGCCAGCGAACCTGTGCTGCGTATGGAGCGATCACGGCGATATCCTGCGGTCGCAGGCCGGCTTCACAAAGAGCATTCACCTGCTTCATGACGAGCTCGCCTTCCTGAGGATTACGTTTGCTCATGCCATCCGGTTCGATCTCTTCCACCCAGCCAGTGCCCGCCGTGTCGATAAATGTCACTGGATCATCGCTCATGCGATCGCTGTGAAATCTCGGCAGATCCGACAGCACATGCTGCCGCACAGATTCGTCGGCGATCAACGTGTTGCCATAAAACGTCTCGGAGGAAAACGCCATGATCGATTCGTGCATGCGGTACTGCACGGTAAGCTGTCTCGTGATCAGATCACCGTAATGATTCACCAGTCGTTCCATCAGGCTGACGGCAAAACCTTCTTTGCGAGCTTCGTCCGAAAGAATCGTCGGCGGCAACTGCAGATGATCGCCCGCCAGAATCAGCTTATGTGCTTTCTTCAGAGGAACCCAGCAGCCTGGTTCCACGCTTTGGCAGGCTTCGTCAATGACCAGCACGTCAAACTTCAGATCTTCCAGAATCGAATCATCGAATGTTGTCGTGGCACAAATCACGCGAGCATCTCGCAGGAGTTCCGTGACGACCTGCTGTTCCAGAATTCTGGCGTGACGCTTCAGCTCACGAGCTTCCTGACGCTGCTGGCCTTTGAACCCCGCTGGTGGACGACCGCGAGTATACTTGGACGCCTTTCGTTCAATCTGCTCCGCTTCACGCATCATCTGATGCACGATCATCATGGATTCATGACGACCGGCCAGTACATCGAGTGAATGCTGCCTCAGATCTTCGGAAACTCGCGCGGGATGCCCAAGGCGAATGGCGGGTTCACCGATGGCCAGAAGTCGTTCCAGCAGATTGTCGACGGCCGTATTGCTGGGAGCACACGCGAGAACTCGTTCCCCGCGAGCCACCATCAGGCGGATGGCTTCGACCACGGTTGTGGTTTTGCCAGTTCCCGGCGGTCCGTGAATAATCGCCAGATCGTTTGCCGCCAGCACATGCTCAATGGCTTGATGCTGCGAAGGGTTCAGACGCTGAGAAATCGGACCGGGAATTTTTACGTTCTTCTGAAACGTCGGCTCACGTTCTCCCAGCAACAGATCACGCAGTTGCCCAAGTCGCCCCGAGGCATTCGCGCCGACCTGCAGTGCAGACGACTGCCGCTTGCGAGAAATTTCATCGGGCGACAAATCCAGACGAAAACGATCACCGGACGGCCAGTCATCAACCGCTATCTCCAGCGTATCATTGCGCCGCGCGCTGACGACGCCCTGAAGCGATTCGCTGTCTTCATCAGTGTCATCAGACAGCAGAATCGGACTGCCGACTTTGAAGCGGTGCCACGGCAATCGATCGGGCGAGCGACGTTTCGCCAGCGTTATCAGATAACGTCCGCCCAGTCCGGTCGTGTGGTTCCGGATGACAAGATCCAGCAGAGTTTCCCCGGTGCGTTCGGCCGCCTCGGATGACTGAATCTTGCGGCGTTGAGCCAGTCGCTGCCGTTCCGCCTCGCCTTCCATTTCGAGCCAGCGATGCAGTTTGGAAAAGTGCTGATCAGCCCTTAACGCAGTTTTTCTCACGGTCATGAAGTTCAGAATTTCTTAGAGCGTCCGCCCCAAAAACAACGCTGGTGCTCAGAAACGGACCGTTCCTGAACACCAGCGAATGATGAGACAGTCAATTACTTCTTCTTTGTCGGGCGAAACTGATGCGTCGGCTGGCCAAAGACAGCTTCAGCCGCTTCCATCAGAGTTTCCGAAAGTGTTGGATGAGCATGAATGGAATCGGCCAGATCGCGAGCTGTGGCACCCATTTCGATCGCGATGACAGCTTCTGCAATCATTTCGCCTGCACCGGGGCCAACGATCCCCACACCCAGCACGCGCTGCTTGACGGGTTCCACGATGATCTTTGTGATGCCTTCAGTCCGAGCGATCGATTGGGCTCGCCCCGAAGCGGCCCATGGGAACCGATGCACGGAAACTTCGCGTCCCTGAGCTTTTGCTTCGGCTTCGGTGATCCCGGCCCAGGCGAGTTCAGGATCGGTAAACACAACGGCTGGAATCGCGATATTGTCGAATTCGACAGGTTCGCCGAGCAGTGTTTCGACCGCAATCTTGGCTTCACGAGTTGCCTTATGAGCCAGCATCGGCTCCCCGGCCACGTCACCGATCGCCATGATTTTGGGATCTGCCGTTCGCTGGTTGCGATCGATTTTGATAAAGCCTTTTTCGTCCACCACAGCCTTCGTATGTTCCAACCCGAGTCCTCGGCCATTGGGACGTCGACCGACCGACACGAGAACTCGATCAAACACCTGGCGAGGCTCCACGCCTTCACCTTCGAGGCTGGCGACGATGCCCTCAGGAGTCGGCTCAAGTTTGGCCACTTTGGTATTGAGATGAATCGCTGAAAACTGGTGAGCGAGTCGCTTTTGCAGAGGCACCACGAGATCGCGGTCAGCTCCCGGCAGAAGTCCCGCTGTCATTTCCACAACGGTCACCGCCGAACCCAGGGCGGCATAGACCGACCCCATTTCGAGCCCGATGTAGCCACCTCCGATGACGAGCAGGCGTTTCGGAATGTCTTTCAGTTCGAGGGCCCCGGTTGAGTCCATGATGCGATCGTCACCCAGAGCAAACATGGGCGGCATGGCAGGTTGTGAGCCTGTCGCCACGATGCAATGATCAAAGCTGATTGTGCGAGTCGTCCCGTCGGGGGTTTTGACTTCCATGAGATCGCTGCTGAGCAGAGTTCCGCGAGCTTTAATCAGCTCGACGCCACGGGCTTTGCAGAGACCTTCAATTCCGCCGGAGAGATTGTTTACGACGGAGTTCTTAAATGATCGCAGTTTATCGAGGTCAATCACAGGCGAGGAGAACGTGACACCGCAGTCCTGCGATTCGGCTGCTTCGTTGATCAGCTTGGCAACATGCAGCAGAGCTTTCGACGGAATGCAGCCTCGATTGAGGCAAACACCGCCCGGCTTGACGCCTTCGTCGATCAACACGACTTTCATGCCGTGGTCCGCCGCAGCAAACGCCGCAGGATATCCACCCGGACCACCACCAAGTACAACCAGTTGTGCGTGTTGATCAGCCATTGAACCAGAACGCTCCGGATAGGGAGAGATTGCAGGAAAATCCTCAGTTGCCGCAAGTGCGGTGGGGAACTGTAACGGAACCCTGCGGCAATTTCAAAAGTCGAAGGATCTAAGACCACAATCGTTACTTTTAAGGGGAATCGGAGTTCGACGCCGACATTTTCGACTGTTTGAACGATTCGCACGGTTTGAACATGGTGGAGGCAAAGTTCGCCTTCTGTGTTGAGCCTTGACCAAATCTATAAGATTCCATCTGAGTGAGACACGACACGAGTTCAACCTTGCAAACCTGGCAGACCGCTGATGATGACCCGGAGAATTCCTTTCCATGCACCGACAGCTTTTCTGTGAACAGCTCCACCCATTGCTGTGCATGAGCGGTCGTTGGGCACGCGATTAAAGTTTTTGACAGCGGATCATTCTCTGATGTCACTAACAAGCGAGATTTGGAGTTACCCGAAGACCTTCATTTCCGTTCCTGCACTCCGCTGTGCGTCTCAGGAACGACCGTGCGATTCTGCACAGGGGTCAGTCATCAGAAGTTGCTGTTTCTGCACGGTTTATGCTGAGCAACCCGCACTGCTGCCTACTGAGTTGAATTGGCATCGGGATTGCTTCACTACACATTGTGGACATCAATCACATGCGTGTGGTTCAAGATCATGCGGTTGCCATGTGCGGGTGTTCAGGCCAGTTTGAAGAATGAATTGCTCCACCGTTTTGTTTTGACCCGTCATTATGCAACCTCGATTTCGCCACATCCTTGTTCCGCTTGAGACTGCCGTCAGGAGCTATTCGGCAGTGGATGTGGCATTTGAGATGGCCGTGCAGAACAAGGCGTCGGTATCTCTGTTGCACGTTGTGCAGACCATTGAAGCCGGACCTGATGGGCCTGACGAGGAAACGCGTGAGTTCTATTCTCAGGTCTGTCAGCGTGCTGAATCTGATCTGGAACAATTGTCGCGTCGTTTTGAAGACGCTTCGATTGAGTGTGAGTTCAAGGTTCATGTCGGAGACAGGCTGCAGGAAATTCTGTCTTTCGCTGCCAAGCATCAGGTTGACTTGATCGTGATGTGTTCTCACCGAATCGATCCCGAACACATTGCTGAAACGTGGGGAACGCTAAGCTATAAAGTTTCGGTTTTATGTGAGTGTCCCGTTCTGCTGTTGAAGTGACTGGCTGAGAACACAGAAACAGGGTGATACGATGTCATTAGATGAAAACGGAACAGCTTCGAATGGTGCTACTGTCACCCCCGTTGAATACAGGATTGCCGCGTTCAGTATTCCCGGCGATATGGAATCTCTCGAAGAAATCCTGACAGAACTTCCGGAGATGGATCGTCTGACTGCTCATCAGACAGCTCGTTCGCTTCCCGGAATTATTCCCGGCTGTTGCAGTCGAGAACTTGCGGAGGGAGTTGTTGAGCGTCTCTCTGAAGCGGGGCTGAAAGCCATCGCTGTTCCCGCCAATGATATCCCCGATCTGCTGCATGTTCAGCGACCACATCGCATCCGCATCTCCGATCATGTTCTGGAAACGACTGACTCCCGAGGACAAACAGAGGCCTGGTCGTGGCAGGATGTGGCGGTGATCAGCGTGGGTGTTGTTCCATCGACAGCTCCGTCCGGATTTCGATCGCTCCCGCTGGTGGCCTCCGGAAGCTCTCATCGATCGTGGAGCAGTTCGATCAAGGTGAGTCCTCGTCATCGACCGGAAGTCTGGATCGTATTGCGAAATGGGCAGCCCGCAATTTGTATAGCCAGCGACGAAGTCAGTTACGAGTACCTCGGTGATCGCATTGCACCGTCATCGGCAGCGAACTTTCGACTCCTGGTTCAGGATCTGATTCAGCACTCGGCCACTGCCTGGCTGACGCCTTCAACGATTGCGTTTAACGAGCATCGTCCATCGTCACATTTCAATTTCCGCACCTGCGATGACTTTCGCCGTTACATCGAACTGCAGTTTGTTCTGAGTCATCAGCCGGAACATTGAAGTCAGTCTTTTTGCGAAGCGATTCCCGCAGGCGAATTCGAATTCCTGCGCGTGCTGACCGTGCAAACCGTGAAAAACGAGGGGTCCAGCACAAAGAGCGGGAAAATCCTGGCAACGTGACCCTCCGCAGCCAGATCCGTCTATAATCGTTGGCAGGGCCGAAATCGGCGTCAAAACCGAGTTTCCCCGGTCGTCAAAAGAACTGCATGTATTGCTGTTCGTTGTCGCTGATGCTACCTCAAAACGGCTTACGGAAATCTTCCCGCGGAACAAGATTGAAGCCATGATTACCACCTCCGTCCCTCCACAGACGAACGTTTCAATTGCGAATCTTCACAGTCGCTCCGGAATGTCGACGTTCAGCTTTCTTTTGGGATGCGTTTTGTGGCTGTTGGTGCTGGGGGCAACGTGGAAACTTGTCGTGCAGAAATCCGGCGACAAGACCAGATCGGCCAGCGACGCACAGCCCTCGAAATCCGACAGCGGAGTCGAAGCACCTGAAGCCTCAACGTCCTCCGTTGTTATCAATTTCCCAAGACGCGAGTTACCGGAATTTGAATTTCCGGAATGTATGGGTGGGGTGGTAAGCCGAGAAAGTCTGCTGGGCAAGCGTTGGCTGGCCAGCTTCGTCTTTACGCGTTGTGTTGAAACCTGCCCGATGATTACTCGGAATGTCTCCGATCTGCATCGGCGAGTGGCCGAATCGAATCCGGATTTTCAGTTCGTGTCGTTCTCGGTCGATTCCAGCTATGACACGGCGGAGGTTTTGAAAGCCTACGCGGAAACGTTTCGTGCAGACCATGCTCGCTGGAAGTTTCTGACGGGGGACGAAAATACGATTCACGAATTGATCCGCACCGGGTTTACTCAGTATGTAAAACCCAATCTCGGCGAAGCTCGCAAGCCCGGCTTTGAGGTCGCTCATACGAATCGCGCTGTGCTGATCAATGAAGAGGGCGTGCCGGTGGCCACTTATCTGATGACCGATCCCGACCATGTTGTAAAGCTGCGGCGCGTGATTGAAGGCAAGGAGGATTTTCCGGTGCCAGGTCCGGCCGTATCGGGCGGCCCGGTGATTGGAAACGTTCCGGGTTTGTCATTCTCAGTCGCGCCGGTTGCAGGCAGCGAGGAAACTGATGAGGAGGTGAAGTCGGAATCCAGTTCCGATGGTGAAGCAGCTCCGGAGTCTGAGGAAGCAACCGCTGACGAAAAAAAAAACAGCAACGGGAGTGATCCCGCTGCCATAGATCGCAGTGCCCTGAATTCCGGCGTTATAGATGCAGGCGACAAAAGTGCGGACTCAGACTCAGAGGCGGCCGCTTCTGATCGTAATGAGAAAATCGAACAGAAATTGCCGGTCTGGGTTTCTCGTCTTCCCTCAATTAACGCCGCGCTGAATTCATGTTGCACGATACTGCTGGTTGCAGGGCTCATTGCCATTAAGAGACAGAACAGGATTCTGCATCGGAATTTGATGGTCACGGCGTTTCTGGTGTCTGTTGTATTTCTGGCCTGCTATTTGACGTATCATCAGGCTTTGCATCACTTTACCGGTGAGCGTGGGCGAGCTTTTGTCGGTTCAGCATCGGCAACGTTGGTTTATCGAAGTATTCTGATTCCCCACGTGATTCTGGCGGTTTTTGTGCCGGTTCTTGCGATCAGGGTTTTTGTGCATGCGTGGCGAGAACGCTGGCCGGAACACCGCCGACTGGCAAAAATCACTTTCCCGATCTGGTTGTTTGTGTCGATCACGGGTGTTGTGATCTATGGAATGTTGTACCATTGGCCCAAATGATTCGCCGTTGTCGACTTTTGAGTTCAGAATCATCCGGTGAGTGAATTTTTCGCCTCGTTCTTTGTTACGTTCGAGTGCAGTCTGTTGATGTCGGAGATTGCCGTTATGCGAAAGCTGATACGAATCACAATGATGACCATGGCGATGCTCACCGCCAGCGGACTGGTGTCGTCGGAAGCACAGGCCTGTCCGGGCTGCAAAAACGCCAACGAAACCGAGTCCCTCCGTCCTCGAGCTTATATGTACAGCATTCTCTTTATGCTGGGGATGCCCGCGACTGTCTTCACCGGCTTCGGAATTGCCTTCTACCGGATGTCTCGCCGGTCCATGCAGGAGCAGTTGGCTCAGCTGAACTCTCAGGTCGGAGAACAGTCCACCGCCGAATAAATCGGCTCTGCTTGGCCGATCCGGGCGCAGCAGCCCATTTCCTGAATCTGGATGTCTGACACCGGTGTGATACGCGGAGAGCGGCCACCCGGTTTTGCTTTTCGCCTCTTGTGCGTTGCGGCACCGCGGGCATTGCTCTGAGCTTATTGGACGTTGGTTTCGGTCGGAACGCCGGACGGCACAGCATGCTTCAGGAATTCGGCCAGCCGAGTCTTCATGGAGGCGACTCGTTCTGGCTCTTTGTCGGCGAGATTCACTGTTTCGCCAATGTCCGTGGCCAGGTGATAGAGTTCGACCGATTCCATTTTTTGCTGCCGTTTGTTTTTGCGGGATTTGGCTGGGCCCGTGCTGGCGGCTTCTGAATCGGCATTTTCTCGGCTGATCAGTTTCCAGTCACCCATTCGTACTGCGGCTCTGGTGGGGGTTTGAACGCTGAGAATTGCGTCATGCGGGGAAGCCGCCTTTTCGGTCAGCATCGGCCAGATATCCAGTCCGTCGATCGGAAGTTTCTGGTTAAGACTTCCTCCGGCAAGTTTGATCAGCGTCGGATACCAGTCAATCACATGCATCGGCTCCCTGAGCCGCTGACCGGCAGGGATTTTTCCCGGCCAATTCGCGAAAGCGGCAGCACGCACGCCGCCTTCGTAAATGCTGCCCTTGAAGTCTCGCAAAGGATTATTCGTTCCGGGCTTCGGACCACCATTGTCAGACGAGAAGACAATCAACGTATTCTCTCTCAGGCCTGCTTTCTCCAGTGACTCCACAATCTGGCCGATTGCTTCATCCACCGCCTCAAGCATTCCTGCCAGCTTCTGACGAGAACCGCTTAGACCAGGATAAGCCTGAAGATAATTGTCCGGTACCTGCATTGGACTATGAACACCATTGAAGGGAACATACAGAAAAAGAGGCCTGGCTTTGTCCTTCTCGGCGATTAAGCGACACGCTTCCTTTGCGATCAGATGTGTGCTGTAGCCGTCTTCGCGGGACTCTTTGTCGTCGCGATACCAGTCGTGTGCGCCATCCCGGACATGAGTAAAATAGTCAATTGCGCCAAAGTAGTGTCCGTATTGATGGTCAAACCCGCGCGACGTTGGCAGGTAGGCCCGATCGAATTCGCCGAGATGCCACTTGCCGGTCAGAGCGGTTTCGTATCCCGCTTCGTGAAGAGCATTTGCGAGGGTCGTTTCTGAAAGCGGCAATCCCCACCTGGCTCCGGGCCGCACGATCGTATAAACACCGGTCCGAGTCGCATATCGTCCCGTCATCAGCGCAGCGCGAGTTGGGGAGCAAACAGGCTGGACATAATGAGACTCAAGAATGGCTCCACCGTGAGCCAGCTTGTCGATGTGAGGAGTCCTGATCTCCTGTCCGCCGTTGAAACCGCAGTCGGCATAACCGAGATCATCGATCAGGAAGAAGACGATGTTCGGCTTTTGCGGTGGCTCGTCACCCGCGAACAGGACTGAGGGGATCAGCACCGAGGGGACGAACAGGAATAGAATCGCGAGCAACTTCTGGATGCGCTGCATGTCATTCCACCTTCCTGCTTTTTTTCCTGTTACCTTGTCCGTTGTTCTTCGGCACTGTGGTCGCGCCGTCGTTCTTTGTGGGCATAGGAGCATTCACCTCGGCACGCCACGCGATCAGGCGATCGTGCAGCTCTTTGACTTTGTCCGGCATTTCCTGAGTCAGGTTTTTTGTTTCACCGATGTCTTCGCTGAGGTTATAAAGTTCCAGTCGTCCGTCTTCAAGAAATTCCATCAGCTTCCAGTCCCCGGCCTGAATGAGACTCACCGGGGTCGTTCGCCAGAGTCCCGGGCCTGAACCCAAATACCCAGGGAAGTGCTGAAAGATTGCATCACGCTGCAACGTTGCGTCAGGATCACGGAAAAGTTTTGTAAGGCTTTCGCCATCAAGCACCTGCCGCGGATTCGGGGCGGTCGTGATTTCAAGGAACGTCGGGAAGATGTCCACATGAATCGTCGGCACGTTGCAGGATGAACCCGGCGGCGTCACGCCAGGCCAGCGGACAATGAACGGTTCGCGGGTTCCTCCTTCGTAGAGACTGCCTTTGCCGCTGCGAAGCGGGGCATTGTCTGTGATGCCGCTGCCATCCGCGTCTGCTCCTTTGCCTTTCTTTCCCTTCGCGTCCACACCTGAATCGCGGTGCAGACCATCGGGGCGGTTGTAGCCGCCCACGCCACCGTTGTCGCTGGTGAAAATCAGCATGGTGTTGTCGGCCAGTTTCAATTGGTCCAGCGTGTTCATGACGCGACCAACACTGTCATCGACAGAAGCAATCATCGCGGCGTAAGTCGGGTTGTCATGTCCATCTACGCCCGGCTTGACCTTAAACTTTGCGACAAGATCGGCCTTCGCCTGGTGCGGTGAATGAACTCCGAAGTGCGGCAGGTAGAGAAAGAAAGGCTCGTCTTTATGTCGCGTAATGAAATCAAGTGCTTTGTCGGTGAGGAAATCAGCGAGATACTGTCCTTCGGGATAGTCGCTTTGCGGGTTAGTTTGAAAGTCAAAGTGCTTGCCGGAAGTGATGATGGCTTCATCGAAACCTCGCTTACCCGGCAAGTATTCACCACGTTCTCCGATGTGCCATTTTCCGAAGATGCCCGTCGCGTAGCCAGCGGCCTTGAGTTGCCTGGCGATGATGTCGCGGTCGAGAGGAAGTTCCGTGACGTTGTCCACAGGCCGTAACGGACGCTGACTCCAGTCGAAGCGATCGATTCCTCCGACGGTATAAACTCCTGTGCGAGCACCATATTGACCGCTCATCAGAGCAGCTCTCGTGGGGGTGCAGTTCTGACAGTGATGATGATTCAGCAGCTTCATGCCCTGAGCCGCCAGACGGTCGATGTTTGGCGTCTCATAGTACCGGCTGCCGAAACAGGCCACGTCCGTATAGCCAAGATCATCCGCCATGATGAAGATGATATTAGGCCTCGATGATGGCGCCGCGGCGATCGTTCTCGGTGAGAGGAAAACGATTGCTGTCAGTGCCGCAAGTAATGTGGGCGTTCTACTTTGCATGGACGTTGCATCTTCAATTCAGGGCAGTTTCGCGTGAGCAGGCAGG
>JBIIIF010000406.1:0-4542 GCA_044235005.1 Planctomycetaceae bacterium | reverse complement strand
GATGAGATGCTGAAACTGATTGAAGTCCCCGAAGGCTTCAATGTGACTCTGTTTGCGGGTGAGCCAGACGTGCAGCAGCCGATCTGCATGGATTTTGATGACAAAGGTCGACTATGGGTTGCTGAATGTTACAGCTACAGCGGCGGTCCGTATGAGACCAAACTGCGAGATCGTGTCACCATCCTGGAAGATACAGACGGTGACGGAAAGCATGACTCCCGCAAAGTGTTCTGGGACAAAGGCTTCATGCTGACAAGTCTCACCTGGGGCTTCGGCGGTCTGTGGATTCTGCATGATGGCACGCTGTCTTTTATTCCTGATCGCGATGGTGACGATGTTCCGGACAGTGAGCCCGTTGTCATGCTGGATGGCTGGAGCAAGGATTGTGGTCACAACTTTGTGAGCGGTCTGATCTGGGGGCCAGACGGTTGGCTCTACGGTCGTCACGGGATTGTTGATACGTCCTATCCGGGAGTACCGGGAACTCCAAGAGAAGAACGGCCCTTCATGAACTGCGGCGTTTGGAGATATCACCCGACAAAACACACGATTGAAGTCGTCTGTAATGGTACGACCAATCCCTGGGGGCTTGACTACAACCCCGATGGTCAGTTCTTCATGACCAACAATGTTCAGGGACATCTCTGGCACGTCATTCCTGGCGCGCGGTATCAGCGGATGTATGGGCAGGACTTCAATCCTCATGCTTACGAGCTGATGGATATGACCGCTGATCATTATCACTGGGATACGAAGACGAAGTGGAATGAAAGTCGTGATGGAGTGGCCAATGATCTGGGTGGCGGGCATTCTCATGTTGGTGGTTTGATCTATCAGGGGGACAATTTTCCGAAGGAGTATTTCGGAAAGATCTTCATGTGCAATACTCACGGTCGACGCATGAACGTCAATCGGCTTGAGCGTCAGGGCAGCGGCTACGTGGGCAAGCGAGAGCCGGACTTCATGATTGTGAAGAACCCCTGGTTCCGCGGAATCGATATCAAGATGGGGCCCGAAGGAGCGATCTACGTTTCAGACTGGTCCGACAATGGCGAATGTCATGACCACGATGGAGTTCATCGCACGAGTGGTCGAATCTACCGCATCGCCTACGGAACTCCGAAGCTGACAGCGTCGCAGGCTGCGGTATTGAAAGGCAACAATAAGCTGGCGTTCCTGAATAACGACTGGATCAACAAAGGCGATTGGTTCGGCCGTCATGGGCGTCGAATTCGTCAGGAATTGGTGTCCGGTGGCGAACTGTCCGGACGAGCACTCGCGCCGATGACTGGGTATGAATCTGTAAGCCAGTTGTTGTTTACTGAAGCTTACGGCGGGAACAACAAGATGCAGCTGGAGGGAGCTCTGGGTTCCTCGGATCCGCTTGTGCTGGCTCAGGCGATTCAACTTGCTGCTTCGACACCAGACCGTCGCACTGCCCATTTTGAAACATTGAAAAAGGTTGCCGCCAAAGAACAACCGGCCAACGTATTGTTGGCTATGGTTTCGGTGATGCAGAAGTTTGACGAGAATCAACGCGGTGGATTGATGGAAGCTGTTATTGGCTGTGCCGCGAATGCACAGACAATTGCGTCAGAGAATCAGCTCACGTTGATGACATGGTATGCAATTGAGCCCGTGGTACTGCGAAAAGGTGCTGTGCAACTTCTGGAGTCAACTCCGAAGCTTCAGATGTTTGCAGTGCGTCGACTGGCCAACGATATTGACCGTGATGCGGACAATGCGAACACCGCCCTGCTCTATGTTGGCAAACAGGTGGAGTCGAAGAAGAATGATCGCGCTGCGGCGATGCTGACAGGCTTTTTGACAGGACTTGCAGGTCGAGCAAAAGTCGATGCTCCGAAAGATTGGGCAACGATTGAAAAGCAACTGAAGGCGAGTGAATCCAAAGACGTCCAGGTGCTTGGTGAAGCATTGGGCGTTCTCTTCGGTGACGGAGCTTCAATGGATGGTCTGCGTAAGTTGGCCGGTGATTCGGCCGCTGACTATGTCGCGCGCGACAAGGCGATTCGGGCTTTGGCTCAGGCAAAGGATGCGGAATCAATTCCGATGTTCTTTAATCTGCTCGGTGACCGCGCTGTTTATTCAACAGTGATCACAGCACTCGCCGGCTTCGATCATCCGGATACAGCCAGGCAATTGCTGCCGCGAATGGGCGGATTCAAAGACGGAAATCGTGGACTGGCGATCGATACCATGGCCAGTCGTGAGAGCTACGCTCTGGAACTCATTGGTGCCATCGAAGGCGGACGTATTGATGCTCGTGAGCTGACGGCCGCTCAAGTTCGTCAGATGACGGCGTTTGGGAATGATCACATCAGGAGTGTGCTCGAAGAGAAATGGGGTGTGATTCAGGAAACCCCGGAAGCTCGAATTGCCGCGATCAGGAAGTGGCAGGCTGTGTTGACTCCGGAAACGATTGCCAAAGCCGATCGTGATAACGGGGCCGCGATCTTTAAGAAGTCATGTGCGAATTGTCACAAGCTCTACGGTGAAGGCAAAGCCATTGCTCCGGACCTGACTGGTGCCAATCGCAGTAATCTTGAGTATCTGCTGATGAATATCGTGGACCCCAGTTCGGTCGTTCCTAAACAGTTCACAACCTCTGTTGTGGCGTTGAAAGATGGTCGAGTCATCACTGGGGTTGTGGTTTCAGAAACAGAACAGACGCTGGTCATTCAGACTGACAAAGAGCAGCTTTCGATTTCGCGCGGTGATGTCGAGGAAACTCGCAACACTGGCAAATCTTTGATGCCGGACGGAATGCTGGATCCGCTGACTGAAGATCAGGTGAGAGATCTGTTCGGGTTTATGATGCCGAAGAAGTAATTATTCCCGGCGAGCGGCAGGGCGTCAGCCCTCCGAGCACTGCGCGTAAGACTCGGAGGGCTGACGCCCTGCCGCTCGCCAATTTGGTTTGGTGACGTTGTTCTGACAATGTTCATAAAGGTGAACCCCATGGGCAACTCACGCGACAATTCTTCGCTCGAATCAAGAATACTGGCCATCGTCAATGCCGTTGACTATGCGCCGGTCACGACATCGATTCTGGCAAAATCAATGCAGGTTTCGAAACCGCAGTTTGCTGAATTCAAAGACGCACTGGCAACATTGATTGAAGCAGGCCGCATACGGCAGGATAAGAAGGGAAGGCTTCGTCCTCGTGGCAGTGCTGGGCTCGTTGCTGGTGTACTGCGCAAGATCAGCAGCGGCGCGGCGTTTGTGATCCCTGCTCAGAAGGATCCAGCGCAGAAAGATAACGATATTTATGTGGCGCCCCGCGATGTAAGAGATGCTCAGACCGGAGACGATGTGCTGGTTCGTGTGTCGGCCAAACGGCGTGCGAATGGCCAGCGATGTGGGATCATCGAAAAAATCGTTGATCGGGCGACCAGTATTTTTGTTGGCACATACATCGAATCCGGCGATCAGGGCTTCGTTCAGATCGACGGGACCGCATTCACTGCTCCGATTCATGTCGGTGACCCCGGAGCGAAAGGGGCGAAGCCGAACGATAAAGTCGTGATTGAAATGCTGCGTTTCCCGACCGCCAGTCGGCCGGGAGAAGCGGTGCTGACCGAGGTGCTCGGTAAACGCGGTGATCCGGGCATCGATACGATGACGGTCGTGCACAGCCTTGGGTTGCCGCACGAGTTTCCTGAAGACGCGCTGGCCGAAGCGCGGCGGCAGGCGGAGTTGTTCACGGAAACGGATCTCGCGGGACGAGTCGATCTGACTGGTGAAACGATTATCACAATCGATCCTGCGACGGCTCGCGATTTCGACGATGCCATTTCACTGACAAGATCGGACGATGGTCATTGGCATCTGGGTGTGCATATCGCCGACGTGGCTCACTTTGTTCAGGCCGGCAGTCCGCTCGACAAAGAAGCGCGTAAGCGAGGAACCAGCGTTTATCTGCCGCGACATGTGATTCCCATGTTGCCGGAATTGATCAGCAACGGACTGGCCAGCTTGCAGCAGGATCAGGTGCGTTACACAAAGTCGATGTTTATCGAGTTTGACGCTGAGGGAAGTGTTGTTGGGACGGATGTTGCCAACTCCGCGATCAAAGTGGTGCGTCGCTTCGCGTACGAAGAAGTCATGCCCATCATTCAGAATCCTCGACAGCAGGTGGCCGATGTTACTGCCCCGGTCAGGAAACTTCTGGATCTGATGTTTGAGCTGGCCATGTTGTTGCGGCGTCGCCGATTTGCCCACGGTGCCTTAATGATGGGCATTCCGGAAGTCGAAATTGATTTCGACAAAGACGGCGGCGTCATCGGTGCGCATGAGCGTCATCATGATGAAAGTCATGAGATCATCGAAGAGTTTATGCTGGCGGCCAACATTGCTGTCGCTCGCCTGCTGGAAAGCAAGCGGTTGCCGTTTCTGCGGCGCGTGCATGGCGATCCGGATGAACTCAAAATGCGGAACTTCGAACAGTTCTGTCTGGGTCTCGGGATTACTCTTCGCAAAGTCCAGAGTCGAGCAGAGTTGCAGGAGATCATTCGTTCGGTG
>JBIIIF010000407.1:0-4542 GCA_044235005.1 Planctomycetaceae bacterium | reverse complement strand
TGTTCCAAAGACGCGCCATCGGTCAAAAGTCTTCGCGCCGACGTGCCGGATCCGATCGATGCAATCGTGCGGCGGATGACGTTGCGAGATCCCGCCGGACGCTTTCAAACTCCCCAGGATTTGGTCGATGCCCTGGAGCCGTTCAGCAAGCCATTGACCGTTGAAGGTCTCAAGCGGGCCCTGCGAGAGGCCGGAGCTGATGATGCGATCCTGCTGGATCTTGCCAGCGCTGCCGAGAATGGTGACGCGCAGGATGCTGGTTATCAACAGTTCCTTCGTGAAATGGACAGCGGGGCGGCTGTTGATCTGATGCTGACGACGAACAGCAATCAGGGCAACGGCAATCAGGGACAAGCGCTGAATTCGACATTGCCCGTCTTACCTCAGGTTGAGCGCAGACAGGCGGGGCCGCGGCGTCCGGTGAAGAAGAAGAATTCCACGGCCGGAGTCATGGCTCTCGCATCCGCAAGCACATTGATTGCTTTGATCACGTTGTTTGTGATGGTGAATCGCCATTCAGACAACGACGCCAATCCGGTCAAAGAATCAAACGCAAACACAGCCGTCACCGTTGTTCCAGTGGCAAAACTGCAGGCCTCCGCGCCGGTGAAGGCAAAGCCCGGAGCGACCGTCAATCATCGACCGGAGTTTAACGGTGTGCCCCCTGAACCGCCGCCAGAGGGACGTGTTAGATTTCGGGCGGGCGATGGAACTCCGGCTGGCGTGAAGGTTGATGAAACCTCCGGTCAGGTGTCGTGGGAGATTCCCGCTGGACAGGCCGCCGCTGATTACGAGATTAAAGTCGAGCTGGTTTATGTCAATCAGGATATCTCGCAAGTCATCGCCTCAACGAAGCTTATTGTCACGGTGGAGACGGCAGGTCCTCGATTTACTTTGCCTGAGCGAGATCAGCAGTTCGCTGATCCTGGGCAGGAATTCACGACAAAGATTGTTGCGTCGCCGGTGCCGGATGCAGGGTCGGGCCTGATTTACCGACTTGGCCCCGGAGCACTTCGCGGGATGTCGCTGGACTCGACGACCGGGCTGTTCACCTGGACTCCGCCGGTGGACGAAGCAGGTCGGCATCAGGTTGGCGTGCAGCTCTACGATCCCGCCACCTCAAAGGAAGTCGCGCGCGGCTCACTAATCATCCTTGTGAAGCCAACATTCAGTTTGCCGTCGTTTCCGGAACAAACGGCTATTGCCGGTGAGACATTCAGGCTGCCCCTGATCGACCGTCCTCCAAAGTTCTTTGGGCGAGCACTCCGAATCGTTGTCAAGGAAGGCTCGCCTCCCGGAGCAACCGTTGATGCGCGACGAGCAGTACTCACATGGGAGGTTCCCGCTGAGGCGTCCGGTCGATACGAGATTCATCTTGCGCCGGAATCTCTGCTTCCAAACGTCATGATGAATTTCGATCAGAATCGAGACCTGGTGATCGTGGTCAACGTGAAAAATGCTCAGCCCAAACCGGGCATCCCCAAAGTTCCTCCTGATTCAGAAGTGTCGGCGGCAGAGGCTGAACTGAGAGAACTCTTCAAACGCGAACTGGCGGCAGCAAAATCTCCAGGAGAACGTGCCAGCCTGGCCAATCAATTACTGGATCGATCTGAAGAGCAGTCCGGCAGTGCGGCTGATTTTGCTTTGCTGGACCTGATCGCTGAACTGAGCGAGAAAAGTCGAGCTGCTGATATCAGCCTGAAAGCCAACCGACTGCGAGCATTTCGGTATGAAACCGATGAGTTAGCCGCGGCAGTTGCCCTGGCTGCCGCGTTCCGCAGTTCATCCATCAATGCGAATCAGGCCGATGCCGTGATTGAGCACTGTCTCCGACTGGCTTTCATGGCGGCCACGCAAAAGAAGTATGCAGACGTGTCCCGGTTGCTGACACCACCGGATCAGCTATTGAAGAAGGCCGACAAGGCCTCTTTGGTCAGGCAGTTGGCCGATGACATCCAAAACTGCAAAGAGATCGCGGAAGAATTGTCGGCAGACAATGCGGTCGCGTCGGACCTGAAGACTTCCGAGTTGTTGCGGCGTCTGGCACAATGGCAGTTTGGCGATCTGTTTCGAGATGTCAATATGTTGCAGTTCGTCGCCTCGGGAGGATCCGGTATTCCGGATGATGGTCGAGGATTCTGGCAGGTTGAGCCGCAGCGGCTTCGCATGGAGGCTCCACAACAGGACGCGAATGTCAGTGTGGGCGTGATCGATCCGAGCCGTGACGCGGAACGCTATCTGATTCGTATGAAAGTCGTTGCAAAGTCGACTCCTGTCATGTTGATCGTCGGGGCCAGTAAAGAACAGAATCTCGAAGCATCTCTGCTGTCACTGGATAAACAGGACTTCGGCAGAGTTCTTTCGGTTCCCAGCGGCCAGATCCAGAGCCCGGCGGTCAGCGGAGTGACCTTGCCGGCGACTGGCTCCCATGAATTTGAAATCCTTGTCGATGCCTCGCAGGTCAGTGTACGCCTGAACGGGGCGTCCGTGATGTCTGCCGCTGTTCCGCTGCTGAAACCGGGACGCCCGGGATTGCTGATCCCTTTGCAGCGTGCGAGCACGACATCCATCGAGATTCGTCAGGCGCGAATTTTGGTTCTGCCGGATCTCAAGGAGAATTAACCCGCCTTCGACAGACTATTTTTCGATCAGGCCTGCACTCCTGGGAATCTGGCATAGGCTTTGCGTCTCAGCAATTCCATGTCCGGCTGGGAAATGCGGAAACTGTTCAGGAAATGCTTACAATGTTGCGCGAAGGCGACAATTCAATGATGGCCATCAGCCCAAAAACTGGGCTGTCTGGAAATCCTCAGCTCAACAATCGAATTCATGTGCCATTTCTACAGGCAATAGCCGCGCAGGGAACGAGCATTCAACAGACGATCAAACCCGAAGACGTAGTTCAGGCTTTTTGTTCACCTGCAGAATCGACTCCGTTTGCGAGTCGAATGGCCGATGATTCGCGAGCAGGTTCTAACGGGGGCAGTGTTACTCTGGACGAATCCCAACAGCGACTTCTGGAGCAGGGGCTTCGCCAAAGGTTTGAGGCCATTAACGCGTGCATGGAAGAGATTGTCTTTGGTCGTCGTGTGCCTGCTTACCTGCGAGAGTGTGGTTTCCTGACGACTCTTATTCGTACAGGGTTGCAGCCGCTCACTCATACTGTCCGCGATCAGGTTGCCTGGACCTGGCTTGGCTCCACCGATGTTCACCTGAAAGCCAATGGCGAGCTGACTGTCTTTGATCAGAACTTCTCCCTTCCGACGGGTCTGCAGGCTTTGCCATCAGTGGTGACAGCGGGACAGAGTTCGCCTCTGCTGACTTTGCCAGAGAATGCCGGAATCGGCGGGATTGCAGTCCTGTTGACTCCGGGAGCGTTTTCCTCCACGGGGCCAGGGAACGAGTTCATCGCAAACAGCTTGAATATCAAGACCGCTCGCAATTCTGATCTTTGTGTGCGGGGCAATTCCGTATTTCTTCGCATGGGCGGTCAAGAACTTCCCGTGTCGACCATCGTGCGCCGCATTGATGATGATCTGCTGGACCCGAACTGTTTCCGTCCGGATTCACTGGTCGGGGTTCCGGGGCTTGTGAAAGCATGGAAGAATGGCGGCGTCGATGTTCTCAGTCCTCCGGGGGTGAGTGTTGCGAGCTGCCGAACCTTCGGTAAGTACATTCCGGATATGATCCTGGATTTCCTTGGTGAGGAGCCGATTCTGGACTCAGCTTCTGTTCTGGAGTGTGAAGATCCCTCAGTGCTGCGACAAGTGATGGCCAACGTGAAGAACTATGCCATTCGAACAAACGATCCGCTGCATCCGGCACGTCCTTTCTTTGGGCGTACCGGCACTGCGGTTGAGTTTGCAGACCTGCTGCTGAGACTTCGCAAGAATCCTTCCGCGTACGTGGCTCGACCGCTGCTGGAAGAAAGCGACATTCCTGGTCACAGCCTGCGAGTATTCGCGACAATGACGAATCGCTTCCGACTGATCCCGGGATTCATCAGCCGACCATGTCAGCCGGACGGCGGAGCTCCGTATTATCTCTGATGGCCTGAACTTAAATCTGATCGCTGCTGAATGATTCTCATCATGGCTGGTCAGAGAGTTCGCGGACATCGACGTTATCTATGAGCTGCCGCAGAATCAGATAGGCAATCGCAAGCCCACAACAGCAGGCGCTGAGCTGAGCAGCTTCCACAGAGCACGTGCGGAACGATTCGAACCCTGCCGAGAGCCTCGTCGCTTCCGACGCAGTTTCGCTGACCGACCTCAGGGCAATCTTCCCCGATAACGTCAACCCCCACCACGTGATGAGTCCTGCAAGTTTTGCGATCAGACCGATAATGATCAGGTAGCAGGATGTTCTGCGAAATCGAGACAACACATAGCTGATACCGCGACTCAATGCTTCTGCACCATCAACGCGGTCGATCGCAATCGCAGAAATTCCGAGAAGCCAGCCTATCGATAAGACATAGAACCCGATCAGCAACAGTAGTGAACTCAGCCAGAAGATAATATTCGGCACCGAAGCAACTCC
>JBIIIF010000169.1:0-15725 GCA_044235005.1 Planctomycetaceae bacterium | reverse complement strand
CGGGCGGAGGATCGGGCGGCAGTACCGACAGCACTGACACCAGCAGCGACACCGGTAGCAACACGGAGGGCACTGGCGATCTGGCAGCACCAGCGGCCGAAGGAACTGGTGAGCCCGGCAGTCAACCTGCATTGCCAACTGAGAATGTGACCGATGGAGCGTTTGTTGGCGCAGAGAGTTTGAATGAGGCTCAGTGGGGAAGCATGATGCTGATGATTACCGTACAGGGTGATTTTCCAGACGCTCGAGATCTTCGGGATGACACCCTGAGCGATTTTGGCCGTGAATCGTCCGGCGGCAATTCGGATTTCCGGCTATTCAGAAGCGTCTTTGGAGGCTACTCAATAGACGTCAATCTGCGCAGCGCGATCGCGTCGGGTGTCTTCTTTACGATTGACAAGGTTGCTGCACCTGCAGATTCGATCATTGCGGATACACCGCCAGAAGTTGTTGAGAAGATTGTCGTCGGGTCTGCGGCCGTGGTTTCGACGTCCTTGTCGGTCGGATATGTGATCTGGATTCTGCGAGGAGGTACCATTCTGACCACTTTCGTGTCGGCTCTTCCGGCGTGGCAAAGTTTTGACCCGCTCCTGATTCTGCAGTCCTTTGATCGCAAAGATGAAGCCGACGACGATTCTCTGCTGTCGATCGCGACGCGACGAACAAAAAGCCGGTCCAGTAAGTCGTAATGCGGCAGAATCGGTTCACCGCTTCACAACGACCGATTCCTCCGAAAGCACGCGTTGGAAATTGCGGCGTACCGTTTGAGCACCTCAGGCCGCCTTTACGAAGCTAATGGAAAAGGCATGAGGAACACGGGCGTTTTTTCTTCGACGCGTTTTAATTCACCTTTTATTGAGTCCCAACGGTCAACCCTGTGAAGCCTCGAAATACGGCTCACGCCAGTTCGACTAAGATAGAATCTCCTGAATCGCCTGACCATAGTCCATATCCAGCCGCTTTCTTCCCGGCACTTCCATCCGACGAGCATCCAGGCCAAGCAGCTGATAAATGGTCGCATGCAGATCAGTCACGTAATGAGGATGCTCAACGGCATGAAAGCCCAATTCATCCGTCGCGCCGTGAATCCCGGGCTTGATGCCGGCACCAGCCAGCCAGACGGTGAATCCATGAGGATGATGGTCTCTTCCCGTCGCCGATTTATTAAACATTCCAAACTCGACGCCCGGAGTGCGTCCGAACTCTGTCGTAAACACGACGACGGTGTCTTCGAACATTCCTCGCCGCTTCATGTCCTTCAACAATCCGGCGATCGGCTTGTCGATACGTTCACACGATCGAGAATGATTCTTCTGCAAATCACTGTGAGAATCCCACTCACCATAGTCGCTGAGATACACCAGCGTATAACGCACCCCACGTTCAGCCAGTCGTCGCGCAGCAAGGCAGCGTTGACCGTACACAGCCGTCGTCGGGTTGTCGATTCCGTAAAGCTGCTGAGTCTCCTGAGTCTCCTCCGCGAGGTTCAATGTCTCCGGCACCGACTGCTGCATACGAAACGCCAACTCATAAGCATTAATGCGAGCCTGCAACTGAGAATCCTGAGGATACTCTTTCGCTGTTAAACGATTCAACTGCTGCAGAAACTCAAACTCACCACGTTGTTCAATGGCACTGACATCTGCCGCACGTTTGCCAAACGACAGAGGGTTCGACGGATCCAGATGTAACTGAACTCCACCATAAGTCGGGCCCAGATAATGCGCGTCGAAGTTTTCTTTGACCCGTGGATCTTTGAACTCTCCCAGAAACACAAACTTCGGCAGATTTTCATTCAGCGTTCCCAGACCATAGTTGAGCCATGATCCAATGACCGGCTCCGGAGCATCTAACTTATGCCGCCCGGTATGCATCTGAAACTCAGCCGCGTGATCATTGTCCGTGGTCCACATTGAGCGAACCACGGCCAGATCATCTGCACAGCTTCCCAGATGAGGCAGCCAGTCGCTGACTTCCAGTCCCGTCTGGCCATACTTTCGAAAGCCGACCTGCAGAGGAAAAATCTTCGAATGCAGCTCACGATCGAATCCCACGACTGAGCGGGATCGTTCGAGATACATCGGCAGCTTCTGAGGATTCGGAAGATTTGTCTGATCGTACGTCTTTCCACTGAGCTTATTCAACAACGGTTTGGGATCGAACGTTTCCATCTGGCTGACTCCGCCCGACAGAAAGATCCAGATCACGTTCCTGGCCTTTGCCGCGAGATGTGGTCGGCCATCAGGAACGGAATGTCCGCCAGCTTCGGCTGCACGAACAAAACCATCCTGATGCAACATGGAGTTCAGCGCAATGCCACCAAACCCGAGCCCAAGATTGCTTAGAAACGTGCGTCGCGAACGACCGCAGAAGGATGAATGTTGTTTGCTCATTGATTTTTCTCTACCCGGACTCAACAGTGAATTCCTGAACAAACGTCGCAGTCGCCCGCGGCTTGCCGTTAAACGTTTTTTTATCTGACAGTGACAAAATCATTGTGGTTCATTAACGCGTGCACCAGATTCTCTCGTGATCGAACGGCCGCATCGAAGTCGGCCGAATATTCTTTTTTTGCGGCGACCAATCGAATCGCCTGCTCCTGCAGAAATTCCTTCGAAGCCTGAAACTCGATCTCTCGCGGCTCCCGATTGAGGACCTGCAAAAAGGCCAGTTGGATAAATTCATCAGAGGACGCCTCACTTGAGGCGCTAACCTTTTCCCATAATCGTTTGGCCAACGAACGACTCAACGATTTCGTCAGCTCACTATTCGTCAGCGCGAGTGCTTGCTGAGGCTGCACGGATGATGTCCGCTTGTAGCAGTCACACGCGTTCGCCGCATCAAACAACTCCAGGAACTCCATCTTCTCTTCACCGTGGTGAGCAAAGTAGAGGCTGCGTCGGCGAGATGTCATGCCTTCTTTGTGATCAATCTCATGACCACCCATAGCTGGGTCCAGTTCGCCAGCAATCGACAGCAGGCTGTCACGCACAACCTCCGCCTGCATACGAGACGCTGGAAATCGCCAATAAGTTTTGTTATCGGGATCTGTCGAATTCCTGGACACAACCGCCGCGGCAACGTCTCCGGCAGACTGAGGCAGCATACTGGCCAGCTGATAAGTTTCACTGGTTACAATCAGCCGATGAATGTGCTTCATCGACCAGCCTGAATCCATCAGTTCACACGCCAGCCAATCCAGCAATTCAGGATGAGTCGGCCGGCTGCCGTTTCGTCCCAAATCATGAGTCGTCTCCACAATCGCCTGACCGAAATGGCGCAGCCAAATATGATTCACCGCAACGCGAGCGGTCAACGGATTATTTTTATCGGCAATCCATTTCGCCAGCACCGTTCGCCGTCCGGAGCTGGTCTGCGGATACTTGGGCGACAACGCGGTGTACTCATCCAGTGCTTTGGCCAGATTTCCATTCGCAGTGTTCATCGCAGTCGTGGCTGCCGTTCGAGTTGTCTCGGCCGTCTGCTTTTCTTTGTTCGCGGCATCAATCGCCGCCTGATCGCCGGACTTTGTCGCAGCCAGCGTCTTAGCCTCCGCAATGGCAATCGCAACGTCGGCCGCCAACACACCGGCCTTCGCCAAAGCAACCGCAGCTTGTCGCTCGGTCTGGCAGGCTTTCTGGATCAAGGCCTTTACCGATGGCTCATCCTTTCGATCTTCGGATAACAGCCCTGTTGCGTATCTGGTCCTGTCAGCCTTGATGCGTTGCTTGAGGCTTTGAAGATCAAGTTCCGCTGCGGCGACGCGAGCTTCAGCCGCATCAATCTTCAACGTTGGCAATCGCAATGCATTCCGCGCTGCGGTCAATCTGGCGACAGCCGCCTGAACAGCAGGATCCAATGCGACAGCGGAGTTTGCTTTCGATGTCGCTGGGGCCTGACAAAATCCTGTCACCATCCAGGGTATCGATCCGGCCGCAACCGGAGCATCCACGATATCCTGGCCGTCGACAAAACCGGGGGCCTCGAAATCGAACGACAGCAATCGCATGCCATCTGGCTGAGTAAACTCAAGATCATCGTAAATCGCCTCTGTGCCCGAACGACAATCGAGAAACAAACCTCGCTTGCCATTGGCCGGAGGTTTCCAGCCATTCAACGCAGCTGGAACCGCATTGACGATCACAGCTTCATCCCGAAGCGACTTCACCGTCAGCAGAAACTGGTTTTGTACAAAGTCCAGTTTCATCTCGACTCGAAATCGATTCTGGCCCTTCGATAAGTCATAAGTTCCCGCAACAATCTCATTGAACCCACCAGGCGTGTAAGTCTTCACAGACCCATTCTCGAAAGCCACAAAGCCACCAGTCGCACCCTGCGCGATATCGAGTCCAAGTTGCAGATTGGTATGACCATCTTTCACAACCTGAACGAGGTACGAAACTGTTGCCTGATCTTTGAGATCATCGATTCCCGAAAGCCCATGCGATAACGCTCGGCGTCCCACTTTGGCGTCGAGCACCAGCGACTGCGTTCCCTCCAAAACCTGACTGTTCACATTGTCGCCCGCTTCAGTCAAACCTCGAACAGCGTTTTTGCGAGCTGCCATCAAGGCTGCTTCGGCGGCGACCAGTTCTTCTTGCAGCTCAGGGGGCTCTGCCGTCAGTGAATTCTTTGCCTCCGCCAGTTGTTTGATCGCAGAATCCAATGCGGCCTGACGTTTGCTTCGTTCCTCTGCTCGGATGGATTCTTTCATACCCGGATAAGCGGCTGCAATCGGCAACATCATGCGTGCCGTCTGCAAATGATCGCCGCCAAGCACGGCTGGAGCCGCTGGCGTCATCGATGGCTTGCCTTCAATCTTCAGGCGCGAGTCACCTTTTGAAAACATGAATGTCTCAGCATCGAGATACTCATCGAAGACTCGCACCATTCCTGTCTTGATCGGACCATACGGCTTGCCATAAACATACTTTTCGAACATCCCAGGATCGGCTTCACCGGGGACGCGATCGTGCCGCAATTCCAATGGCTCAAAGAATGCTCGGAAGTGAAAATATTCTTCCTGAGTCAGTGGATCGTATTTGTGATCGTGACATTGCGCACAATTCAGTGTCATCCCCAGGAAGGCTTTTCCCGTGTGTTCAACCAGATCCTTCTTCCAGGTTTCGTAATTCCACTTGAACCAACTTCGCACCAGATAACCTGTGGCAACGATGTTCTGATCATCCGCCGGCATGATTTCATCCGCCGCCAGCATTTCCACAACCATCTGGTCATAGGGCTTGTCTTCGTTGATTGATCGAACAATCCAGTCTCGCCAGCGCCAGACCATGGGATAACTGTTCATCACATCCGGCACGGAACGTCGGCCATACCAATCGCTGTAACGCCAGACGTCCATCCAATGTCGACCCCACCGTTCACCGTGCTGAGGTGACGACAACAGTTTATCCACGACGTTCTCATAAGCCTGAGGGGATTTGTCCTTGATGAATGCATGCAGATCCTCAGCGGAAGGAGGCACACCAATCAGGTCCAGATATACTCGCCGCAGTAACGTCGCTTTGTCTGTGCCTGGCATCGCAACCACACCTCGCGCGTCGCGCTGTGCGGCAATGAAGGCATCAATCGGATTCGAAGACTGGTTCCCTGCGACCACAGGCAGTTCCGGTCGAACTGGCTTCTTATACGCCCAGTGCTGACGAGGATCCTCTTCTGGCTTTTCATCTTCAGGTGCTTCAGCGCCTGATTCAATCCATCGCGTGATCAGACTGATCTGTTCGGCCGTCAGAGGTTTCCCTTCCGGCGGCATACGAACGCTCTCATCGGTTGCGGTAATCCGAGAAACCATCGGGCTGGCAGCAAGATCTTTCGGCACGATGGCCGCTCCAACATCGCCACCTTTTCTGGCAAGTTCGACGGTATCCAGTCGCAGTCCACCTTCCTGCTTAAGTGCCCCGTGACATGAATAGCAGCGCTCGTGCAGGATCGGTTTCACATCACGGGCGTAGTCGATAACGGCGTCATCGGCAACACAGGGCAGGCCGGCTGCAATGATCAGCAGGGCAGCAGTAAGTTTCATGTTTCTCTCCTCTCGGAGAACAGTGCAGCGTAAATAAACCAGACTTCACAAACTTCGAGCCCAACAACAATGGCTCGCTACAACAACTGAGTAATCGGCGATCCGTGCGGCAGAATGGGAATTGGCCGACCGGACAGATCCTTCACCGGCTGAGTGAAATCGATTCCCAAATGAGCATAAACGGTGGCAAGCAGATCCTGCGGGGTGACTCGATCACGAACCGGATGCTCGCCACGTGCATTGGTCTCACCAACGACCTGCCCCATTCGAAGCCCGCCGCCCGAAATCAACGCGCTGAACGCATGAGGCCAATGGTCGCGTCCCAGACCAATTTGGTCGGAGAAATTCTTTGGGGCATGAGTCACATTCGGTGTTCGCCCAAACTCTCCACAGGCGAGCAGCAGAACCTTTTTATCAAGCCCTCGCTCGTAAATATCATCGATCAGAGCACACAAAGCTTCGTCCATCTGAGGCAGACGTTCTCGCTGAGCATAGTCCAGATGAAACGCGCCGGCATGATCATCCCAACTGAAGTTCTTCGTCGTATCGTTCGGCGCGGTGGCGTCGATATTGATCACCGCTGATCCGGCTTCTGCCAGTCGTCTGGCCAGCAGACAACTCTGCCCCCAGCGATGACGACCGTAACGATCTCGCGTCTCAGGCGATTCCTTAGAGAGATTAAAAGCATCAACGACGCGATTGCTGGTCAACATCGTAAACGCGGCAGAACGAAAACGATCGACGCCACCCAGAGTTTCAAGGCGATCGATGTCGGTTCGCATTCGATCAAACTGAGTCACCAATGAACGTCGATGATCCAGACGGTTATTGTCCATTCCGGTCGCGAGCGTCAGATTGCCGGGAGCAAAATTCGGAACGGACGGATCACCGGTTTCGAACGCTCGATGACTCACACCCAGATAACCGGGGTTTGTCATGAACGGAGCCTTCTGAAGTCCAACGTACTGAGGAATCCCGTCGGACCGCAGTCCACGACTCCAGGCAGCAATCATCCCAAAGTCAGGATGCTCAGATCTGGCCTGTGAAGTCGGATCAGGAACGCTGGGAGTTTTTCCCGTGAGGACTTCAATACTGCCATCATTGTGAGCTGACATCTCATGGTGCAAAGAACGAATCAGCGAAAACCGATCCGCTCGCTGCGCCTGCTTCGGCATGTATTCGCAGATATCCATCCCTGGGACAACGGTCGGGATTGGTTTGAGAGGTCCTCGAATCTCGGCGGGAGCATCCGGCTTCATGTCCCACGTTTCGAACTGACTCGGGCCGCCCCACATCCAGAACAAGATCACACTGGTGTCAGGTTCAATGGGCGTCCCTGCGTGAGCACGCCGAGCCAGCAACGATGGCAACGTCAGGCCACCAAGCGCCAAAGTCCCGATGCGCATGAACTCACGCCGCCGAAGCGGGCCGGTACAGAGTCTTCCGTGCATGGAGAGACAGTCCCGTCGTCTGGAGTCGAGAAATGCAAAATTACAGGCAGGTTCAGCACAGGGTGGGGCCTATATGCTCGCCTCAGGCTGCCCAAAGTGCAAGGGGAAGGATCCCGAATTCAGCTCCAGCCGCTCGACTTCTCCGGCCGCTGGTGATCTTATCGAACACCATCAACTTGAACCAATTTCTGTAGTTTTGCAATTTGCAGCTTAAGCCTGCGAAGGTCGGGGGAGCAGCAACGACGTTGACTGCATTTCGTTCTTTGTCATCTGCGAAGACCTGACCGACGGCAGTTCGTCCGCATGGCAAATTGTTGTTCTCATTCCCGGAACTCAGCAAAGCCGGACCCAAGCACGTGGTAGGTTTGCGTCGTCCTGCCGCCCATGTGGAACGGCAGTCCGCATATCGTCCGCCATTTTCCCGCCTTTGTGGATCAGGAAGCAAACCGATGAGCAAGGCCAAGCCGTTACTTTTCGGCGCGGCGCTGGGTGCGTCGGCGATGTTCTTCGCTCAACAGTACCACGTCGTTCATTCCCATGACGGTTTGCAGGTTGTTCCTCGCACGCCGCAACTGTCATTGGGACTGGCTTACGTCGACATCCGTAACTGGTCACCTTCGCAATGGGTTGACCGTCCGGAAGTCGCTCGCGCTGTGATGGCTCATGGTTCCGGGGACCTGATTTCTGAATCCGTAGCAACAAGTTTGGCCGATCGAGTCACCGAAGACTCATCGACACTGGACGAACTTCGTGGTTTCCTGAACAGTGCAAAGGCAAAGAAATCGTCGGAAGCTGACGAGGAGAGTCTCGGCTTCCCAACGGACGATGCAGATGCTGAGTCCGGTAAGAAAGATGGCTCTGACAACGATCTGTTCCGGATCCCGTTCCCTCAGGATGCACGAACGAAAGCTCCGGCGGATCCGTTCCGTGAAGCCAGAGCCGAAGAGAAGGTCAGCGAGATTCAGCCTGATTCATCAGGTCGATCGACTGCCCCAAAAAGATCAGGCTCATCCGCGGCATCTCGCTTTTCATCAGACGATGTTCTGGATGGATTTGAAGAAATCTCAGATCGTGAAGCGGATGTCCGCAAACCGTCTGCTTCTACGAGCTCTTCTGCAACGAAATCGTCTAAGCCTGAAAAGTCGGTCGCTGACCAGGCTAACGAAATGTGGGAGCGTATTGCCGGTCCTTCTTCCGGTGGCTCTTCGTCGACACCAAAAACATCAGCTCCGAAAACAACTCCAAAGCCAGCCACAAAGCCGTCAGAAACGGACTCGATGTTTGAAGAGGTGACGACACAACTGGAAAACCGCGCGCAGGAAGCTCTGAACCGAGCCAAAGATACGGCAAAGGAGAAAGCTCTTTCCACCGTAGAGCAGGGTTCAGCATCTTCATCGAACTATGTCCGCGAGAAAGCTGCAGAGATGTTGCCTGAATCGGCCAAATCCCTGCTGGACAAGGCTGCGAATGCTGCTGGCGGTGGCACCGGCGGTACGGGGAATACGAACCCATCATCGATTCTGGGGTTTGACCCATTTTTGGAGTAGCCTTGAAGTGCCTTGCCCGATCTGTGCGATTCCTTACCCTTCGTCGCCAGACGACAGTCAGGGAATCGTGTTCACTTCGGAACCAGCAAGCTTATGAAACTTCTGCAGACTCTCACTCAGACGCCTTCCGTTCCTGGTCGTGAAGATCGCATTCGCAAGGTCATTCAGGACTACATCACGCAGCAGAATCTGTTTGATGAGGTTTCGATTGACGCGATGGGTTCACTGATTGGTATTCGCAAATCACGCCGCAGTCAGGGAGCTCCGGAAACGAAGCCCGTGCGAGTGATGCTGGCGGCGCACATGGATCAGATTGGGTTTCTGGTCAGGCACATCGATGAGAATGGCTATCTGCGAGTCAACCCTGTCGGTGGCTTCGACGCTCGAAACCTGTTTGCTCGAAAGGTTCGCGTCTGTTGCTCCAGCGGTGATCTTCCGGGCATCATGAATGCCTCAGGCAAGCCAATTCACATTGCCAGTGAAGCCGACAAGAAGAAGATCCCGGAAGTGACCGAGTTCTTCGTGGACCTTGGACTTAGTGCAGAACAGGTCAAAGCCAAAGTCGTCATCGGCGACATGGTGGTTCTGGATGGTCCGTTCGAGGAAGTCGGGAACTCCGTCGTTTCACAGTGTCTGGACAATCGAATCGGCTGCTGGGCTCAGATCCGAGCGATCGAAAATCTTCGCTCGCACACTTGTGACATCTATGCGGTCTGGACCGTTCAGGAAGAAGTCGGCATGCGAGGAGCCCAGCCTGCAGCATTCGGCGTGAGCCCTGATATTGCCGTGGCCTGCGACACAACGTTGTGCTGCAAGACTCCCGGTGTCCCGGATGAAGATCGCGTTTCCGTCTCCGGCGATGGCGTCTGTCTGCATGTCATGGACGGATCCATGATCTCCGACATTAGACTGGTCGATGACTTTGAAAAGATCGCCAGGTCGCGAGACATCAAGTGCCAAAGAGCCATCCTGCCTCGCGGCGGACAGGACGGAGCCGTCATTCAACGCAGCCGAAGCGGCGTGAGAACAATCGCGCTGGCTTGTCCTGTTAAGTACATTCATACCGTCACCGAAATGTCGCACAAGGACGATCTGGAGTCGTACCATCGACTGCTTACAGCATGGCTGGAAACAGTGTGATCCCGCAGAGCCCAACAGGGTCTAACGGCTCAGTACCGCCGCTGCAGATTGGCTTCGTTCTGCGGATATCGCAACCTTTCTGACGAAACAAAAAGCGGCTGATCCGGCGAAGTCTTCGCTGGCAGCCGCTTTCTCTTTTTCGCTTCCGCTCTTCGATCAATGCTCGTCGGTCGGTGATGGTTCCGGCAACATCCCGGTCAGAATCGCGCCAACAAGAGCATAAGCTCCGGCAACGCATGCACCGACAACAGCCATCTGCCCCGGACCAGTCGCCAGAGAAATCGTGATGAAGGCAGCGGCGGTTCCGAGAATTCGACCACCGATATTGGCCGCGAAACTTTCACCGGTCCCTCGCAGATGCACCGGGAACACCAGAGGAATATAGTTGCCCCAGAAGCTGAACTGCCCCACGACCAGCACTCCGGCCATAAAGATGCCGAACTTGATCATGGTCAATGACTCGGACTGCAGCGCGCCGCCGATCCAGTAGAACAAGGCGGGCACGACGATCAGAGCAGGAATCTGGAAGACTCGCAACAGACTTCGGCGGCTAACAATTTTCAGCGCCAGAATGGCCAGCAATGCCCGACCCAGTAAACCGCCAAGTTCCTGCCACAACGTGACTCCGGCGACAACTGCATCACTCTCGTTACCAGCGGCCTTTTTCTGGTCCGGCGTGTATTCTGGTTTGCCAGTTTCCTTGTTCTTTCCTTTCGGCTCACCCGCTTTGGCCTTGGCAGCCGCCAGAACCTGCTGGTGTCCGGATTCTTTCGGTGTTCCCAGCGCCTGAGCACCCAGGATCTGAGGCAACTGCTGAATCGCACCGAAGGCAATTCCATAGCTGGCCGCGAAGACCAGAGTCGTCACGATCGTTGTCTTTCGCAGAGAAGGGCTGAAAAGTTCAGCAATCGATGGTCGCCGCAGAGTGCCGGCTTCTTTCTTCTTCTGCCATTCCGGAGACTCTGGCAGGAACGGACGAATCAACAACAACGGCAGAGCCGGGATAACACCCGAGATCAGCGTGTATCGCCATGCTTCATGTCCACTGTGAATCGCGGGCAGATCTTCTGCGATCTTTCCGGCAAGAATATTCATCCCCGCGACCAGCAATCCACCAAGAGAAGAGAAGGCCTGTGTCCAACCCAGCACCTTTTCACGCTGCTCATGATTTGGAAACAACTCGGCCAACCACGCAACCGCCGCGACAAACTCAACACACACGCCCACGAACACGCAACACCTGAAAAACAGCAGGTGATATAAGCTTGTGGAAAAGCCAGCAGCGCAAGCTCCGAAGGCGTAGAGCAGAATGCTGAACGTCAGAACTCGACGACGTCCAAGTCGGTCCGTCAGCCATCCACCCCACAATCCAAAAATCCCGCCTGCCAAAGCAGGCACGAAGAACAGAACGCGCGCCCATTTGACATAATTCGCCCCACCCGGCAACCACAGTGCGATCGCTGCCGGTCGCTCCATGCCAGCCTTGATCGCTTCTTCAACCAACGGCGCACTCAGTGCTGCCATGGCTGGCTTAATGATCAGCGGCAACATCAGAAGTTCATAGATGTCAAACGCAAAACCAATGGCCGCAATCGTACAAACAAGCCATTGAACGGGAGTCAGACGCAAGGCGGGAGTCGAAGACATGGATTGAGAAACCCTGTTCGGCAGGAAGAAAGAATAAGCGGAGTGACTAAATCGTTGTCCCAATCAAGTCATTCGCGCAAGGTCTGGATCAAATAACAGAACTCGCGCATCAGCCCGGGACGCACCACATTCTTGATAACACGATCTACGGAAACCAAGGATGCCGGACGGGACTTGCGCGGATTTCCCGGCAATTCCAACAAACGGCCCGTTCACGAATGCTAACGTGGTGAACAAAAGAGATCCAACGCTGGGCACGCCGGGAAACGACCAGATTCCCGATCTCTCGGTCTTTTAGCCCTGTCGACCACACCTGATTGCTTCGTCGACGGGCCTCATAAAAATCGCCGGAAATCGAATTTGGACTTTCTGGTGAGTCGACAAGGCAATGTACCATTTCTTACAGATCTTCCAGTAGAATGTCCCCTCGAAGCCCAGCGGCCCCATGCTTCGCCCAGGATTGACTATCGGCGCGGTCCAACTGCTCCGCATTCATCAGATTGCCCTGAAAACGGGCTTTTCACTTTCGTGTCTGCCGCAATACTGCGTGATTCCAACGACCTTTGAATCGTGAACAGAGAATTCGGGAGATATTATGCTGCCTGCAAACCTCCGGAAGATGGCTTCAGAAATCTCACGAAGACAAATCGTGCAGCTTGGCAGCCTGAGCCTGCCAGGAATGCTCGCCGCACAAGGATCGTTTGCTGGTTCCGGATTTGCGACCGAGGGTGACGGCTTAGTCGCTAAGGCTGACCACTGCATCGTGCTGTTCCTGAACGGTGGCCCCAGTCATCTTGATATGTGGGACATGAAACCGGAAGCACCTCGTGAGATCCGTGGTGAATTCGATCCGATTGCCAGCAGCCTCGCAGGTGTTCCGGTCAGCGAGCATCTGCCGCGACTCTCTCAGCAGATGCATCGAGCGACTCTGATTCGATCCATGCATCACAGCGTGAATAACTCTCACGCCGCCGCCGTCTATGCAGCGCTTACAGGACATGATCGAGGAGAGCAGGGCGGAGGTGCAAAGCCATCCGACAATCCTTCACCGGGATCTGTCCTTGCTCGTCTTCGCCCGGCTGCAAATCGCACACTGCCATATATCAGTCTGCCGTATAAAACAAAAGAAGGCGCCGGAGGTCCGCTGCAGCCCGGATTTCTCGCGGGCTTCATGGGGCCAACGTTTGATCCGTTCTGGGTGTTGAATAACCCCAACGCGGAAGATTTTCACGTAGATAATCTTTCGCTGCCTGAACCTGTCACTCCGCAGCGAATGAATGATCGTTCAAAACTTCTGACTGATCTGGGTCGAGGTCTCCGAAGTGGCCGCGAGCCATCGTTATCGGCAATCGACGATTTCCAGTCGCGAGCTTTCGAACTGCTGACCTCAGATGCGGCTCAGAAGGCTTTCGATCTGGATCAGGAAACGCCCGAGATGCGAGCTCGGTATGGCCGCAACATTTATGGTCAAAGTACGCTGCTGGCGAGAAGACTTGTCGAAGCCGGGACACGATTTGTGACTCTGTCGTGGGCTCCTGATGCCAACGCAACGTGGGATACTCACGGCGATAACTTCAACAAGCTGAAAAAAGTGCTGCTGCCGGAATTCGATGCGGCCTGCAGCAGCCTGTTGCAGGATCTGGATGACCGAAGATTGCTTGAAAGAACATTGGTCTGCGTCCTTGGTGACTTTGGACGCACGCCCAAAATCAACGCTAACGCCGGCCGCGATCACTGGAACTCCTGCTACACCGTCATGCTGGCCGGAGGCGGTGTTCGGCAAGGCTTCGTCTACGGGGCCAGCGATCGAACCGGCTCTGTGCCGGCCGAATCCCCGGTCAGCCCCGGCGACGTGATGGCCACGATTTACCGCCTGCTGGGTATCAAGTCGACGACACAGATCCTTGATGCCCTGGGCCGCCCTCATGAAGTTGTTCCTCAGGGACGAGTGATCAGCGAGATTATGAGCTGAGCGTTTGGCCATGTCATCATTGCTCGGGATGAGAAATGTCTGAACCAAAGCTGGAAACACGAACGGCATCATGTCCGCCAGTTTGAGAAGTGGGGATTGTTTCTGATTCCTGCCTACTGGCTGGTCAGTTTTGTCTTACGGTTTCGCGGCTATGATCCGTATCTCGATAATCCTTTTGAGCCGCCGCCGGAATAGCTCATATCCGACGGCACGAACCAATTCTGAGCGGAGCTGCTCTCCATGAACCGACGAAGATTAGGCACCAGCCCACTGACAGTTTCTGATATCTGCATGGGGACAATGACTTTCGGTACGCAATGCGACGAAAAACTGTCGTTCGAAATCATGGATCGAGCTTACGCGGCAGGCATTGATTTCTTCGACGCCGCTGAAATGTATCCTGTTCCACCGACAGCAGAGCTCTTTGGCCGCACTGAGGAAATCGTAGGCCGCTGGCTGAAAACGAAGCCGCGTGAGTCCGTCATTCTGGCCACCAAGATCACCGGTCCCGCTCATGGTTGGTTCGTTCCGCCCGTTCGTCATGGTCACTCGGCGCTGGATCGAGTTCAGATCATGCGAGCTGTTGAAGCCAGTCTTCGCCGACTGCAGACGGATTACATCGATCTTTACCAGACTCACTGGCCTGATCACGGCGCACGCTATGAAGATGTCCTGGAACCTCTGACGGAACTCGTTAAACAGGGCAAAATTCGCGTCGTTGGATGCAGTAACGAAACATGCTGGGGCGTAATGAAGAGCCTGGCCGCGTCAGAAAAACACGGGCTGTGTCGCTATGACACCGTGCAGAATAACTTCAGTCTGATCAATCGACGTTGTGAGAGTGAGCTGGCTCAGGTGTGTCGCCGAGAAAACATCGGTCTGCTTCCGTTCTCTCCATTGGGCGGTGGAGTTCTGACCGGCAAGTACATGCACGACGATCCTCCCGGTGCTCGTTTCACGGAATACCGTAAGTTGGGCGAACGTCAGCAACGGCTGGCTGATCGCTTTCTGAACGATCGAGTCCGAGAAACAGTCAGCCGACTTAAGGTCATCGCGGACGACATCGGGGTCACTCTGACTGCACTCTGTGTCGCCTGGAGCAAACAACACGACTTTGTAGCCTCAACCATCATCGGAGCCACCACCGTCGCGCATCTGAACGAAAGCCTCGGAGCGGACGGACTGATTCTTGACAAAGAAACACTGCGGCGGATTGATGAAATCGATGTGGCCATTCCAACCCCGATGAAAGAGGACGGGCTGCGGCGTCTGTAGCGAACAACCGCCCGGATCGATCCTGGAATGCCGCGACCGCCAGTTGTTCAACCACCAGGCACAGTCACCGGCTGACCGTTATGTCTCGCGCTGAGGCTCAGCATAAATGGCACGGCTTCCCGAGCCCACTCGGCGGGTTTCGGATACATTTCCGCGCCTGACGCAAAGCAACTTTGCAGCATCTCGGTATTGATGATTCCTGGATTCAACGGCACCGCGCACATTCCGTCCGGGAGCTCTGCCGCCAAAGCCTGAGTCAGACCCTCAATCGCCCATTTGGTCGCACAGTATGGAGCGACCTCGGCAGAAACCGATCGACCCCACCCGGAACTGAAGTTAACGATCACTCCTTTGCGGGCAGACACCATGGCCGGGACAAAATGGCGGATGACATTTGCAGTACCATTCACGTTTACGGCCATCAACTGATCAAACTCGGCCGCAGAAATGTTCCACAGCTTCTCATTGCGATTGATAATGGCCGCATTATTGATCAACAAATCCGGCGCTGAAAAATCCGCCAGGACCTGCTGAGCCCACGCCTGCACCTGCTTATCGGAAGTAACGTCGACGACGGAGAAACTGTGCTGCGGCCCCAGGTCTTTCTTCAGCCGCTCTACCTCAGCAGCCCCGCGAGCACATCCGATGAC
>JBIIIF010000168.1:0-15735 GCA_044235005.1 Planctomycetaceae bacterium | reverse complement strand
GCTTCGAATTGCGCGTGACAGAATCGCAGTGAAACTCAAATGCTAACAATGCAATGCACCGGAGTTGGCGAACAGCCGGTTTTCACATGGACAATCACTCGCGCCAACCGGGTGATTGCGAGCGTTCGTCACTCAACTCGTACCGCATGGCAGTGTAGTCATGGCAATCGACAATCCCTATCAATCACCGAACCCTGAATCGCCGGCGAAGCTGCGTCAAGTGCCGGAATCCAGAAGCAACTGGACGGACTATTCACCTGAATACAACCCCGCGTTCAAGACGGCGCTTTTGATTCAGGCAGTGCTCGCAGTTGTAACCGCGCTCCTTCTGGATTTCGGCCAAACTCATCGTGCATTCTGGGTTGCGTTCCTTTGCCAATGGGCAATGGTCTGGATCATACTGTTCCGACGGGCAATACACCCAACATGGTTTGACCTATCAATCGTACGTTACGGGATCGTTCCACTACTATTCGTTGTCGCGGGCGCAGGGCCTTGGTTCCTGCGTCTGCTCGGCGTGCAAATCTAAGCCGCGACGAACAATGCCGTGAACCGGAGCGGCCGACAACGCGGGTTTTGAAATCAACGTCAATTGCGGCCGCCCGGTTACGGCTGCCGTTCGTCTGCCAGAGATCGCTTTGAGAATTCACGTAGACATTGTTTGGTACAACGGGATGGGTGGTCATCCAGCGATATCTTTCGCTGGCGAATACCTTCTCATGGGATCGGAAGACTCCTACGGCTCTTCGTTCGAAACAATCGAGTTTTATCCACACGTGCCTAGTAGACTTCACGATCCAAATCTCGGCACATTATTGGACCGTTTTCGCGAACGAATTCGTAACTTGCCACGGTCGTGGATCAAACGCAAATTGAGGCGAATCGAAATTTCTTACAATAGTCATATTGGCTATAAGGAAGAGCTTGTCGGGAATGGGCAACTGCGGCCATCGGTTACTCAATTCTCGTTGGCATGTCACGAAGTGTCAGCAGCGACAGACATAGTCAAGAACAAACTGAAGAACTCAGATGACTTTGCATTGGATAGACTTCAGGAACATTTCGAGTCACGGCTTAGAATGTTGCCGAAGACCGAAGCCGAACTACAGGAAGTGCTTCAACTACTTCGCCTTGAGGATCGCAAGCGACTCATGCCGTAATAAAGCGGCGGAGTGAGCAGACGAACAATCGGTTCAACCGGAGCCGCGGGCCGCGCGGTCTCTGAAATCCATGTCGGTAGACCGCGGCCCGGTTAACCGTTACGTTAGCATGTCATAGATTCCGGCGCGTCAGAGAGTCGCATTCTTTGCGTCGCTGTTTGATCGTGGTTGCTGCGTTTGATTGCTGAACGCGGGGCTCGGCTGAATTGAATCGCAGTGTTGACCACGGATTCCACAGATGAACACGGAAGAATCGCAGAACGCAAGCGGTGATCGAACGATGAAGGACTGAGCGTCAAAACTCGCAGCCTGTCTTCTGCAACCATCACATCACGGGCCAGATTGATGATCGATTGTCGGCATTGGTTTAACGACGCTGAAGACTTCTGAACGAGGACCAAATCTGCACACTCAATGTCCTTGCCATGGGGCGGCTTGTGTCGTAACCTGACAACTGCATGAACGTTGAACTCGGACGAAGTTGCGCGTGACTCGGGTGTCTGACAAAGGCGCTTCGAAATTGCGCGTGACCGAATCGCAGTGAAACACAAATGCTAACAAAGCAATGCACCGGAGTTGGCGAACAGCCGGTTTTGACATGGATAATCACTCGCGCCAACCCGGTGATTGCGGTCGTTCGGCAACCAAGTGGCTTCCGATTTCTACAATGGATGACGTGTACCCACCCACATCACAATCCTATCGTGAATGGCTTCAATCCAGGCATGAACCGCCTGAACTGAAGATGATTGCAGTTCGCGCGATTGAAGCCTTCGAATCGATTACCAACGATCGGGAATCCAGCGAAGAACCATTAGACCATCTCTATTGTGCGGCCTCTCACTCAAGGTTCGTCGTGTGGGAAGTCGGCCTACCGCTGCTCGCTCAGATTGCCGAGCAATCCGAAGATGCTCGCGCAAAGATCTTGGACCTTGCACGGGATCGGAAATCAGAAAATCGGCGAAGATCCATACAATACTTGTCTGATCGCTTTCCGCGGAAATTTTGTGTCGCAATACTTGCTGAATTGCTAACGGATAAAAGTGCCAGAGTCCGAGGATTCTCGGCTGGACGTTGCTGTGGACTAGCGCTAAACGAACTTCTTCCATCGATATCGATGGCTCGTTCTATCGAAAGAGACCAGACGGCGCAGTTTGAGCTCGATTTCGCTTTTCATCTTATGCGGGATAACTTCTACGAGTACGAAGACAGAAACGGCTACAATATTGTGTTGAATTTTCCAGAGGAGTATCCTGCAAGTCATGTATGGCCTGGGCAGGTTACCAAGGACATGGTATTGACTGAGGGCGTAGCGGCAATTCGAAGTCGCGTTGGAGCTGAGAACGTCTCTCTCGGTATCCTCCGCCGGCCATGGAACTGGAGTGCCGAACAAAACGCTGAACCCGAGTTGCCGATGACGGGTTTTTGAAATGGAAGCTTTCTCGCGGCAACCGGGTTAGCGTAGTCGTTACGTCTGCATCAGGAAGCGTCATTGATGCTATTTGAATCTCTACGCACCGCACGCGCCAACGGAAGCTCGATTCGCGTAATTTACAACTCTGGAAGCCAACCGGGTTCGGTGCGTGAAATCGTGCCGGTTGTTGTTGCGGACAAAGAAATTCGAGCGATCGACGTCTTAACAGGGATCGAGAAGACATTCAAACTTGAATTCCTGGAACTTCCTTCAGTGCCCTGCAATGCCCCCCTCTATGATCCATCCCTCGGCAAAACTGAGTCTGAGTTCGACACGAAATCAATTGAGGAGGCTTCCGAAACAATTCTCGATGAAATGCGTGCCCTCGGTTGGCATGTTGCGGTTGGCACAGATGAGATTGCCCTCTTTGCGCACTTCAAGAATGGAAAGCCTAAGAAGACTCCTGACGTACGTTTGAATTACCAGCAGTTCGTAACAGAGTTGATCATGGATGACGATGGCGAACTGCACGAAACAAATGGATTATCGAATCGTCCATACCGTTTAGAGAGTAAGAATTTTGCATCAGCACGGACTTTCGCTAAACTGTCGTCTGCTTGGCCAAAGTTTTTAGATGAAGCACACTCACGCGCACCGCAAAAACTGACGTAACAAAAAGATGCACCAGAGCAGCGGTAGGTGCCGTTTTGAAATGGATAGTCACCCGCCGCTGCCAGGTGATCTTGGTCGTTATCCGACCGAACCAACTGCGGACAACAGAACGCAACATGAGCAAACCGCCAAAACGAATTCGCATCAATCACGACGATTACTACGCGAGCCTGGTCGGCAAGACAAAGGATGGCCGACAATTTTTCATCACACAACCATTCGTTCCTGGCGGCCATGATTTCGTCGCGCGATACCTGTTCGACAAAGATGGTGCTTTCCTTGACGCAAAAATTCACGACCTTGGTTCACGTGATTCCGACGTGCTGCCGGGCAATGCGTTGATGGATAACGACAGGGTTGCGACGTTACAAAAGGAAATGCTCGAAGAACTTGGCGACACAAAATTCGGCAACATAAAGGTATCTCCATTTGTGCATGAATGGAATGGTGTCAACTTCGGGCTCGTCACCCAGGCTCCCGAAGAAGAAGAAGATGAATGGAATGTGATAGCGGAGCCAGGAGACTATATGGCGTTCTACCCACCGTGGGATGGCGACTATGACACTTGACCCGATCGTCGGATAACCAAGCAATGCACCCGAGCCGCGAAGTCGGGCGTTTTGACAATGGACGATCTCTCGTCGCGGCCGGGTGATTGCAAGCGTTCGGCGGCAAGGAGCGAAGATCGTGAGACCGATTGGTTTTCAATGGTGTGTTGCCATGTCTATTGTGTGCATGCCGCTTGCCGCACAGGAGACGCGCACCGAAACCAGCAGTGGTGTGGCCGAGCACTTCAAGCGGCTTGACCGCGATGGCAATGGCAGGTTGTCCGCATCCGAAGCCGGCAAAGCAGAATTCTTCAGGCGGGCGGATGTTGATAATGATGGTGTCGTCACGCTGACAGAGGCGCAGTCATACGCGCGGAGGAGTGTCGCAGTTGCCGGCAATAGAGCCGCCGGCATGGAGGGGGACGGGGCCACGGCCGTGTTCCACTGGCCGGTGCCAGCGGTGACGATCCCCGAGTCCGAGTGCCCCGTGCGCACGATCGAGACAGAGGCCACAGACGGTCGGCCCGTTCGGGCGTGGTGGCGGCGGCCGCAGGGCGAAGCCTCTGTGCCCGCGATCGTCTTCATCCACGGCGGCCTGAGAGAGTTTCCAGAGGCCGCCCTGCGCCGGCACCTCACGGCCAACCCAGTCATCACGCGATTCCTTGCCGCTGGCCATGCCGTGGTGATGGCCACGTTTCGCACCTACGAAGACGACGTGCAGTCGCGCTGGCCGATCGAGGACGTGCGGGCGGTGGTCCGTGCGACGGCGCGGGTGCCAGGCATCGACTCCCGGCGCATCGCCCTTTATGGCGGCAGCGGTGGCGGTAGCATCGCGCTCGAGCTTGGCGGCGACGCGGAGGTGCGGGCTGTGGTAGCGGGTGAACCGGCGACGGTGCTCTACACCGGTATGCTCACCACCGGCGACTACGGCTCGCGGCTCGAGATGATGGCAAGCCCGGAGCGGTTCTTCACGCCGGAGCTGCGTGAAAGGACCCGGAAGAAGCTCGCGACGCTCCGTGCTCCCGTGCTCATCCTCCACGGCGACAAGCACGATCTCCGCAGGCTCAACGGGCCGATCATCGTGCCGCTCATGAAGGAGGCGGGGGTGCGGGTCAAGTATCGCGAATACCCCGGCTACGGTCACGGATTCTATTTCGGCGGCGGTGACGACCGCTGGGGCAAGGGGGCGGATGAAAAGGTCGTTGCGGACGTCGTGCGCGACGTGCTTGCTTTCCTCGCGGCAGAAAGCGGTCAAGAAACGGAGAGGCCGGACGAGGAATAGACGCAACGCCGAACAAAGCGATGCAGCTGACTCGCGATAAGGTCTGGCGTGAGGGAAAGTCCAAGGCCGCGAGCCGCTGATCGCCGGCGTTCGTCGCTCGGATCAGATACTGCCTCTCCACGAGGACGATTTTCATGTACTTTGTTGCAATCATCCTCTCCGTATTTACCCCTATAGCTATCGCTCTCGTTGGTCTGCTGTTGCTCGAAAAGATTAAGCACAGGTGGCTCAGTCGGCTTTGGCAGTTTTTCCTATCCTCTTTGTGCATTTCTTCACCGCCACTAGTGCTCGCGTTGTTCGGTTTTCTTTCCTTCGAAGCGACTTTTTATTGCATTCTGCTTTCTGGATTGTTCCTACTGCTTGCGTTGTTCGCGAATGCCGGACATTTGCCTGAATCGTTTGTCTCAACAATAATCGTTGCCGTGCTGATTCCAAACTTGGCTGTCGTTGTCCATGATGTCGACCAGAAGCGGCGAAGCCGCCAGGAATCTGGGGACAAGCATCAACAAAACGCGACGAACAAAACGCTGAACCCGAGTTGCCGATCACGGGTTTTTGAAATGGATGCTCCCTCGCGGCAACCGTGTTAGCGTAGTCGTTCTGTCGCTGAAGACACTGGTCGTGGCACATGAACAAATCAAAACGCAAACTGATCGCCGATGCTTTCGCCGCACTGCCGGACGGATGCAAATACGCCGTCGCGACGGAAGCCCATCTGGAGGAATTTGAATCAACTTTCGGCCCAATTCCGGATGACTTCCGCTGGTTTCTACTTAATTGCGGCGGTGGCACGATTGGTAGCGAATGGGTGGACGGAATCGATGAACTGACCAAAACGCATCGCAAGTTCAAAGCAGAATGCGAGGTTGCAAACGGATGGACAATGGATGATGTGTTCGTAATTGGATGGGACGGTGCTGGCAATCCCTTCGGTATCGATACGCAGACTGGTAGAATGCTCGTCGAGGATCACAATTTTGGTGGCATCCATGAGATGTCTCCGTCGTTCGAGGCTTTTCTCGAACGTGGGCTCCTCTCGAATAAATGACGCGACAGAACCATGCGATGAACCGAAGTCGCGGAGCCGTCGTTTTTGACAATGGAGAATCAATCGCCGCGACTCGGTTATCGCGGTCGTTATTTTGCAAAGACATGCGCGCACTCACTGTGATTGGCATTGCGTTCATTGCTGGGGTAGGCGTTGACGTCGGACTCAGCTTCTTGCGTCCGGGTCAATGGTTACCTGCTACTGCATGCGCCGCTATTGGCGATCTCGGCATATTCGTGTCGTCGTTCATCGTTCCAGCATTGTTCATTTTCACGTCGATCAAAGCACGGGCACTCAAGTCGTTGGCCCTGCGTGCCTTCCTTGCTGTTCTTGTATCATGGTTTTTGGCCATCATGTTTCGTGGCCATTTCAGTCTTCCCGCGCTTCGGGCAATGGCCCGACTCCGAAACGATTACGACTATGACGGTATCGGCGGCAACGTTGTCGTATTGACCGGAGGATGGATTCTTCCGTTTTTCGTTACTGTCATTGCGGTGGTTGTACAGCAATCGCGGCTGTCGAACCAAAGGTCGCAGCACGCCTCTTCGTCCAGTATCATGCAAGGCACGCTTGCTGCCCCAGAGGATCTCGTCGGAAAGTAACTGAATTACAAAATAACGATAAAATGCACCCGAGCTGCGGTGGTGTGTTTCTTACACTTTGCAAAGTCGCTCGCCGCAGCCGGGTGATTTTGACGTTAGCATGGGATAGATTCAGCGCGTCGATGAATCGCATTCTCCGCATCGCTGTTTGATCGATGTGTCAGCGTTTGATTGCTGGACGTTTTGCTCAGCTGAATTGAATCGCAGTGTTGACCACGGATTACACAGATAGACACGGATGAATCGCAGAACGCAAGCGGCTATCGATCGCTGCTTGATTTGATTCCACTGTGCATTGCATTTCGATTTGAGACAGTACTCGCCGAATTCAGCGCAGACGGTCGGCACCGCTTCAACGACGCTGAAGACTTCTGAACCACGAACAATTCTGCTGACTCAATGCTCTTGCCATGGGGCGACTTGTCTCGTAATCTGAAAACGACATGAACGTTGAACTCAGATTGAGTTGCGCGTGACACAGCTGTCAGACAATGGCGCTTCGAATTGCGCGTGACAGAATCGCAGTGAAACTCAAATGCTAACAATGCAATGCACCGGAGTTGGCGAACAGCCGGTTTTCACATGGACAATCACTCGCGCCAACCGGGTGATTGCGAGCGTTCTGCCCTCCTAATTTCGTTATACGATGACAACTGACAACAACATTCGAACATTTCGTTGCCGACCCTCGCTGGCAATCACGTTGCTAGGTTCTGTATTCTTTGGTGCGTGTACGGCGGTACTCGGTTACAAAGCGTTGACCAACGACAAAGGACTTATATTAAATGGCGTACTGGAGTTTGGGCCGCTTGGCGCAACCATCTTCTATTGGATTCTCACCGTCCTGTCGGCGCTATTTGTACTTGCCGGCGTATGGACAATTCTCACGACATTATTTCACGGCGTTCCTGATGTCGTGCTAACGGATACTTCGATCGCATTTCCCGTTGGCTTCCCGATCAAGCGAAATTTTATGTTGCCATATTCCGAAATTGCCGGCTTGAGCAACTTAGAGATAAATGGACAGCGTTTTCTTTATGTGCACTCAACCAAAAAGAAATACTGTATTGCTTTGAATTGGCTCGGTTCAAAGGACGAAGCGCGCGAGTTCCACAACGAATTGACGAGAAGAGTATCGGAGTTCTCTGCACGCACAAAGGATTGACATCACGTTGCTCTCGAACCGAGGGCGAACACCTGTATGGCCCCCCGAGTCAAGGGTACGTATTTTAAGTGTTCGGAAAAAGAGATTCTTTTGAGTGGAGCTCCTTTCGTTTTCGCCGTCGCCTCAGTTCGCTGGTGAGTGACTGAGGCGATGGCGAAAATGAAAGGGGCGGCTCGGAGTCTGGGCAGCGTAGTGGCCGGTTGCACGCTGGGAGTTCTGCGCGGTGGCGGCCTGCCCCTTTTGTTGAGCCGGAGCTGATGGTTTGTCAGCTCGTGTGTTTCAAAAGGTCTCCGTTGTTCCGTTCAGGGTCTGATAAGGCTGTTCGAAGTCGAATCTGTTCGTTCGTTTCTAAAACTGGATTGACAGTCTTCCTTCATCACATGGATGAAGTGCTGCTCCAAACACCTGTGGAGGATCACGTCACGCGGATTTCTCTGCGTGGCCTGCATCGCGGCAGGCAGCCGATCGATCGGCCGTGCGGCGAATCGACCAGCGTCCTCGAAACTCTTTCGTTAACCCACAAGGGCAATGCCCCTGACTCGGTTTTAGCCGAGTAATCCGGTCTATTCAAAACGACGGAAATGGACGATCCGATGAAGGCTCGTCTTCAGTTAGTTGCGGACTCGGTTCGGGTACAGACACTGATTTCAATAGCTTCGGCAGACAATAAGATTCGAAGACGGATCGGACGGCCAATCAAAGCGAGGAACTCTGACTATTGGGCACAGGCAAACTCATGGGGCGTGCTGCTGCTCAGTCATCGAGTGACGATTAGTCGCAGCTGCCAGGATTCAGAAGTTCGCATTGTGGTGCTCAGTCGTATGGGTTCAGTTCGCCGGGCAGCCTGTCCGATCCGCTTCGGTTCCAGAATGTCATGAGACTTTCACGGTCGACTTTCTTCGTGTGGAGAGAGTGTTCCAGAATCGAGCGGCATCGAAGGCCTGCCTGCGACGCAGCATGTGATACACCGTGCGAGCAATCTTTGCCGCGAGAATCGAGATGGCCCTGGGCTTGCCGTGCTTCTTTGTCATGCGATCAACGAAGCTCTTGGCTTCTGCCGATTCGCGAATCAGCAGCACGGCCGCTTCCCCGAAGGCCCAGCGAAGATGTGCGTTGCCGATCTTTGCTCCGCCGGTGCCGTAGCTTTTTCCAGCGGACGTGTGAGCACATTTCACAAGTCGACAGTACGAGATAAAATTGCCGACTGTTGGAAATCGTCCGATGTCGTGAATTTCATAGAGCATCGTCAGAGCCAGAACTTTACCGACGCCGGGGATTGTCTTCAGGAGGAAGAAGGCCAGGGAATCATCGACTTTGGCGGATCGTTCGAGATGCAGTTCGAGCTTGCGAATTTCTTCATCGAAGTGATCGAGATTGGCGAGATCGGAAGCGACGCTGAGTTGCACGCTGGGATCGCCAAAGGCTTTGTCGATGTCGATGCGTTTGCTGGCATATTGCAGTCGCTTACCCATCTCGACTGGAAAGAGCCACTGAGCATTGGTCAGCTGAATTTGAACCATCGCCTGTGATCGCTGTCGCACGAGGCTGGTTCGGCAACGGAGCAGGTCACGAGTTTCTCGCATGCCGGCCGGATAAACGTAAGCCTGCGGGAGAACTCCGTCTCGCAGTAATGACGCAATCTTTTCAGCGTCGATGCGATCGTTCTTGGCCTTTCCGCCGTGGATCGCTTTCATGAACAGAGCATGGCCGAGGACGAAAGTGATGTCTCGTTCTTGGCAGAAATCAGCGAGCCAGTACCAGCAGAAGGTGGTTTCGCAGCAGACGACGAGGCCGTTACGATAGGGGGCCAGGGCGAGTTCGAGTTCATCAACGCGGCACGGGAATTCACGGTGCAGGAGTTTGCTCCCCGCGTGATCGAGGACGCAGAGGTAAAGTGTTCTGGCATGAAGGTCAATGCCAGCGTAGAATGCATGTGTATTCTTGTAAAATCTCATCATGGTCTCCTGTGTGAAGTTGTGGAGTGAGCCCGTTACATTTGTGAAGACGCCAGTCTCTCACATCTACTTTAGGACACGCCTCAACCAAATGCCGGGGCCATGATGAGTATCAATGCGTTCCACCGGAGTTGCGGTCGGTGCTGGCTTTGACGTGGATGCGTCACTCCCGCAACCCGGTTAGTCGTTAGGCAGCCCACACAGATATCATCAGCACATGTTTATACCCACATCATTCCGCGTCGATGATCGCGAAACGCTGCTTGCGTTCATGGGACGGTACGGCTTTGCCACGCTTGTGAGCACCTGTCATGGCGTACTATCTGCGACCCATCTGCCGCTTATAGTCGATCACGAAAACGAACGTCTTCTGGGCCACCTCGCACGCGGCAATCCACAGTGGGAAGGCTTTGGTGATACCGAGTCCCTCGCGATCTTTATGGGGCCGCATGCCTACGTATCACCGACGTGGTACGCCACCGGACCAGCAGTCCCGACGTGGAACTACGCTGCTGTGCATGTATACGGCGTGCCTCGCCTTTTGTCGGCAGACCAGACCCGCCAGGTTGTTGATTTGACCGTTCGCAAATATGAGTCCGGTCGGCAGTCCCCGTGGTCGAACGATCTGCCGGATGACTTTCGCCAGCGGCTGTTGGCTGGCGTTATCGGATTCGAGATGCCGTTAACCCGTATCGAGGGCAAATACAAACTGGGCCAGAACAGGTCGGCGGCAGATCAGACGGGCATGCTCAAGGGGCTACACAATGATGGCGTCGAATCACGGTTGCTGGCAGAATTCATCGAGCGCACTCTGGCCGAGGCGTCTCGTGCCGAACCAGGCGATGCAGCGGACTCGCGATAGATTCCGGTAACGTGGTTAGTTTCTGGTCGCGAGCCGCTGATCGCCACCGTTCGTCGTGTCAGGAAATCAGGGAATACCATGCGAATGCACACACAGATTGCCCCCGCCCGCCATTCCGCGATTCTCGCCTCCGTGCTCCTATTTACGCTTGTGGGCTGTGACGCAACTGTCCGAACAGCGACGCGAGAGGCCAAACCACTTGCGTATGTTGGCCAGGTTCAGCTTGGCAAGCCGACGACGAACGAAGGCGGCCGCGTGGTGGTGCCACTGAAGTACATTGGCGGTGAATGGCTCAAGAACTCCGCAGTTGTCCCTGTCGATGTGAAGGCTGCAGTCAAAGACACAGAGATCGATATAACCGTCGTTACTTCGGTCGCCACGAATTCGAACGGCAAGGACGGTTACGACCTCGCACTGCCAAAACATTCCACTGGGAAATATCATGTGTTCTACCGCGATCCCGATGGTACCAGGCACGACATCGGTGAATTGGAGATCACCGACTGATTTTAGAACGCCGTCTACCGAAGCTGTCGGCACCCCATTTGCGAACGGACAATCTTCGGCGCGTCACCGTTTGGCACCCCAAAAGGAACGTGCGTCGCTGGTCAAGCGACGCGACGAAATCGGGTAACGGCCGTCATTGCTGACGGCCCTCCCCACACCACCTGACGTGCGGGTCCGCATCAGGCGGTTCCGCGAAGCGAAGCAAGGTCACACCAGAGCTGTTTGAACAAAAGTAGTCCCACTTGCTCCACCCACTTGTTGGGCATCGCGTAGCGCATGGCGGGTGGGCGGCCACATGAACCGAAACCATGAGAGCCACCCCGGATGGTTGGTCCTCTGGGAAGGATGGACTAAACTTCAGGCGATGATCGACGGAGCAAAAACTCAAGAACCCATTCTGAAATGTGCCTAAACCTGATCGCTCAGGCCAGGAGACTCGTCAAACAGCGAGTGGCCCGGTGCTGAATGTCATCTATTTCGGGGACGAATGCGATGGCTGCGAACTGGCCTCTCTGTGTCGCAAAGCTCCGCACGCGAAGAACGGTCGCAAGGTGACTCGCGACGAACACGAAGATGATCGTCGTGTTGGTGCCGAATGCGGAATTCATCCTAAAGATGTGGCTAAAGATGAGGCTCCCAGAAAGAACCTACTTTGAAATTCGATGTCGACTACACCCCGAGCGATTGCAGTCACTGAATCCGCACGAGCACCGGCACCGACCGGAACAGCAGCGATGATTGAAGACGCCGAAGGATTCGAAATCTTCTGCAGCCGGGACCCGCCAACGGCAGGAATCGCCGTTACTTGCGGGCGATCGCCGCTTTCGGGTTCATGAATCGCCGGCAGACCCGTCGCAGAAGCGAAACCCGCATTCCCATCGGCAGCAGCGCGGCTTATCCTCCCCGCCATGTTGCATTCTGCCAGGAGATGTTCGTCCATGAAAAAAATCGCCCCCGTCCTGTTATTCCTGTCTTCCACGGGTTGCAGTTCGATCACTCATGAGCTTCAACCGCACCGACTGTGGCGATGGAATTATCAGGAAGCTCCCAACCGCACTGATGACGCACTGTTCTCGATCGATGATCCCAGAATCCCGGTCATGACCACCGAAACTCCTGCGACAGAGAGTTCAGGCGGAACTGCAGCCGACGCTGATTCGTCGAATCATGAATAGCTCACTGACATTTCTGAGCCAAAGCGAACAGGAAACCGACCATCTGGGCCATGCGCTGGCAGCCGTGTTGACACATGGACTTCCCGTTGCCCTCAATGGACAGCTTGGTTCAGGGAAGACTCGCTTTGTCCGCGCCCTCTGCAGCGGGCTTGGCGTTGACACCGCTTTCGTCAACAGTCCGACGTTTGTCATTATGCAGTTGTATACGGATGGAAGAATCCCGGTCGCCCATTTTGACACTTACCGGCTTGGTGATCTGGACGAGTTCCTTTCGATCGGTGCTGACGAGTACCTTCTGTCCGACGAATGGCTGTGTCTGATCGAATGGGCGGATCGCATCTCCGAAGCGTTGCCGGACGATCACCTGGAAATCCGAATTCAACAGGTCGCGGAAACAACTCGACAGTTCGAGCTTCAAAGCACAGGTCCGCGCAGTGGCAGGATCGTGGAGGCCTTGCGTAAAGAACTGGGCAGCATTTAAGCCCCTGCATTGCAGCAAGGCGATAGGCAGCGACAAAGTGTCCCGCAACGGGGCAGAATCTCTCGCGTTCCTGAATGTCAATCTCCTGCCAATCGCACACCTGCGGGGAATGGAGCGTATCGTTTCCGCACATCCCGCGTTCGGATATTGAGCCATGTGCACATTCGAAAGTGGAACAGAACGGAATCTCTTAACTTGCCGCCGTCCCAGTTTTGTGATCATGCTCAAGCAGCGAAGAACTGCGAGCAGAAATCGTTAATCCTGCCGGAAGAACCTCGAACTGCGATGGGAGAAATGTGTGCCGTAGCCGCGTTCTCCGATCGAGATTGTCCTGCTATGGCACACTGATTGCCAATGTGTGGATTGTGTGTCGTCACACGTCCGGTCCCCATCCACGAAGGAGCAGTCATGAAAACTCAGTCCACGCCATTTCGATTTTTCTCCAAACGAACAATCCTTTGCACAGTCTGCATAGGGGCTATTCTGCCAGCCGCGTTCGCTGCCAGTTCTCAGGATGAACCAAAGAAGGCACCGATTCAGGTCAGCATGCGATCCAAGCTGGAAGCGACTTCGAAAGTGCTGGAAGGTCTGGCTTTGGAAGACAAAGAGCTGATTCATGAAGGCGCGGAAGCATTGACTGCGATCAGCAAGGCAGAAGTTTGGCAGGTCTTGCGTGACACGGAGTATCGCGAGCATACTCAGTCATTTCGCAACGCCATTCGACGCCTCGACGAAGCCGCTCAGAAGTCTGAATTCGCATCCGCGCAACTGGAATGGCTGTCCGCCAACAAAAGTTGCTTCGATTGCCATAACCACATTCGTGCAACGCGGAAGTAATCGATCACTAGCTCAGAATCGATTCGACAACTTTGCCATGGATGTCCGTTAAGCGGAAATCACGGCCCTGATAACGATAGGTCAGCCGTTCGTGATCAAAGCCCATGCAGTGCAGAATCGTCGCGTTAATGTCGTGAACATGGACAGGGTCGCGGACGATGTTGTAGCCATATTCATCGGTCTGCCCATGGACATACCCGGGGCGAATTCCGCCGCCCGCAAGCCACATGGAATAACAGCGGCCGTGATGATCGCGGCCGTAGTTTTCCTGAAGTCCTCCCTGGCCATAAACAGTGCGGCCAAATTCACCGCCCCAGATAATCAAAGTATCCTCCAGCATTCCTCGCTGCTTCAGATCAGTAATCAAAGCGGCCTGTGGCTGATCGATATCGCGGCACTGTTTCGGAATATTGGTCGGCAACCCGCCGTGCTGATCCCAGCCGCGATGATAGAGCTGTACGAATCTCACGCCCTTTTCAAACAGTCTGCGTGTTAACAAACAGTTCGCGGCAAATGTGCCCGGCTTCTTTGCTTCTTCGCCGTACAACTGGAAAGTGGCTTCCGTCTCTTTCGATGTATCAATCAGGTCCGGCACTGACGACTGCATGCGAAACGCCATTTCGTACTGAGCGATCCGCGTGGCAATCTCCGGATCTCCGGACTCCTGCAGTTGTTTCTGGTTCAGCGCGGAAATGCTGTCGAGCATCCTGCGGCGCAGGCCACGATTCATGCCTTTGGGGTCCGACAGATACAAAACCGGATCGCCCGAGCTGCGAAGTTTGACGCCCTGATGGCTGGATGGCAAAAACCCGCTGCCCCAGAGTCGTTCAAGCAGTCCCTGATTGGCATCAGCTCCGCTGCCATGAGAAATCAGGACCAGAAAGGCCGGCAAATCTTCTGCTTCACTACCCAGACCATAACTGGCCCACGCGCCAAGTGCCGGTCGTCCGGGTTGCTGCGAACCTGTCTGAATAAACGTGATGGCGGGATCGTGATTAATGGCTTCCGTGTGCATCGAACGAATCACACAGATATCGTCGGCGACTTTTCCGGTGTAAGGCAGCAGTTCACTGATTCGCAGACCGGATTGCCCACAGCTTTTGAAACCAAACTTTGGCGCGATCACGGGAAAGCTGGACTGGCCGGATGTCATTCCGGTGAGCCGTTGCCCCTGACGAATTGAATCCGGCAACTCGGTTCCGTGCAGCTTCTTCAGTTCCGGTTTTTCATCCAGCAGTTCCAGATGCGATGGCCCGCCGGATTGAAACAGGTAGACAACTCGCTTAGCTCTGGGGGCAAAATGAGTCAAACCGACATCTGCGCGGGCGGAGGTCTGCATCAGCGAAGCCAAGGCAGCCGAACCGACGGCCGATTTTAGTAATGTTCTGCGAGTTGTCATGAATGCTCTCCAGCCCTGCAAATCGCGACACGGTCTTAATCACCGCGCCTCGCATGTCTCACGGCATCCTCGCTGATAAGTGAATGAGCATGACGCTGACATGGGTTCAACTGGAAGAGTATACACAAGTCTCAGCCAGGAAAAACACCTCGTGGCGAATCACGCACCGCCAGATATAAAGTGAAGACACCAAATGAAGCGATGCCTTGGGGCAGTCGCGAGTGATTCTAAAGCTGGAATCCATTCTTAATTGTGATTTGCCGACATTCAGCACTGCCCCCACGCTCTCCAATTCAGATTCGTCTGTTTGCAAATCCATTTCGCATTCGACAAACTGCTGACGCTGAGATCCAGCTGCCTGACAGAGTGAAAACGCACATCGTCTGATGTCGACTGCCACTCGGCCGTCCCCTGGTTCTTTCCGGCTGATCCCCAATTATTCCTGCCTTAGCCCTGTTCTGCCTGCCTGAGATTGTTCCATGATGAAACTTGTGATCACACGTGTGAGCCTGATGTTCTTTGGCGATTGGCCTCAGTTTCGAGGACCGAATTCTGATGGACACGTAACGGGACCAGAAACTCCTCAGCAGTGGTCCGAAACAGAGAACGTCGTTTGGAAAGTTCCCGT
>JBIIIF010000167.1:0-15765 GCA_044235005.1 Planctomycetaceae bacterium | reverse complement strand
GTACATGCCGGGACGCAGCTTGCCGTCCGGATTGGGCACGTCGATTTCACATTTCAGCGATCGCGTCCCGGTCTGGAGAGCCCATCCTGTTCTCGCGACGATGCCATCGAACGCGGCATTGCCCATCGCGGAGACTGTGATCCTCGCCGGTCGACCTGTTTCAACCAGAGATGCCTCAGCCTCGGGGACATCAATAAACAATCGAACGGTGTTGGCCTGAATCAACACAAACAAAGGCTGGTCGGCACTGCTGCGAGCGGCCTGAACGAGATGCCCGGCGTCGATCGATCGTTCGGTAATGATCCCGTCGAATGGAGCTCGAATCTGCAGATACTCACGCAACGCGGCAACTCGGTCACGATCGGCTTCTGCTACTTTCAGATGAGCCTTCGTTGCCTGTAGATCAGCCTGAGCTTTCTCGACGGCTACAGCGGCTTCGTTCTCCACAGCCCTTGCGGATTTGAGCTTAGCGTTCGCCTCGGACTGGCTGGCCTGCGCAGATTTGAACTGCAGTTCCGTTTCTTCGGCAAGTTTTGGCGTGATCGTCTTCGCTTCCGCCAGAGCCTGCATTCGATCATATTCAGACTTCCATCTGGAATACTGGGCGTTGGCTCGCTGCTGACCGGCGACGGTTTCTTCCACCCCGGCAGTCGCGGATTGCTGCATCGACATCGCGACTTTGATGGCCGATTCGGACTGCAGCACCTCAGCACGCACCTGTTCGACCATCGCTTCCTTTTGATTAAATTCCTCTTCCAGTTCTGGCGCGGAAAGAACGGCCAGCAACCTACCGGGTTCGACAAGCTTTCCCTCTGCATCGCGCACCGGACCTTTGACGCGGTCACCAATATCGACTTTCAATTGATCGACATAACCGGCGACTTTGGCATGAATCGGCGTTGTACTGAACGCTTCAATCTGACCAGGCTGAATCGTCTTTTGAATAATCGTCTTCTTCGCGGGCTTTGTGGTCGCCACTTTTGGCAACTCGACTGCAGATTGCTCACCGGATGAGGATGATTCCGATGTAACATTGGCCGAATTGCAACCGGCCAGCAGCAGACAGAGCAGAAGACGAGAGAACTTAGACATAACAGTATCCTTGATCACGCTTCAGTGGTTCCGGCAACTTGGAAGAAGATTATCAACCACATTCGATCAGCCAACGGGCGCTGGTGAGTTACTGATGTAATGCACTATTCCATACTTCTGTTTACCGCCCAGCCGTAGGCGCCGGCTTTTGAGTCTGGCCGGCGCCTGCGGCTGGGCGGTAAACGATTTAGTCAACAGTCGGCCCGACTAATTGACAAATTCCCCTTTTTAGCTGGTCTCATCAGTATCCAGCGGATGCAGCGACGGTGAAGCGGTTGAGCTTCGGCCCTGAATCAATGCAAACACCGCAGGAAGAATAAACAGAGTCGCTATCGTGGCAGCAATCAGGCTTCCCATGACGGCCCGTCCCAGGGGAGCGGTCTGCTGTCCGGATTCGCCCAGTCCCAGCGCCATCGGCAGCATTCCGGCCAGCATCGCACAACTGGTCATCATGATCGGCCGCAGACGAGCGACCACTGCGTTTTCCGCCGCCATTTTTGAGGACTCCCCGTTTCGTCTCCGCTCTTCCGCGAAGGTGACCACGAGAATCGCGTTCGCCATCGCGACGCCGAGTCCCATGATGACACCGATGAACGACTGAATGTTCAACGTCGAACCGGTGCTCCACAACATGAGACCGGCCCCGGCGACAACAGCCGGAGCGGCGGCAACAGTGACCAGTGACAAACGAAACGATTGATAGTTTGCCGTCAGCATCAGAAAGATGGCCAGCAGAGCAAGTAACAATCCGACTCCAAGTCCGCTCATCATCTGTCGCAGCGGAGGAATCTGGCCTCGCAACTCATAGGTGATGCGGCCTGCCTTGGCCGGAGCAGGCTGTCCCGGCGCAACGGCCGCCGCAGCCGCTTTGTCGAGTTCATCTTTGGCGGCATCATCTTCTTTCTGAACTCTGTCGACAGCGGCGATCACCTGTGTCGCCACACTGCCGAGGTCAGCTCCGACGATGTTGGCGGCCAGTGAAAGCTCACGCTTCATGTTGTATCGATCAAATTCTCCCGGCATCGTTCCCTGAGTAATCTGGGCGACATCTCGAAGAAGCACAGGGTTCGCGTTCGGCTTATTCAGCACAGGCACCGTGCCAAGGTCATCCAATGAGGCCATGGCTGGCTGAGGAATCTCCACCTGCACCTGATACCCAACTCCGGATTTTGGATCGGGCCAATAGTTAGGCACGACAAAGCGACTGGACGATGTCGCAGCCAGCACGGAGCGACTGACCTGATTCATCGTGGCCCCTGATAGTCCGGCCTTCTCACGATCAATCTTCACATCGATTGTCGGATAGTCCAGAGACTGCACAATCTGAGTATCTCGCAGCACCGGAATATCGGACCACGACTGCTGCACTCGTTTCAGAAAGTCGCGATTCTCCGCAATGGATCCACCACGTACAGCGACCTCGATCGGTGTCGCCGAGCCGAAGCTCATCACTTCGCTGACAATGTCGGCCGGCTCAAACGAAAACCGCACGTCAGGAAATTTCTGAGCCAGAGTTTCACGCAATCGTACCTTCATCGCTTCTGTACTGACACCGCTGCCCGGCTTCAGAGCGATTCGCAGGATGGCTTCTTCAGGCCCTCGTGAAAACTGATACACCGCGTTGATCGGGAATGACGCCGGTACGGTCCCCACATATCCCAGCGTCAGACGAATCTTATCTTTCCCGACTACTTCACCGACCGTATCCAGCACCTGCTTTGTAATGGCTTCCGTGGCATCAATATGAGTCCCGTCAGCTGCTCGGAGTCGCAGTCGAAACTCACCGGCATCAATGCTCGGGAAAATCTCAACACCGACCTGTTTCGATGACAACCACAGCAACAAACCACACGCCCCGACATAAACCGGGACACTGATCCATCGCGTTGAAATGCTCAGCCTGACGATGTTTCGAAAGCCGCGTATGAACGCAGATTCTCGCTTCTCCGAAGCATGTTCACTCGTGTGCTGAGGCTTTAACAGCCAGACACAGGCAATCGGCACAAACATGCTGGACAGGATGTACGAACTGATCATCGAAAAGCCGACGGCGAGAGAAAGCGGTGCGAACAATTCGCGAGGAGCTCCCTCCATGAAGAACGTCGGAACGAATACCGCAAGAATACAAAGCATCGCCAGTAATCGAGGCACCGCGGTTTGCTGATTTCCAGCGAGCACCGCATGGCCGATGGATTTGGTCCGTCCGAGCTGCGTGTGAATATTCTCAATCTCCACCGTGGCCTCATCGACCAGAATCCCAACGGCCAGGGCGAGACCTCCAAGAGTCATCAGGTTAATCGTCTGCCCGGTCAGCCACAGTCCCACAATCGCGGAGAGAATCGCCAGAGGAATATTCAACACGACGACCAAAGCACTGCGCCAGTCGCGGAGAAACAGCAGCACCATCAGACCAGTCAGGACGGCCCCCAGAATTCCTTCTGTCGCCAGACTGCCGATTGCACGAGTCACATACGGGGACTGGTCGAATTCAAAGGCCACCTGAATGTCGTCAGGTAACTCCTTCTGCATTTTCGGTAATGCGTTCCGAATCTCGCTGATCACATTCATCGTCGATGCGTCGGCCCGTTTCGTCGCCAGGATGTAAACCGCACGCCGCCCGTTAACGAGCGCATATCCGGTCGAGACGTCGGCTGAATCTTCGATGGTGCCGATGTCGCGCATGTAAACAGTCTGCTCACCGGTTTTGAGCGGAATCTGTCCCAGTTCGACGACGTTGCGAATCATGGCATTCGTAGGCACCGCCGGATAACGATCTCCCAGATGAATGTTGCCAGAAGGACTAATCGTATTGCCCGCCGTCAGCGACGAGATCACATCATCGGGCGACAATCCGTAGGCTCGCAGTCGATCCGGGTTCGCTCGTATCACGATCGTACGTGCTGAGCCACCGAACGGAGGCGGAGCGGACACACCTGGCAGCGACGAGAACATCGGTCGAACTTTGAACAGCGCCTGGTCCTGGATCTCTGAGATCGTCTTGGTTCCGCTGGACAAGACCAGATAACCAACGGGCACGCTGCCGGTATCAAATCGCATCACAAACGGAGGAACTGTTCCGGGCGGCATCATGGCTCGTGAGCGGTTCACGTAATTGATGGTTTCGGCCATCGCCTGAGCCATATTTGTGCCCGGATGAAACTGCAGCTTCATCAGAGCCGTCCCCTGCACATTACGGCTTTCGACGTGATGGATGCCGTTGATGTACAGGAAGTGGTACTCGTAATAGTTTGTCAGCAGACCTTCCATCTGCGCAGGGTCCATCCCGCCATAAGGCTGACAGACATAAATCACTGGAAGATTCAGCGCAGGAAAGATATCCACTGCCATACGTTTCAGTGGCAGTTCCACACCACGGTCACGCAGCCAGTTATCAATGGAACCTGGCCGGATGACGCTAAGTCCTGTCATCACGATCGTGATCAACAGCACCACCACCGTCTTCGGACGGCGAAGTGCAAAATGAATGGGATTCATCCAGTTCCTCTGGCTGCAGAGTTATCCTGCAGAGCAAATGACAGCCTGACTGACCTTCAGCCTCAGCCGCTTGAAGGCAGAAAGCCAAGGATTGTCATCGAAACCAGCGTCCGTGTACCACTGATTTGCTGACAATTGGTGAACTTTACGCGTATCACAAACGCAACAGATCCACCAGTGACAGTTTTTCTGAAGGCCTTGCACGACGAATCAGGAATCTCAGGGAAACCTCATCCGCTCAAACAATTTCTGTAGTGAAGTGAGTGAGTTTTCCGTCTTGCCAAAGTCGCCCATTGCCGTGGCCTCTGCGTTCGCAAAAGAAGGACTTCACATTATGTGAAAGGTGGCATTTACTCGCACGAATGCAAGCGGCCCGTGGATGGTTGGTTCTGCGGCGATGGGCACGATTCCCTTGTCGGGAATCGTCATTCGAGACTCCATCATTCTGGTCGGCGTTTTCGAACTGGCGATACGACACGAGAGACCACCGATTGATGCTATTCTGGAAACTGGAGTGGCTCTAAAAGGGCCAAACTCTTCTGTTGGCGGAATTGGCATCGCGTACCGGCCCCCGGCTTACGTTCAGCGCTCGCTTTTCCGGCCTTGAATGGTCTTACATCTTTGTGCTGACTTCACCCGAGTCGTTCACGCCGTTTTGGGCTCCCGTGAGCCTCTCGCTGTTAAAAGCAAAAAAATCTCAGAACAATATTGACAAACCCACCCGACCAGCCGACACTAAACCACGACACGATTGGTGATACATAATAAGAAGCGACTGCGGATTGTTGCTTCGGCTTTCACCAGACGAATTAAATAGTGCCGTGACTGACTGGATTTCTAGAGGCGGGCACGCTGGCTCACTGAATTGGAGTCGCGTAATGAAACCGTTCTGCTGCTGTTGTTGTTGACGTCGTCAACACCTGAATCCCGGAGAGGCCATTCTGCCATCCGGTGATCTCCACCTTGCCGCCAGCCAACCTGCTGGCCTCATTTCAGTTGACCAATGCTCTTCTCACTCCGTGCATTCTCACGCCCCACCTGCGGCCGGATCGCGCTGAGAGGTTTTCTTCGCACAAGGTCTTCTGCCTTCATCGCACCGCTCACGCAGTCGGATACGCCCCGACTGCGCGCGGTGGACTGCTGTTTTGATTGCTCATGCTCATCCGTTCACAAAAGGGGTCTTGCAAATGTTAATTTCGGACAGCGTTCTAAGGACAGAACGTCGACGTTCACTGCGTGGTTTCACGCTGATTGAGTTGCTGGTGGTTATTGCCATCATTGCCATCCTGATTGCTCTGCTGCTGCCAGCCGTGCAGCAGGCCCGTGAGGCGGCTCGACGGACGCAGTGCAAGAACAATCTCAAGCAGATTGGACTAGCTTTGCACAACTATCATGACACCTACAACACATTGCCGCCGGGTGTTGTTCACAAGTCAGGCAATCAAAATGTGGCCGCGATGGGATCGTATGGCTGGGCCACGTTCCTGTTGCCTCAACTGGAAAATGCCAACATGTTTCAGGCGATGCAGGCAAATGGCGTCGACCTCGATTCTTTGCTGCGAAACACAGCGAATCCGACCGTTCAGGCTCTACCGAAGATGAACTTGCCTGGTTATCGATGCCCATCGGATACAGGCCCGGAACTGAATACTCAGCGTGAATGGGATACTCCTTATTCAGCGTTCTTCGGAGGAGCTCCGGTTCATCTTGGCAATGCCAACTACGTCGCAGTCTCAGGATCTCGCTGGTCCACACCGGAAGACTGGATTGTCAGCGGACGCGATCCTTTTGGAACATTCTGGGGCAGCAGCAAAGTGAACTTCCGTGATATCACCGATGGTCTGTCCAACACCTTTGTTGTCGGCGAGCGAGACTGGGAACTGGGCTGGGGAGCCAACTGGATCGGACAGCGGAACTACACGGGGACCGGCATCTGGGGTTCACGTCAGAATCTCGCGATCCTGGATGTGAAGATCAACGACCCACTGCTGCAGCCCAACGGTAACCCCGCCGTCACACGCGGCTTCAGCAGTCGACACGTTGGTGGGGCTCAATTTCTGTTTGCTGACGGCGCTGTTCGTTTCCTGAGCGAAAACATCGACTTCCGGAACAACAATCCAAACCAGCAGTCTCCTGTGAACCCAATCGGAACTTTCCAGAAGCTCGGGCGCCGCAACGACGGCTTTGTTCTTGGTGAATTCTGATTGGCTGTGAAGTCTTTACGCGAGCGGAGCTGTTAGCTGAGCAATCAGGAAAACACCTGCAGCTCCGCCGCGTGAATCTGCTGATATACTTGAAGTCTGCTTTTGAGAGGTTCTGTATGCGTTTTCTGCGTTCATCATCCATCCCATGGACATTGGCTCTGTCGGGATTTTTTGTCGGATGTTCAGATGGGCCCGAACTTGGAATTGTCACCGGCAAAGTGATTCAACAGGGAAAACCCATTCCATTTGCCTATGTTGAGTTCCAGCCGATTGATCCTCCTGGCACTTATGGTGCCGCCTACACTCAGGTGGATGGCACGTTCAACATTCGGTTCACTGAAGATAAAGACGGCGCGCTTGTGGGGAAGCACAAGGTCACAGTCCGGACGGCAGCCGTTGATGAAATTGAAGTGGAGGATAAGAAGACGGGACTGATGGTGACGCCGGATCTAACGGAAGGCTACCAGCCTAAACTGTCACTGGAGTATAGCCGGGAGGTCAAGCCGGGGACCAATGAGATTGTGTTTGATCTGACGGAAGGAACACCCGCTTCCGGTGGTGAATGATTTGAAAGAGTCTGATTTGAACAGAGGATTATGTGCACGAATGAAGCGATTGACTGGTTTAGTTTCATTGTTGTTCGCGACCATAGCGACCTGCAATGTCTTGATAGCTGCGGAGGCACGCCCGAATATTGTGATCATCGTGGCCGACGATCTTGGCTACGGAGACCTGGGTTACCTTGGCGGCAAAGACATTCCGACTCCCCATGTGGACCAGCTTGCCAACGAGGGCGTCCGTTTTACCTCAGGATATGTTTCCGGACCCTATTGTAGTCCCACTCGAGCAGGCCTGCTGACGGGCAAGTATCAGCAGCGATTCGGACACGAGTTCAATCCAGGGCAGGGAGCCGACACCGCTGAGTTTGGGCTCAACCTGAAAGAAACGACGATCGCGAATCGTCTCAAAGCGGCCGGATATACCACTGGCCTCGTTGGCAAATGGCATCTTGGTTACGCCGAGAAATTCCGCCCACAACAACGTGGATACGATGAATTCTTCGGATTCCTCGGCGGTGCTCATCCTTACTTCACTGAAGAAGGTCAGGCTCCAGTTTATCGAGGCAACGAAGAGATTGAGGAACCTGAGTACCTGACCGATGCATTTGCTCGCGAAGCCGTTTCGTTTATTGACCGACACAAAGAGAAGCCCTTCTTTCTGCAACTGACGTTCAATGCTGTGCATGCACCAATGCACTCCAAGCCGGAACACCAGCAGAAGTTTGCTTCCATCGAAAATGAAACTCGCCGAAACTATGCTGGCATGTTGTTCTCATTGGACGAGAGTGTCGGCAAGGTCGTGGAAGCATTGAAGAAAGCCGGCGTTCGTGAAAATACGCTGATTGCTTTTATCAGCGACAACGGTGGCCCTCCTGGGAATGGTTCTTCCAACGGTGCCCTGCGAGGCCAGAAGGCGACAACTTGGGAAGGTGGCGTTCGTGTTCCGTTCTTTCTGAACTGGCCCGCGCAACTGAAGTCTGCGGAATACCATCACCCGGTGATCCAACTGGATCTGCTGCCGACGATTCTGGCCAGCGTGGGATCTCCTGTCGCAGCGGAAGAAAAACTGGATGGCATGAACCTGTTGCCGTATGTCAAAGGCGAGGTCACCGGTGCACCGCACGAATCCCTATATTGGCGATTCGGTCAACAGACGGCGATTCGTCACGGCGACTGGAAGCTGGTTAAAGCCAATGGAATCGACAAGCCCGCCTTGTTTAACCTGAAGGATGACATTGGCGAACAGAACGATAAGTCCGCCAGCGAACCGGAAATCTTTGCAAAGCTGCAGAAGACATGGGACGAGTGGAATGCAACTCTTGTCGAACCTGCCTGGAAACCAGCCGCTCAGCAGGGCGGTAAAGGGAACAAGGCTGGCAAGAACAGAAACAAAAGAAAGTGATCGAGTTGGGGATGAACTAAACGGGGCCTGAATAACTTAAAATTCAAGCTGAGTGTTCCGAATCCTGTTGACACCTCGCCGAAATCTGACGACCATAATAACCACTACCCGATGAGTAATACATCGTTAAATCTTTAACAAGATGGCAATCTGGGGCGATTTGCAAAACTTTCTTGTGCTGCTGCTGACTACATCCTTAGAGGCGCGCACGCAGGCTCATGGAGTCGTGTATGTCTGCTGTTTGTTGTTGTCGATGACGTTTTCCCGCTCGTTTTGAAGCCTGCGAATTCGTTCCGTCGAAATCATCGCCGTCCGTTTCAGTGCCCGGTAGCACGTCGCGGAAGCCTCTAAGCAAATCAAGTTATGTCGCCTGTTCTTGCACGCTGGTGGCGGATGCTGCCAGTGGCCATTGTTCTGGTTTTCCCTTTTCGTTCGACGCTGGCTGACGAGGCCAAACCATCAGCCGAAGCACTGGAGTTCTTCGAAAAGAAGATCCGTCCACTGCTCGTCAACAACTGTTACAACTGCCATTCGGCTGACAACAAGGCCGCTGGTGGTTTGCGTGTTGATGACCGCAATGGTCTGCTGGCTGGTGGTAATCGAGGTGCTGCCGTCGTCGTTGGTAATCCCGAAGAGAGCGTTCTGATTCGAGCTGTCCTGAAGACAAATGCGAAACTGAAGATGCCTCCGGATTCTCAGTTGACCGAAGAAGAAATCAACGATCTGCGTAAGTGGATTACTGATGGAGCGGTCTGGCCTGTTCCGGAAGTTCCTTATGAACTCACCGAGGTCAATCCGGAATACGAAACGCTTCGGAAGAATCACTGGGCATGGCAACCTCTGCAGTCGCCCGCCGTTCCGGAGATCCAGAACAAAGAATGGGCCAGAGACGACATCGATCGCTTCGTCGGCGTTCAGCTTGAACAGAAAGGACTTCAGCCAGTCGCCGATGCAGATCGAGCAACGTTGTTGCGCCGAGTAACCTTCGACCTGACAGGTCTGCCTCCGGCTCCGGAAGATATCAAAGCTTTTCTGGCTGACGAATCTCCAAACGCCTTTGAGACCGTCGTTGACAGGCTTCTTGCCAGCTCAGCCTTTGGCGAACGCTGGGGACGACACTGGCTGGATGTTGCTCGCTACGGCGAGTCCACCGGTTCAGCACGGAACCTGCCGTTTCCCCAGGCATGGAAGTATCGCGACTATGTCATCGACTCACTGAATAAAGACAAGTCTTATGATCAGTTTGTTCGTGAACAGGTCGCGGGCGATTTGCTGCCGTACTCATCCGAAGAACAACGGAAAGAACAGCTAACGGCCACCGGCTTCCTGGCTCTGGGTGTCAAGGACGTCAATCAGCGATTCAAAGTGCGTTATGTGATGGACAACATCGACGAGCAGATTGACACTGTCAGCCGATCAGTGCTTGGCCTGACCGTCAGTTGTGCTCGCTGCCATGACCACAAGTTTGATCCGATTCCGACCAGCGAGTATTACGGGCTGGCGGGAATCTTTAACAGCACGGATCTGTGTGACGGTCTTCGCAACAAGATGGGCGGTGGTGGTCTTGATTACTACGACACCGAGAAACTACTGATCCTGTCCAAACAGGACGAAGTTGACGAAGCGCACGCGGCCAAAATTGCTGCCGCAAAGCAAAAGGCTGACGACGCGAAGGATGAGTTTGAACGAGTGCGCGACAGTGCTGATGCTCAAAAGCCCGGGCCCAATGGTCGCCCGATGCAGCAGATCGCGCGGCAGAAGTGGAATCGCGCTCAGGCCGAGTATGTCGCCCTCACGGATCCCACGACAACCAGTGAAATCGCACTGGGTGTTCGTGATGCACAAACTGTCGGAGATACGGAGCTTCGTTATCGTGGCGAGGCTGAGAAGCTTGGCCCGAAAGTACCGCGTGGCGTGATCTCTGTTGTTCACGGGCCGGCTCAGCCTGCCATACCAGCAAATCAAAGCGGCAGGCTTGAGCTGGCTCAGTGGCTTACGGATCCAGCCAATCCGCTGGCTTCACGAGTCATCGTGAATCGTGTCTGGCATCACCTGTTTGGTGAGGGCATTGTTCGCACAACGGATAACTTTGGAGTCACTGGCGATCGTCCCTCACACCCGGAGCTGCTGGACCATCTGGCCCATCGCTTCGTTGACAATGGCTGGTCACTTAAGAAGCTGATTCGACAAATTGTGCTGACTCGAGCTTATCAGCTTGGCTCAGAGACAACGCCAGAACATCTCACTGCTGATCCAGAGAACCGTCTGGTCTGGCGTCACAGTCCTCGACGTCTGTCCGCGGAAGAAATCCGAGATGCCCAGTTGGCTGCGTCAGGAAAGCTGGATGCGACGCGAGAGAATGGTTCGGCTGCGAAAGATCTGCGAGTCATCGAGTTGCGGAACAATGGGCCGGAAGCAAAGAAGATCGTTGATCACGCCAACGCCAGTCTGAAGCGGAGTGTTTATCTGCCGCTGCTGCGAACACTGGTGCCGAAATCTTTGGAGGTCTTTGACTTTGCAGAACAGGGCCTTGTGACCGGGGCGCGAGAGACAACGACGGTCCCGACCCAGGCGTTGTATCTGCTGAACGATGGCTTTGTGAGAAAGCAATCGCTGGCACTCGCCGAGTTGTTGATCACACGAACAGACTTGTCGGATGTCGCCAAAGTCGACGAAGCTTATCTGAGAATCGTCGGACGGCATGCGACTCCCGAAGAGATCGCTCGTGTCCACGGATATCTGGTGGAGTTTGCTGCAGAAGCGGAAGTTTCCCTTGTTGATGCATTCGCCGCGAAAGCTCAGGAGACTGAGGCTTCAGTGAATACAACGACAGCGTCGGTTGAATCAAATCCACCGGCCCCGGTCAGCGATGCCGCTTCTTCTCTTGCTGTCGCACAGGCCCAGGCGGCTCAACTGGCAAACCCGGATGACGTCGCTCAGGAAGAAGAAGCCCCCGTTGAAGAATTGATCATCGCGAAAGACGCGCAAACCGCAGCCTGGCACAGCTTCGTTCAGGCCCTCATCGGTTCCGCTGAGTTTCGTTATGTTCGTTAGTGCCTCGGCGAGCGGCAGGGCGTCAGCCCTCCGTTTCGTCGACCTACTCTAAAAATTGCAGCTTACTGCTGCGGCCGGTCTCCAGACCGTGCCAAAGATGGAATTCACACAAACACGAAATCGCAACACGGAGGGCTGACGCCCTGCCGCTCGCCTCAAGAAACAAAGGAACTTTCAAGATGACAAACTCATTAGGATTCTCGCCGCTTTCGAGACGCCAGGTCCTGCGTTCTTCCGGCACTGGCTTCGGCTATCTGGCCCTCGCTGGATTATTGGGTCAGAACAAACCATCGATTGCATCTGAGCAGGCCGCTGATGAACGGCCACTCGCGCCCAAGGCACCGCATTTCCCAACCAAGGTGAAGCGAATCATCTTCCTGTTTATGGAAGGAGCGATGTCGCACGTGGATACGTTCGAGTACAAGACAGCGCTACAGCAGAATGATCAAAAGCCTGGCCCTGGTGGCGGCAAGCTGGTCGCATCAAAATTCCGGTTTGCTCAGCATGGGAATTCGGGTGCGTGGGTCTCTGAGTTGTATCCTCACGTTGCCAAACAGGTTGACAAGCTGTGCTTTATTCGGGGACTCCATACGGATACCCCGGCTCATCCACAAGCGGTGATTCAGCTTCACACGGGTGCAAAAATTGCTTCGCTGACTCGTCCTTCGATGGGCTCGTGGCTGCTGTATGGGCTGGGCTCTGAGAATCAGGACCTGCCTGGATACATCACAATCAATCCGTCCCCCAACTTCGGCGGCGCGGTGAACTACGGCACGGCATTCTTGCCAGCCTACTACCAAGGCACGAAAGTGACTGACACGGGATACCTGCCCAACCTGAAGGCGTCACAGTTGACGTCATTGCAAAGGCGTCAGCTTGATCTTGTGCAGTCAATGAACTCGGATCTGGCTCGACAACCAGGTGCCCCCGACGAACTGGATGGCATCATTCAGTCTTACGAACTGGCGTTTCGGATGCAGGGCAAAGTTCCTGAGCTGCTGGATATCTCCACGGAGCCGCAGCATGTGCAGGAAGCTTATGGCGTGAAGCCTGATCCGGCCGGCAGCTTTGCTCGCCAGTGTCTGCTGGCACGTCGTCTGAGTGAAGCGGGAGTACGATTCGTCGAGATTCGACAAGGCGGCTGGGATCATCATAACAATCTTCACAATGGACTGATCAACAATGCGGCAGCAACAGATCAGCCGACAGCAGCTCTGCTGGCGGATTTGGAACAACGTGGCCTTCTCGAAGACACCCTTGTGTTGTTCGGCAGCGAATTCGGGCGTATGCCGACCGCACAGGGTGTCGACGGGCGGGATCACAACATTACCGGGTTTCCCATGTGGATGGCTGGTGCCGGAGTGAAGGCTGGCTTCTCTTACGGTTCAACGGATGAGTACGGACTGCATGCCGTCGAAGGGCGAATGCATACCTCAGACCTGCATGCCACGTTGTTGGCTCTGATGGGACTGGATCATGAACGATTGACCTACAACTATGGCGGAAGAGATTTCCGACTGACAGATGTCGAAGGCAACGTGATTAAAGAAATCTTTGCTTAGCGTTCTGCAAAAGCTGACCAGCCCCGGCTCCTTGATGGAGTTTGGTGCTCCTTACCTTACTTCCCACAAGAAACCAGAATCATGCAACTACTCAATCAACTGAGATGTCTTTTTCGTGGTCACACGCTCGGAGAAATCGAGCCGGATGTTTTTTGGTTTTCCGCAACATGTAAATGTTGCGGAAAGACGGTGACTGCGGATACCGCTCTTGAGCTGCTGATGATGCGTGGTGAAGTCAGTCACTCGGAATCATTGCTGTCGATTTCAACGACTCAAAAGGTCCGCGAGATCGCACCGGCAGTTTGAAGCAACATGGGCTAAGTCAGCAAAGTCGAGTGCGTCCAGTCGAGATCGGCCTCACCAACCGTGTTCAGAGACAATTCATTGAGACCTCTGCGTTACAAGTCCCCTACGGATAGAAATCATGGCGTCGTTTTCTGAAAAAAGTTCCGTTAACAGTGTTTCCGGCGATAGCGTCTCAGATCCCATGACGCCCGAACTGGAGCAAACCATTTTGCGTGCTCTCAAAGGACTTCGTTACGGGCAGATTACGATTGCTGTACAGGAGGGCCGAGTGACTCAGGTGGATCGCTCCGAGCATACCAGGCACTTTCGAAATCGCGTTACGCACCAGTAAACGCAGCCCAACAAGAGTCATCCAGCGGGGTCGTGACGTTCACAGGACCAAAGATCGGGACGAGGCCCGGCGTTAGTTGTGTGGACAGAGACAACGCCTTCCGCGGTGCAACTGTTCTTTTGGCGAAATGGTCGTACAACGTTCCTAGTTCGACGAAATCTCGGGACAACACAGAATTCAGGGAATTGGGGCAGGCTTTGTGCCCGCATTGCTTGATCGTGCACTCAGTCGTCAGGTACAACAACCCCACGATGAAGATGCGCTCGTTATGGCGCGTTGATTGTCGCCACTGAAAGGGAATCGCCGTTTCAGTCAGTCGCAGTGGTGTAACTCTCGGAACTCCTGCGTGACTGGAAACGGCCAATAACGCGATCGTAGATTTTCTCCCTGACGGTCATGAGCATTTTCTGTTGACGGATTCGTTTCCGAGACAGCAAGCTCCCGGGATTTTTGTGCTGGCGGTGAGGCGTCCACGCTATGAGCCGCAACGTGTCGTCCTTCGTATGATCCTTGTCCGGCTTTCTGCCGCTCAAAGACCGCATCCATCAATGTAACGCTGTGAATCGCCATTTGCGTTCACGCGACATTAATGCAGCCTCAGATCATCACGTCATCAGGACGACGTTTGCGAACTTGCATTTTGACAGCGAGCGGTAGGCTCTCTTTCGGGATGTGATTGACGGCCCTCTGAATGACGAAAGTCGTGTTGATGTCAGACAATCTCCTGCAACGGAGCGTAACCACAGCGGTCGCGCGCAATCTTGCGAATACCACCAAGACATCACCAAAAATGATGTCGATTACACCGCGTTGGCTTTTGAGCCTGCTGCCGTGGGTGAATGTCGAAGGTGGCACATACCGTGTTAATCGGACCAAGGTAGAACTCAGCAAAGCCGAACGCATCGCGGTTGAACTGCTCAATGGCGAGCCTACATTTTCGCCGGACTCACTTCGCAGTGTTCCGCTCTTTTCCGGTCTGCCAACGGCCATTACCTCTCGGATGACGACACGGTTTCGTACCGAGCAAGTTTCGATGGGCAACAAGCTGGTTGTCGAAGGCGAAGACGGCAACAAGTTCTTCATCATCGCTCAGGGGCAAGTCGAAGTCCTCAGCAAAGGCGTCCATGGCAGTGACCTGCGAATTGCCCTGCTGACTGACGGAGAATTTTTTGGAGAAACCGACCTGGTCTCCGATAAGCCGTCCGATGTTACGATTCGCACATTGACGCCCTGCATCTTTCTGTCATTGTCTCGCCGCGATCTTGATGCCGTGCTGCGAGAAATCCCGAACTTCAATGCGGACTTTGAACGAGCCATCGCGGAGCATCTCGAACTGAAGTCCGCGGTAAATCGTTACGGTGAGCGCAATATCGATCTTGTCTCAGGCTTTGCCGAGAACGTCGAGATCCCGGAGACGTTCGTGGACTATTCACCAGAGCCGCGAGAGTACTCGCTCTCCTCAGTGCAAACCGTCGTGCGAGTTCATACTCGCGTCTCTGATCTCTACAACGGTCCGTACAATCAGCTCGAAGAGCAGATGCGGTTGACGATCGAAGGGATCAAGGAACGTCAGGAATGGGAGCTGATCAACAATAAGAAGTTCGGCCTGATTCATTCGGTTGATCCTGCGATGCGAATCAGTACTCGCTATGGCGCGCCGACACCGGATGATCTGGATGAATTGTTGGCTCTGGTCTGGAAGAAACCGGCCTTCTTCCTTGCTCATCCGAAGGCGATTGCGGCCTTCGAACGCGAATGC
>JBIIIF010000405.1:0-4594 GCA_044235005.1 Planctomycetaceae bacterium | reverse complement strand
CTTCCGCATTTCACTCCCAAAGCCAAACGGGTGATCTATCTCTTTCAAAACGGCGGGCCGACGCACGTCGATCTCTTCGACTACAAACCCAAGTTGATTGAGATGCACGGTCAGTCGGTGCCTCAGGAATACATCGGCGACAAGCGTTTCAGCACAATGACGGGAAACACAACGGGCAAGGTCATGCTGGCTCCTGTGGAACCGTTTCATCAGCGTGGCCAATCCGGAGCCTGGGTCAGCGACTTTCTGCCTTACACTGCAGGCATCGCTGACGATCTCTGCTTTATCCACAGCCTGCATACAGAACAGGTGAACCACGCGCCGGCGATTCAGTTTCTGCTCAGCGGTGGGGAGCTGCCAGGACGACCGACGGCCGGTGCGTGGCTCAGTTATGGGCTCGGAAGCGACAACGACACGTTGCCGTCGTTTTGCGTGATGACGAGTGTCAGCAAAGGCACAACATGTGGACAGATCTTCTACGACTTTTACTGGGGCAGCGGATTTTTGCCGTCGCGATTTCAGGGCGTCAAATTTCGAGGCAGCAGCGATCCGGTTCTCTATCTGAATAATCCGGACGGCGTGAGTTCCTCGATGCGTCGCAAGTGGCTGAACGACATCGCGAAACTGAATGAGCTGAAGCTGGCGGACTATGGTGATCCAGAGATTGCAACTCGCATCGCGCAGTATGAGATGGCGTACAAGATGCAATCGAGCGTTCCGGAACTCACCGACTTCAGTGACGAAACGGAAGCAACTCTGGCACTTTACGGACCGCAGGTGAAGGAGCCGGGTACGTTCGCATACAACTGCCTGATGGCTCGGCGTCTGGCCGAACGAGGCGTGGGTTTTGTGCAGTTGATGCATGCCGGTTGGGATCAGCACGGCAGCATTACCACTGAGCTGTATACTCAGTGCAAGGACACGGATCAGCCTTCCGCCGGACTCATCCAGGATCTGAAGCAGCGCGGGTTACTGGAGGATACACTGGTGATCTGGGGTGGCGAATTCGGACGGACTCCGTTTCTGCAGGGCAACATCAATGATCGGCCAAAATGGGGACGCGATCATCATCCGTATGCGTTTTCGCTATGGATGGCTGGCGGCGGCGTGAAAGCCGGAATGCAATACGGGGAAAGCGATGACCTGGGCATCAACGTCGCGAACAACGGCGTGCATGTTCATGATTTCCAGGCCACGCTGATGCATCTGCTGGGCATCGATCACGAGCGTCTGACGTACCGTTTTCAGGGCCGCGATTTCCGCCTGACGGATGTTCATGGCCATGTTGTTGAAGCTGTGCTGGCGTGATCGAACACGAAACAACGACTGTTTTCAGCGTGCGGTATCACTCAGGTGGTTCCGGTTATTTTGCTGTGTCGGAGGTTCCGGCGGTAGCCAGCCGCGGGGGGCATTGACAACGACGACCGGTTTGCCGGTGTTATCGTGAATGCGAAGATTGTCGGCGATAACTCCGTTTTTAGAGTGACGCCAGCAGTGGATGGCCTGGCCGTCGCTTTTGATGACGTTGCCGATGACTTCGTAACCGTCGAGATTAAAATTGGGCTCGAGTGAGGTCTTGCCGGTTTCCATGTAGTTGTGGTTGCACTTTACATTCTTCAGCAGGCCTCGGTGTGACGGATGACCAAGCAGGTAGGCGGCTCCGTGAGGATTGATCGTGCGAGTTCGCTGGATCGTAATGTTCTCAGCATCGAATGATTCACCGGGCCCCGTTTGGCCGCCCGGCAGGAATTCTCCAGTGTGTTCGCCATAGCACATCACAGAGCGATTTGTATCCATCATCGTAATGTCTTCAATGACAACGTTGCGAACTCGCCCGTGCACAAGGACACAGGCGTTGATGTCTCTGACTAGTCCGCTGGGCTGGGCGTTGTGAGCTCCATTCATGTCGATCACGCCTTTGCCCATGATACGCACGTTTTCGATGTAGTCTTTCTGAGTCCCATGCCCCACGCGAATGCCGTAAGCTTCCGGACCATCGTAGGACACAAACCACAGGCTGCCTTTGCTGTGGCCCTGCTTGCTGCCGAAACGCAACTTGACGCCGTGACTGAGTTCCTGCCAGTCGCCAGTGATCGCAACCTTCTTTTGTGGTGTCTGAAAGAGGGGCCCATCGCCCCAGGCAAAGGTATCGGGTTCGCCATCTTTGCCTTCACCGTCGATGCTGATTGTGTAAATCGTGTTGCCGTACGCTTCCGGCCCATCAACTGCCGGCTTGGATAGATCGAACTGGCCACCGATCTGGAGATCATCCAGCTTCTTGCCGGCATCCTGATCGGTCGTGATTTCTCCGGCCGCTTCGATTTCACAAACGCCGGGAGCCAGCCTGAAGATCGCTCCTTCACGCAACTCAATCTCAACTGACTTGTCGACGTACAGCATGGCCCGCTGTCGCCCCGGAGCATGTTCGTGCAGCCCCGGCAGGAGCACGATTCGATCACCGGCTTGCGCGCGATCCAGAATGGTCTGCGGTGATTCTCCCGGCTGAATCAAATGCTCATCTGCCTGCAGAGACGGCGGTGAGAAAATCAGACTAAACAGGAAACATGCGAGGAAATTTTGTTTTGGGTGAATGTAATCTGACATCGTGATGGGACCCTGATGGTGACGTAATGTCCGTCAGTAGAACGTGTACTGCACAAACTCATTTCAGTGTCTTTCCTGCATCAATACCTGGGGAAGATTGCAGGCGTCGGGAAGCGTTCTTCGAGGCTGGATGCGTCGTTCAGGAATTCTTCGCGAGGCACTTGAACCTGAGGCCAATTGTTTGGGCGGATTCGAACAACTCGGCCGGGGCGGATTCCTTCGATGATCAGATCGGTCTCGAAACGGATCTGAATTCCACTGCTGCCAGTGGGAGCTTCGCCGGACTGTTGAATGACATCCAGAATCGTGCCTCGTGACGCCATATGTGCGGGGCCGTAAGCGCCGTGAGTATGCTTGAGAGTGTTCTCGACGGCATTCATTATTGCGGGTTCGTTCTTTTTGAAGTCGCCGTAGAGCGATGCATCCATTCCGCCAAACAAAGTTGCGGTCACCGAAGCACGACCAAACTTGCCGTACTCGACGGAGTCAATCCACGCGGGCATCCAGCGGCTGCGAATGAAGGCCTTGTGGACTTCCGTCTGCTTTTTGGCAGCTCGGTGCATAGCGTCGTCATCGAGCCAGATGTCGGAAACGTGGAACCGAGTAAACACTCCGTCCGGCGTGGGCTTCCAGGTGATCCCAAGCAACACGGCCTGGTCTTCCAGATTCTTCTTCCCTTGCGCGGGCCAGATTCCTTCAGCGATCATGTCTTCAATCAGCAGCATCTCGCGGCCACGCCAGATACGCGTTGCAGCGTCGAACGTCAGAGATTCCGTGGCGGGCTTTTCACCTTTCCCTTCGCGGTGTTCGCGAAAGGCCACGATTATGCCGGCGTTGTTCTGGAGTTCCACTTCCTTCAGTTTCCAGACAAGTCCGTTTCGCAGACAGAAGCTGGGTTCATCTTCCAGAAGCAGCACATGATTCTCAGCGGGCGCGATGCCGGCTCCTCGATTGTGATTGGCGTCTTTGGATTTGCTGTCCACCGGCAGAACCGGGACGGAAGACGTTGTTGGATCCGGTGGAAGAAACGCATGGGCGTGCATCACTGTCCCCAACGGGACGTCACGAAGATCGCCAGGGGCCCCATGATAGCGAACAATCCCGTACGGCAGCATTGCGAAGGGATGAGGGTCGTTGCGGAAAAACATACCCGATCCCTGCAGCCGAATGCTGCCTCGACGGTTGGGATGATCCACGAAGACAAGTTCACCGCGGTAGGTGTGGGCGTTTTCGAGAGGAGGGAACTTTCCCGCCTGCGGCCGGAAGGGCTCGTCGGCTGTGATTGCGGTGGATTTCAAGAGAAGGAGGAGAAGTGACGAGAGGAGATAGTGGCGCGGGGTGAAACGGAAAGCGGGAGGGAGATTAGGATTAAGAATAAGATTAAGATTAGGATGTGAACTGATCATATTTTGCGATCTGGTGAGTTGGAGCGGATGAGGCCGATGAGCATTGAGACGATTTCGATTAACAGTGCTTTTCCATTGTCAGCAACATCAGAACTGATCTTCTTTTTGGCGACCAGAACATCCAGGCAAGCAGCACATTCCAGTGCAGAACCACGGGCGGTGTCGAAGAATTTACATCGATCTTTGGGTGTCGATTTTCCATTGCCCTCAGAAATATTCAGTGGCACGGAGGTTGAAGCACGATCGAGTTGATCATGAGCCGAAATCGACTTTGGAACCGACTCGAGCAAATCTGTGGCCCATGCAACGAACTTGATCGAATGCTGGTAAACGGTCAGTTTCTCATGGTCAAACTGTTTCATCATGGTCTCCGGTCAATCCCCAAACTCAAATCCAAGTCTTAATCTTAATCTTCATCTTAATCCTAATCTCCCCGCGCGACCAAACCTCTGCTCCCCCGCCCAGGGCAATCGCATGTCGGCGTTGGCCTTTCGGCTTTAGTTTTGCATCGAGACATCATTCGTCAAGCGGCAAATTGGATTGCCGTGGTTTGTGAGTGCGGGATGGAGTCTCAGTCATGAAGG
>JBIIIF010000166.1:0-15914 GCA_044235005.1 Planctomycetaceae bacterium | reverse complement strand
TGAGGATCCGCCAGGGCCAACCAGAGTGCTCGCTCCCAGTTTCCCAGACACCAGGCACGAGCGATCCATTCCCCGGACACACCCAGCGAACCAAATCGCTGATCGTCGTAATAGTTGGGCAACCCGGTGTTTTTAACCTGAGCAATCGCCACTTCGGCTTGCTGAATTTCATCCGCAGTCATGTCGCGGAGAACCAGTTGAAACCGATTGCCATCCTGATCGGCTGGAGTAAACGGGGCTCGAACCTGCCCGAGGTATTCCAGTTCGAGCGAATTCTGACGCAGGGATTTACGAGGCCCGTTATGGATCGTCAGGTGCTGCACTGTGACCGCATGACGATCCTTGAGCCCACCGTAGCTGATACGCTTGCGGTGCACCTTCCATTTATCAACGATGGCGTTAACGGCCTCGGGAGTACCGATCGATGTCTTCGTCAGTCGATAGAAGGCAAATGGTCCACCATCCGGACTAATCTGCGTGAGTTCTTCAACCTGAAAGTCCTCAGGCAGCCGACGAAGTTTCATGTGAGTGACTTCGTATTGCCAGCGGCGGCAGACTTCTTGGGAAGGAAACCAAATCCAAGACAGAGGGCCATCGAGATCCAAAAGATCCAGAATTCGGGACGCGCATAACTGTGGAAGTCAACTCGATGAGGATGCGTCTCGGAATTCAAGCCCCAGTCAGCCAGCAGCTTCAGTCCAATCACGATCACCAGCAGATAGGCTGACGTTTCGAAGCGAGGGAACTTCTCCAGTAGCTTGATGAACATGACCGCCGCGACACGCATCAACATCAAACCAATAAAGCCGCCCGCGACGACAACCCACAGCTTGGGGTTGGTTGAATCCGGTGGCAGATCTTTGGGAACCGCCGGAATGAATGCCATCGCGGCCAGAATGGAGTCGACTGCAAAGGCGATGTCTGTGAGTTCGATGACGGCGACCGCCATCCAGAAACTCTTGCCCGCTCTGATCTCTTCTTCCGGGATCGGTACAGGAACACGTTCCTGAATTTCGACCATTTCCTGAGCATCCGTCAGGGCCGCACCGGTGACCGAGTCGCGCAGTTCAGGTTCGCCCTGTGAGTCAACACCCACCGTCTGTTCAGACTCTTCTTTCGATTCGAAGAACAGATGCTTCACTGCGATGTAGACGAGATATCCGCCTCCCAGCAGCTTTACGATTCTCCACTTCAGCAGATAACTGACCGAAGCAATCGAGATCACTCGAAAGACAAATGCTCCGATAAGGCCATAGGTCAACGCACGTTGCTGGAGATGCCTGGGAACTCGCTTAGCCAGCAGACCCAGCACCAGCGCGTTATCGATTGAAAGCACGCCTTCCAGCAGAACAAGCATCGCAATAACGACAAGATCCGGAGTGCCAAAGGTCTGTCCCCAGAATCCAAGTGACACGTCAGCAAACGAAATTGGCAGGGACATTCAAACAGGTATCCGCAGTGAGCAGGAGAGGAATCAGTCGCCGAACAGATAGAAATACTTGCCAGAGAGCAATGTGATGCTTCGGGCGGCATAGGTTAAGGCCAGGTGTTCACGGATCTTTTCCGGACCATAAACCTCAATCGCCGCCCTGCACAGAATAATCACGATTCCCGATGAATACCAATTCGCGGATTCGCGAATAAAGGCTTTCTCGCGAACCCATGCGACGTTTCGAGGGCTTTCTGAAGATCATCGCAGATCGAAGCCTAAGGGAAGTTTGACCAAAACTGAGACAACAGGCCCTGTTCTGATCAAACCCGGCCTTCGTTTGCGACATTGGGATGCGAGGTTCTTGAACGGCGGGGAATTGCTGTTACCCTGCTCCAAATTTTGCGCGCTTTTTTGCGTCATCGGGCTGATCGCCGTCCGCATCGCTGTTTTTCGCCACTGGAAGGACCATTGCAAAGTGCCACGTCGTAACGACATCAAGAAGATTCTGATCATTGGTTCCGGTCCAATCGTAATTGGCCAGGCCTGCGAGTTCGATTATTCAGGAACTCAGGCCTGCAAAGCACTTCGCGAAGACGGCTACGAAGTCGTTCTGGTGAATTCCAATCCGGCCACAATCATGACGGATCCGGACACGGCTGACCGCACGTATATTGAACCAATCACGTGGCAATATGTCGAAGAGATTATTCGCAAGGAACGCCCTGACGCTCTTCTCCCCACGCTGGGTGGACAGACGGGTTTGAATACCGCAATGGATCTGGTTCGCAACGGCGTTCTGGAAAAATACGGCGTCGAAATGATCGGCGCTAAAGAAGAAGTCATCAAGCGGGCCGAAGAACGAGATACCTTCAAGCAGATTATGCTGAGTATCGGCCTGGACGTTCCTCGCAGCTACACCGTGCACACGATGGAAGAAGCTCGCGAAGCGGTCAAAGACATTGGCCTTCCGATCATCATCCGCGCCAGCTTTACGCTGGGCGGCACCGGCGGCGGGATCGCTTACAATATTGAAGAGTTTGAAGACAAGGTGCGTCGCGGCCTGGCTCTGTCGCCGATCAATGAAGTGCTTCTGGAAGAATCCATTCTCGGCTGGAAAGAGTACGAGATGGAAGTGATGCGTGACAACGCGGACAACGTTGTCATCATCTGTGCGATTGAGAACTTTGATCCGATGGGAGTTCACACGGGTGACTCCATCACGGTGGCTCCGGCTCAGACTCTGACCGACAAAGAGTATCAGCGGATGCGTGATGCCACGATCGCGGTCATGCGTGCGATCGGCGTCGAAACCGGCGGCTCCAACGTTCAGTTTGCGATCAACCCCGACACTGGTCGTATGACCGTGATCGAAATGAATCCTCGCGTCAGTCGCTCCTCCGCGCTGGCGTCAAAGGCGACCGGATTTCCGATTGCGAAGATCGCCGCCAAGCTGGCTGTTGGATATCGCCTGGATGAAATTCCCAACGACATTACTCGCGAAACACTGGCCTGCTTTGAACCGACGATCGACTATGTCGTCACCAAGATTCCTCGCTGGACATTCGAGAAATTTCCGGAAGCCGATCCGACTCTGACGGTCCAGATGAAGTCCGTTGGCGAAACGATGGCCATCGGCCGGACCTTCCGCGAATCTCTGCAGAAGGCACTGCGAGGTCTGGAGATTGGTCACTTCGGTTTGGGTGGTGGCAAGAAAGATCTATGGGGAACTATCAATCAGCCGACGAAGGACGAGATCCAAAGCAAGCTGGCGATTCCTAATGCGGAACGCATCTTCTATTTGCGGTATGCTCTGAAATTCGGGATGTCAGTTGAGCAGATTCACAGCATCTGCGACATCGACCCATGGTTCCTGCGAAATCTGGAGCAACTTGTTACGCTGGAAAATGAAATTCGCGGCATCAGTCGGCTTGAAGACGCTTCCGCCGATCTGATTCGTCGAGCCAAAGAGAATGGTTTCTCTGACGCACAACTGGCGTACTGGTGGGACTGCTCCCAGATGGAAGTCCGCGTGCGTCGCAAGGGCATGGGCATCGTGGCCACGTTCAAACAGGTTGATACCTGTGCGGCGGAGTTCGAAGCGTACACGCCATACTACTATTCGACCTATGAGCAGGAAGACGAAACTCCGGCAAAGAAGCCGGGCAAGAAACGAATCATGATTCTGGGCGGTGGCCCGAATCGTATCGGTCAGGGGATCGAATTCGACTACTGCTGCTGCCAGGCGTCGTTTGCTCTGGAAGATCTGGGCATCGAAAGCATCATGGTCAACTCGAACCCGGAAACGGTTTCCACGGACTATGACACATCTGACTACCTGTTCTTCGAACCTCTTACGATTGAAGATGTTCTGAATATCTGCGATCGCATGCAGCCGGACGGAGTCATCGTTCAGTTCGGTGGTCAGACGCCGCTGAATCTTGCTCGTGGTCTGGAAGCCGCCGGAATCAACATTATTGGCACAAGCCCTGACAGCATCGACGCAGCGGAAGATCGCGGTCGCTTTCAGGTCATTCTGGACAAGCTCGGTCTGCATCAGCCGCCCAACGGGATCGCCACCAATATCGAAGGCGCTCGTGCGGCGGCTACTCGCATCGGCTATCCGATCCTGGTTCGCCCCAGCTACGTGCTCGGCGGCCGTGCGATGGTGATCTGTTACGACCAGCAGACGCTGGAATCGTACATGACCGAAGCTGTTGACGTTTCACCGGACAAGCCAGTTCTGATCGACAAGTTTCTGGAAGACGCGATCGAAGTCGATGTCGATGCAATTTCCGACGGAGAAATCACGGTCATTGGCGGAGTCATGGAACACATCGAAGAAGCCGGAGTTCACTCGGGCGACTCCGCCTGTGCTCTGCCGCCATATTCGTTGCCGAAAGAAGTCGTTGATGAAATTCGCGTAGCAACGGTCGCTCTGGCTGGTGCGTTGCAGGTTCGCGGACTGATGAATATTCAGTTCGCCGTAAAGATGGACGGCGACAACAGCAGTGCAACCGTCTACGTTCTGGAAGTGAATCCTCGAGCCAGCCGCACGTCACCGTTTGTGTCGAAGGCCATTGGTCACTCACTGGCCAAGATTGCTGCGAAAGTGATGGTCGGGGTTTCTTTGAAGGAGCAGGGCTTCACCAAAGAGATCGTGCCGAAGTACACGTCGGTCAAAGAAAGCGTGTTCCCATTCAATCGCTTTACAGGCGTGGACATTGTCCTCGGCCCGGAAATGCGATCGACTGGAGAAGTCATGGGCATCGATGCCGACTTTGCACTGGCCTTTGCCAAGGCGCAGCTCGCAGCGGGTTCTCGCTTGCCGATGAAGGGCAAGGTGTTCATCAGCATGGCCGCCAGCCACAAGTTGCGCATGATCGAGCCAGCTCGACGGTTGAAGAAACTGGGCTTTCAGATCGTCTGCACCAGCGGAACCGCGCGAGTATTCCAGGAGGCGGGTATTGACGTGGAAGTCGTCCGCAAAGTTCAGGAAGGGCGACCCAATCTGCTGGACCTGATGGCCAATGGAGAGATCCATTTGATCTTCAATACACCAAGCGGCAAGGGTGCTCGCACGGATGAAGGCAAGATTCGAGCAGCCTCGGTGACTTATGGAGTTCCCTGCGTCACGACGATGCCTGGGTGTTCTGCTGTCGTTGATGCTCTGGAAGCTCTCCGCGATCAGCCGAATCCAAGCGTGAAAGCGATTCAGGACTGGGTGAAGGAAAGCTGAGGCAGCGGCTGGCTCGAGGTGTAATCCCGTTTGGACTGCTGCAGCCCGCTGCAGCTTTCCGATCCACAGCCTGCTGTGGACAACCTTTCTGAACCGAACGAGCTCCGATCCCGTTGTTTGCCAGCAGGCTGCCGGCATCAAGGCGGCAGCAGGCTGCCGCAGTCCAAAAAGGGGCTATCTTCGGCGCTTATGACTCGCCAGAACTTCCGCAATCTGGTGTGCCACAGCTTCCGCCACTTTGGGCACCACAGCATTGCCGAATTGACGATAGGCTTGAGTATCCGAGACCACTTGCTTTCTGACCAGTTCTTCCGGGAAACCCATCAGTCGTCCGGCTTCCAGGGGCATGAGGCGGCGAGGAATCCTGCCTTCGCCGCGCGGGATCAGAATCTCGGAGCCGTCTTTGTAATAGCGAGCACTCAGGGTTCGAGTAATCCCCTTGCGATCAGCCACGCTGCAGCCAAAGCCGTTGCCTTTTTGCTGATGCTTGATCGCGTACTGCTGCAGATAGTTCCAGAGATGCTCGGTCAGGATGTATTTCTCAGGAACTTTTGATTCCTTCTCCAGCACGTCTGATAGTTTTGGGCGTTTGCCTTCCGGCGAGTCGGGAAATCGAAAGGGGATATTGTCGCCGAAAACATCGCGTCGAAAGCCTACGATAAAGATTCGCTCGCGATGCTGAGGCACATAGCTGGCGGCATCGATGGTCTTGTCGAAAACCTGATAGCCCAGTTCATTCAGGCGATCGGAGATCGTTTTCCACGTGTCACCCTTGTTGTGGGAACGCAGATTCTTGACGTTCTCCAGCAGCAGAGCCGAGGGGCGTTTGGCTTCGATGATATTGGCCAGATGAAAGAACAGAGTGCCCTGAGCTTTGTCGTGAAACCCGTGGGCTCGACCAAGGCTGTTCTTCTTGGAGACACCCGCGATCGAAAACGGCTGACACGGAAACCCCGCAGCCAGCAGATCATGATCCGGAACACCTTCGCCGGATGTATAATGCGTGACGTCTAAAGCAGGCTGCTCCCCAAACCAATGCTGATAGGTTTTCTGAGCATACCGGTCGATCTCACAAGAGAATACGCATTCGCCTCCGGCGGCCTCCAGTCCCAGACGAAGGCCACCGATTCCGGCGAAGAGATCGATAAAAGTGAACATCAGAACTTCGATCAGATTGCTGGTGTTTCCGGCGTTTCTGCCGGGGCCACCGCAGCCGGAGTTTCAGGAGCAGGTGGCACTTCAGCCTTCACGGCCAGCCACGGAGCGATCACCAGAGCGACAACCGAAACCAGCTTCAATAGAATATTCAACGACGGACCGGAAGTGTCTTTAAACGGATCACCAACGGTATCACCAACGACGGCTGCTGCATGAACGGAACTGCCTTTGCCGTAGTCGACGCCATTGATTGTGACTCCGCCTTCAATCATTTTCTTGGCGTTGTCCCAGGCGCCACCGGCATTGGACTGGAAGATCGCCAGCATGACTCCGCTGACAGTTACGCCAGCCAGAAGTCCACCCAGCATTTCTCCGCCACCGAGGAATCCTACCACCATTGGCCCCGCGATGGCCAGAACTCCAGGGAGCACCATTTCTCGTAAGGATGCTCGAGTAGAAATTGCGATACAGCGGTCGCAGTCGACTTCTTTCATCGCCTGATCGACGACTGACTGATCAGCCGCTGACCATTCTTCCATCGGAATATGTTCCTGAGCTTTGCAGATCGCCAGAGCCTTTGCCAGGATCGGAATATCGCGGAACTGCCGACGAACTTCTTCAATCATCTTCGTGGCGGCTCGCCCAACAGCTCGCATTGCCAATGCAGAAAACAGAAACGGCATCATGGCTCCGATGAACAATCCACACATCACTCGAGCCTGTGCGACGTCGATTGATTTCAAACCAGCGGTTGTCATATAGGCACTGAACAGAGCCAATGCGGTCAAAGCAGCCGAACCAATCGCAAAGCCTTTTCCAATGGCGGCCGTTGTATTCCCAACCGCATCAAGCTGGTCCGTGCGTGCTCGGACATCTTTTGGCAGACCGGCCATTTGAGCAACCCCGCCAGCGTTGTCAGCAATCGGACCATACGCGTCGACAGCCAACTGAATACCGGTATTGGACAGCATTCCCACGGCGGCGATCGCAATGCCGTAGAGCCCTGCCATTTCATGAGCACCCAGGATTGCAAAGGCGATCAGCAACATCGGAATCGCGGTCGACAGCATCCCGACGCCGAGGCCGGCAATCACGTTTGTGGCAGCTCCAGTCACAGACTGTTCAACAATATCAAGGACCGGCCGACGGCCAGAGCCGGTATAGTATTCGGTCACGAAGCCAATCAGGATGCCTGCTCCAAGCCCGATCAGCGACGCCCAGAAGACTCCCATTTCTGTGTAGACGAAACCATCAGCACCCGTCCACGTCGCGGGCAACATCATTGTGATGATGAAGTAACTGGCGACCAGCATAGCCGCCGCAGCAATCAACTCGCCGCGGTTCAGTGCCTTCTGAGGATCAACGTCGTCACCACCAGAGACGAAGAATGTTCCGAAGACCGAAGCCAGAACTCCGGCCGCACTTAACATAAGCGGCAGAAGAACAGCGTTCATGCCTTCTTTAGTGGAAGTAAACTGATCCAGTGATGCGAACGTCGCCCCAAGAACCATCGCTCCGATGATAGCTCCCACATAACTTTCGAACAGGTCCGCTCCCATACCGGCGACGTCGCCGACGTTATCGCCGACATTGTCAGCAATGGTCGCGGGGTTGAGTGGATGATCTTCCGGAATTCCAGCTTCGACTTTTCCCACAAGGTCAGCACCGACGTCAGCCGCTTTGGTGTAAATCCCGCCGCCGAGTCGCGCGAACAACGCAACAGACGACGCTCCGAAGGAGAATCCTGTCAGTACGTTAATAACTCGTGTTAAAGAAGCGCCTTCGCTGCCGAGAACTTTCAAGAACACGACAAACAGTCCGCCAAGGCCGAAAACGCCCAGCCCGACGACGATCATTCCCATGACGGATCCGCCGCCAAAGGCAATCAGCAGAGCCGGTGCAAGTCCTCGTCGAGCTGCATTCGCGGTTCGCACGTTGGCCAGCGTGGCGATTCGCATCCCGAAGAACCCGGCCAGACCCGAAAACATCGCTCCGGTAATGAACGACAACGCCACAAGTGGGTGAGAATCTTTCGAATTGCCAGACAGAAACATCAGGGCTGTGGCCACAAGAATAAAGCCGAGCATCACGGAGTACTCAGCCTTCAGGAACGCCATGGCTCCCTTGCGGATGCGGTCAGCAATGGCCTGCATCTTCTCGTTTCCGGGGTCCTGACTAGCCACCCATCGATATCGAAAGGCACTGAACGCGAGCCCGACGAGGCCGATAACAGGAATGACGTAGACCAGAGAACTCATTCTCGACTCCAGTGAGTTTTGTAGAACTAGTGGCGGGCTTTAAAAGACGAAGGCGACCGGGAATCGCTGTCGCCTTGGTGCAGAAGGGTGAAGGAATAGTGTTCTTAACAAAAGTTTGCCACTGTGCGACCCAATGTTGCTGAATGTTTTTGCTCGATGGCATCTCGCGTACTATTTCTTCCTACCATTGCCTTGACCTGTCTTTTCCAATTTGCTGGTTGCATTTGCTGACGGCCGCGTGACTAAACCATGGGGACAATCCCGAAGTATCATCCGGTTTGCATCAGATGCAGATGGGGATCGTTGCGGGTGGTAGTCAAAGCAGGTCCATTCTGCTGGAGTGGATTTGTTTTCCGAAAGCCGAACTCCTTGCCTGCAATTCAACAGGGCTTGCAGGCGGCATTTGCGATCGCATGCATAGAAGTTGCAGCGTGCCGAAAAGTGTTGCCCGCCAGACTCATCCTGCCGAAGTCCGCGACAACACCCTTCGAAGATTCAACGGGGGGTTCCGCGTTCCCACAGACTCATCGATTGAGTCTCCAATCAGTTCAACCGGAAGTGAGTTTGGGACTGCATACGAGCCGGGTAACGACTTGCGTTGCTGCAATCAAACGTAGCATCTCCCAATTGGCCGATTCGCGGTTGCTCATCGTGTATCAGCCGCCCTCGAACCAAACTAAACTCGCGGCCCCACAATAGGTCTGCCGCAGTGCGGGGACAATAAGATCCTGACATCCCAAAAGTCCTGATTGCTGCTGGGCGTAACATCCAGATTGGTTCGGGCGGTTGAAGGTGCGTGGGGCCAGCTCCCTGAGATTTCAGAAAACGTCAGGAAAAGGTGCCATTAGCTTGTGCCGTCTCGTTTTGAGCGCCAATCCTGAGGAGGCTCCTTCGACATCGCTTGCGACCATGAAGTGGATGATCACACAGCTTCTTCGTGTCGCAATGATTAGCCAGGCTATGAAGCATGGGAACAAAAATGCAGGTGTGACTCACACAGGAAATCGAATACTCGCAGGGATTGAGCGTCGGAAGGATTGCCAAGTCAGGGGGCAAACAACATGATGACTCAAGTTCATTCAGACGCCTGGTGTATCAGGCTCTGATGTCTCGCCCCTCATGGGCGATTTCGATTTTGAGGACTTCGGCTGCATATCCCAGAGTGATGCAGACCATCAGCCGTCTCCTCGTCCAACTTGACTTAGTGAACCGCCGGGAAAAACCACTGTATGAAGCTTTTTCCGGATCAGGTAATACGTTGCCTGCTGATCAACCCCGAGTTCAAAACGGAGTCATTCTGGAGTTTCTCCGCCTCCTGCGAACTCAAGGGAGCGAAGTCAATCTCACCCCCATTGGGATTGCTGACGGTTGCAGCCATCCTGCCCCAGCACTGGGAGTTTCGACTGGCGGACCTGAACGTTCGCCCGTTGCAACAGTCTGACTGGGATTGGGCGGACATGATCTGTACGGGAGGAATGTTGCCTCAGCAACCGGGCCTGCTGGAGATCATCGAGAGAGCTGTCTCAGAAGATAAGTATATCGTTGTGGGTGGAGCAGATCCTTCCAGCGAGTCGGAGCTTTATCGCAAGGCTCACACGCTCGTTGTGGGTGAAGGCGAAGAGGTCATTCCGTTGTGGCTGGAATCGTGGCGTCAGGGAAATCCGCATGGCGTTTTCACGGAACGCAATAAGCCGGACGTGACGATCTCGCCAACCCCGCGCTTCGATCTGGTGGAATTCGATCAGTACTTGATGATCAACATTCAGTACTCACGGGGCTGTCCCTTTAACTGTGAATTCTGCGACATCATCGAATTGTACGGTCGTCGGCCTCGCACGAAGACGGTCGAACAGATCTCCAACGAACTTGATGCGTTGCTGGCCCAGGGGTATTCCGGCGAAGTCTTCATCGTGGATGACAACTTTATCGGCAACAAAGTCAATCTGACAAAGAATCTGCTCCCGGGACTGATCGCCTGGAATCGCCGGAATGGTAGCCCGTTTTACTATGCCACCGAGGCATCGTTGAATCTGATGGACGATGATTCTCTGATGGCTCAGATGCGTGAGGCGGAGTTTCGCAACGTCTTTTTCGGCATCGAAACACCAGACCCGGATGTCCTGCGAATTACTCAGAAGAAGCAGAATTCCTATCGTCCCATTCTGGATCGAATCCATAAACTTTACGATCACGGAATGGTTGCGTTTGGTGGCTTCATCCTCGGTTTCGACGGCGAAAAAGATGGCGTCGATGAATTGATGATTGAGCTCATCGAGGACGCCTGTATCAACTTCGCAATGGTTGGACTTCTTGTCGCCCTGCCAAATACCCAGTTGACCCGCAGGTTGCTGAAAGAACGTCGTTTGTTATCGATGAGCGGTCGACTGATCGATTCTGAACTGGAAATGTTCACAAAGGGAGAAGATCGCAATCTGGACTCTCAACCGATCGATCAGACCATTGCCGGCCTGAATTTCAGAACTCAGCGCAGCCGACAGCGGATCATGGAAGACCTGGTCACTGTCGTATCGACCGTCTACGAACCAAAGCGGTACTTTGACCGAGTCCTGCGACTCTCAAAGCTGCTCAAAGTCAAATCGAAACATCGACCTCGTTGGTTTGAAATTAAACGAGATCTGATGGGCTTCGCCAGACTGACTCGGGAAATGATGAGACACCGTGACACTCGATATCTGTATTGGCGAAATCTCTTCGCTGCAATTCCCATGGGTGTTGCCGGGCTCAGTTCGATTATGAACCTGATGGGGGCTTACGTCCACTTCCGCAAGCAGGTTGTCTTCACCGTGACTGAGATTCGTCAGCAGATTCCGTTGATCGTGGAGCTTGATCGCAGACTCGCCGAACAGGACGGCGAAGCCAGTGTTCCTGAACTGGTGATTCTTAATGAGTCCTGCACCCCGCAGGGGGCCGGATCTTTTTGAGGCGTGCTAACTGACGCTGATCAGTTCCACAATAAAGTGCAACGTGGCATTGGGTGGCACGGAGCCAGGTGAACCTTCAGCGCCATAACCAAGTCGTGACGGTATCCACAACTCAATCATGCCGCCCTCACCAATAAGCTGCATGCCTTCAGTCCAGCCAGGAATGACACCGTTCAGCGGAAACGAGATCGGCTCGCCGCGTTTGTAAGAACTGTCAAATTCTTTACCACTGTCCAGCCAGCCGCGATAATTGACGGTGACCGTATCCTGAGCCGTTGGATGCCGACCATCGGACTTCCGCAGGACTCGATACTTCAGCCCCGACTCGGTTTGCTGAAACTCCTTCGGCGCATCATCGTCCATCACGCCGGTTCCGCTTTGCAGCAATTCCTTGTCCGTAAAAGTGACTGGCAAAACAGTATTTGCTTCAGCGGTGAAACTGTCCTCATGTTCGCTCACCTTGGCCGGAGACGGACAGCCGACAATCACAGCCAGAGAACTCGAAACGACAAAGCCCCGAAGCAGTGCTGAAAAATGCATGAAGAAAGTTCCGGAAAGACGACGGAGCGAATATCCTGCGGTCTGGTCAAACCGCAACATTCGGCACTGTAACGATTGCCCGAAAGTCGCGTAAGTTGAATGCGATGGCGGTCGAATCGCAGACTCTATTCATACGTCTGATGCTGAAAATCCGGCATTTTTTGCCGTAGTTCCCCTCAGAGTTCAGTTGGTCTTAGTCAGGATCCTCATTCAGTGGCCAGGTTCGCAGTATTGGACGTTGAAACCACGGGCCTGTCGGCAGATCAGGGTGATCGCGTCGTCGAAATTGCCGTTATCGTGCTGGATGGAAACTTCCGAGTCGTGCGAATGCTGGACTCGCTTGTGCATCCCTGCCGCCGAATTCCGTCCCAGGTCGCCACAATCCATGGCATCTCTGACGCTGCCGTTCAGGACGCTCCGACGTTTACTCAGTTGATTCCGGAGTTATTGGATTGTGTGTCCGATGCGACGCACCTGGTCGCTCACAATATTTCCTTTGACCTTGGCTTCCTGCGATCAGAGTTTGCTGTCAGCGGACTGCAGATGCCCGGGACACTGCAGAAAATCTGCACAATGCAGTTAGCTCGACGACAGCGGGTTGCTCGTGATGCAAAACTGGGGACGGTCGCGCGAGCGCTGAGAATCCCGACAATCGCGAACGCTCATCGCGCTGTCATCGACGCTGGTGTTACGGCTCGCGTTTTAAGCCTGCTGCACAATCCGGATACGGACGAAGCAACGAAACCAATCTCATGGCCCAGACCAGATGCGGAACTGGTTCGCGTTCCGCAGTATCCGCGACCAACGCAGCAGGTCAGCCTGCAGTCTTTGACAAAGTTCGGACTGAAACTCTTCGGTACAGAAGAGAAGACTCTGTTCTGAAACGAAATCATGTCGCACAAAGAGTGCAGGGGACACACTTCTGTTTCCGGCTCAGGAACGTCTGCAAGACCTTCACACCAGGAGATCGTTCAGTACCTTGCCCTCGTCAGTCGGGCCAATCAGGCGATTGTTCAAGCCCTGATACAGGTAACTGAAGCGATACGGATCAAGACCCATTGCGTTTAGAATCGTGGCCTGAATGTCGCGAATGGTGACCGGATTCTCAACGGGGTAATAGCCAAACTCATCCGTCTTTCCGTAAGCCGTGCCGCCTTTGATACCGCCACCTGCCATCCACATCGTGAAGGCATATGGATGATGGTCACGGCCGACATAGCCTTTCTTGAGTTCCGTGTTGACGTTGTTCTGCATCATCGGCGTGCGACCAAACTCACCGCCCCAGACGATTAACGTTTCGTCCAGCAGACCTCGCTGATCCAGATCCCTGATCAAGGCCGCAATTGCACGATCCGATTGTTGACATTTAATCGGCAACGTTTCGTCGATACTCTCACCCAGCGATGAACCGTGATGATCCCAGCCCCAGTCGTAAAGCTGCACAAAGCGGACGCCGGATTCCACCAATCGCCGCGCCAGCAGGCAATTATTTGGAAACGTAGGATCATCACCCTTGTAGAGCACTCGCGGATCATCAGCACTCTCCGCAGGAGAAACATAGCCCGGTTGAGCACCATACATCTCCAGAATGTGCTTCGGCTCCTTCGAGATATCCATGACCTCCGGTACCGAGGCCTGCATTCGATAAGCCAGTTCATACTGCGAAATACGAGTCTGCGTTTCCGGGTCTCCCGAGCGATCAAACTCCGCCGCGTTCATCTCAGCCAGCGTATCCAGCATGCGTCGACGCAGCTTGCGATCCATCCCTGCCGGATCACTCAAATACAGCACCGGATCTCCGGACGTACGACACTGAACTCCCTGATAAACCGAAGGCAAAAATCCGGAGCCCCACAACGACTTTCCTGCATCCGGTGTCTTCCCGCCGGACAAGAGCACGACGAACCCCGGCAAGTTCTCGTTGACACTTCCAAGACCATAATTGATCCACGAACCCAACGACGGATTGCCCAGGCGCGCAGTCCCGGTGTGAATAAACAACTGAGATGGTGCGTGGTTAAACTGTTCTGTCTGAACCGTCCTGATCACGGCCGCCTTATCGATGACTGACGCAAAATGCGGCAACAACTCACTGATCCACTGACCGCTTTCACCATATTGAGCAAACGAGAACTGTCCCCCAAGGATCTTCGGCACCCCTTTGATAAAGGCGAAACGCTTACCTTCCAAAAACGATGCCGGGCAATCCTGCATATGCAGCTTCTGCAGGTCCGGTTTATGTTCAAACAGTTCAAGCTGTGACGGTGAACCAGCCATGTGCAGATAGATCACTCGCTTCGCTCGCGGCGCCAACATGGGTGATCGCACGCCGTTCGAAGACTCTTTTGCTTCGTGAGCAGCTTCAGTTTTGTCTTTCGCCAACAGTGACTGCAGAGCCATTGAACCAATGCCGAGACCCGCTGTTTGCAGCAGATGCCGTCGAGTCTGGTTGGTAAGTCGCAAAACATCGGGAGTCATAATACTTTTCTTCCGAAGGGCCGCAGCAGGACTGTTTCCAGCAGGCTAATTCATCATGATTCGACTGTAAACAACACAACTGACTCGTGCGTCGGCAACGGTCCTCAGTCATGTTGGTGCCACACGCGACTGTCAATGTGCGTTAATTCACATGAGATCGAAAACCCACCAATCAGAACAGCGTGTAAATGAACGGAGCTGCCCCGGTACCGCTCAGGAAAATCGCAACTCCCGCTAACAACAGCACGAGCACGATTGGTGTCAGCCACCACTTCTTTTCTTCACGGATGAAAAGCCAGAATTCTGCCAGCAGCCCCATCGGCTGTTCTTCACCAGCCTGTTCAAATTTGGTCAGTTTGTCAGAAGGTTCAGGCGAGTTGTTGTCGGCCATATCAGTGCTCCGCAAGAATCGGCAGAAGTGTTGCTCTCAAATCATCTGGTTTAATGTTGGAGATCGCATCGACAAATACGATGTCACACTCCGGCTCTCAATACTGCTGAAAGTATCTTCGAACATTGGCTGGTGCTCTTCTGGGGACCCAGAAAGTTTCGGACTCGGCGGACATGCGACGTTGCAGCACATCACGTCCGATGATTCTAAACAGCAACGCCATCGGAAGAAACACGCCAACAAAGATCATCAACAAAATGAGTTCTCCGAAGACCACGCCCACTGGAAAAGTAACAAGAACCAATCCAACAAACACGGGCTTCAGACGCTGTGGTGCAAAAAGTCCCAACAGGCCAAGTCCCGCCCCGAGCAACGCTGTCATGAGAACGATTGAACCGCTCCCGCCCCAAACCCACGCGATCAGTGGCAGCAGCACGACACACAACAGCCCAAACTGACGCAATTGGCGACGACTGGGATTGGTATTGATGCGAAGCACAGCCATTGTGTTCAAAACTCCCGCAAGTCCCTGTTCGCCCATCATAAAAAAACACCGCTGTCGATGCGATAGGCGCCGACAGCGGTGTTGATTGATGTATCAATGCAGGCAAAACGATTTAAGCTGCCTACGGTTTCTGACCATCAGGCAATACCATTTCGTGATTTCTTGCCGCGGCCACAGCAGGATCAGTGCCGGAGTTCCAAAGTTTTGGCGCCTCTTTCCCCTCCGGGTAGAGCGACTCCATCGGTTCCCAGACGACATCGACCTTGTCAGTAAACAGATCACCAATCAACAGGTCGGTCACTTTACCACGCAGATGCGGAAAATTGCGAACGAAACCGCCGAAGTTAAATCCTTCGTAATACTCACAGACCAGACGTCGCATCCGGTCAATTCCCTGATTAATCGCCGGACCCCACTTGCCCAGTTGAGCTTCCGAGACATCATTCATCTGCAAGCCCTCAACGACGGCGTCAG
>JBIIIF010000404.1:0-4615 GCA_044235005.1 Planctomycetaceae bacterium | reverse complement strand
AGGTCGAGAAAAACTCGGGGCGATAACCTCGACAATTTCTCGGGAAGCTAGAGACGTTGGTTTCAAGGCGACCCCAAAGCGGCGCGTAATGCTTCGAGTACTCGGGAGGCGGCTTCGTTACGGGGATTAATCCTTAGCACATTTTCGTAATGCTGCATCGCGAGCGGGAATTTCTCCTGACGCTGATACACTTCCGCCAGATACAGATGCCCGTTCTCTGAGTCAGGTTGCAGTTCAATAAGCCGCAGAAAACTCTTTTCTGCAGAATCCAGCTCCCGAAGTTTAAGCTGTGAATACCCCATCATTTCGTATCCGCGCGCGGAGTCGGAGTCGTCCTGATTGGAAGCTGCAGAGCCCTTTTGCCAGCGGCATGGATTTCTATGGTGCTGCCCGGATTTGTGGGATCAATGCTTTGCAGATGCGTGGGCAGGGTTTCTACTCGTGTAATTCCGGGGATCTGACGCCTGATCTGCTTCGGGCTGACGAGGACTGATCCCTCTGGCCGCCGCATTATCGAGTATGCCACCGTACATCTTCCAGCAGAAAACCCGGGTCGGTCTTGGGGCAGCTCGGTGAGAGTAAAACTTCCGTCGGCGCCCATAGCCCCCGACCCATCTCGGTTATACGTGGAAATCTCCGGGATGAAGGTCACGGTAATCCCATCCACTGGCTTCTGTTCACCACCAACGTCCCGGCAGCGGGAACTAATGTCTCCGCTGGAGGCGTACCCCTACAACCAATCACAAAACAGATCAAGCCGACGCCCCGCGCCAGGCAATCGCTTGGTCCCCTGAGCCGCTTGCGAGTCAAATTATGTTGCCCATGAACTGAGTGAAGTCGCTGGCAAGTACCGACGGGGTTTGCCAGCTTCGCTGGCGGAAAAAACAGGTTCTTTTCAACGCCGGGCTTCTGAATCGGCACACTGTTTCGGACTGATAGTTACTTCGACTTCAGGTCAAAGTTCTGAACGATATCAGACCCGGCCTTAACATCGACAATGTACTTGGTACCCAACGGACTGCCGAGTTGTGGCGGCAGTTTCTCAACAGCGCCCATCAGGGCGGGGCCCTGCGTTGCCGTCGAACCCGCAGTAGCCCAGGGTTTGCCATCCGGCAGAACCCAGTAGTGAAACGTCGCTGCATATTTGCCCGGCATCGCACCTTTGAACAGATCCTTATTGTCCATGCTCACACCACCACCGGGAGGGGTCACCAGCGTGTATTGTCCGGCACTGTCAGTGACTGCAGTGGCATTGCCACCGACATTCTCAATCTTCGACCCCATCCGCTGATCGGGAACAAATACGACTTCAATACCTTCCGTTGGCTTCCCATCGAGCGTCACGGTTCCGGTGACTTTCACGAGACTTGAGACATAGTCCGGGACGGTCGGACTACCGCACCCGCACGGCATCATGGCCGATGCCACAAGTATCAACGTACGAACTCGCCCTGATTGAAACACTTTCATAGTGGAATGAACTTTCCTGGAAAGAAAAAAATCCGCGAACTCGCTCAATCAATTGCTTAAGCCTGACTCAACACTGAACTAAGCACTTCCCGAACCCGAACCAACGAAATCACCCTAAAGAATTCCACCGGAATTCTGCAATCAGAACTCCCCAACGATGCCGCCGTTGGAAATAGTCACGAGATTAAGGATTGTCGTTGCATCAATGTTTTCGCTGATGAAACGCACTGAGCCGTCGCCCATGATGAACTGGGCTCCGCCCGTGTGATAGCTACCTGAATAGCTCCAGCTTGCAAGCGCGGGGCGAACATCAGGATATGATGCAGAATAATAGGAGTTATTGATTTTGTAGGTCGGGTCAATACCATCCTGCAGCCATCCACGATACGCCCATGGAGTTCCATAGCCGTTGAAGACCTGGAACTTGGTTTCACCAGCCAGCAACGTGTTGCTTGTTCCATCCGTGATATCACTAATACCGCATTTACTGTTATCACCGAAGGCACGGCGTGTCGCTGCTGAATCTGATGACCACGAATTGCATGTGCCGTGCTTGTAATTTGCGAAGTAAACCATGTCATAATTTGTCCGAGCTCCCACCACACCAGCCGCTGCGCGAGAGTACACGGTGTCGGCAACGAACTCGTCAATTGATGGCTGGGAAGGACATTTAAAAGCGGCGAGTTTTGTTCTGCTAAGGTTGGCATTGGCCAGAACAGCAGCAGAAGGCCCCATAACTGCCTGTGGAGCGCCGTCGACTGTTGATGGTGCTGTCCCGTAGGAAGTCGTCGCGTCACGACTGGCCGCAGTCAGATTCCATTGACCATAAAGATTCGCCTGTTCAAGGAACGGCAAAACCATGACCCAGCCACTGTGGTTCAGAACTTTCGAATTTGCACGTCCGGATGCGGTGTAACCACCGCCGCAATCGCCCTGACTGACACCGCCTGGTGGAAACACATTGTGAGTGTCATGATAGTTGTGCAGAGCCAGACCCAGTTGTTTAAGATTGTTCTTACACTGAGTTCGTCGAGCGGCTTCTCGAGCTTGTTGCACTGCCGGCAAGAGTAACGCAATCAGAATGGCGATGATCGCGATCACCACCAAGAGCTCGATGAGCGTAAACGCACGACGTTGAGGTCTCATAACGATTCTCCTAAACAACGAAATAACTTACCAGAAGAACGACGGGGCCGAGTCCGCGATATAACGATGTGATCACACTGGCCGATCAACAGCTCTTCGCTACACCAACGTTGCACCGACATTGGTTCGTTGGAATGCAAACTCAATGCCAAATCGCAAATCACAATGTGGCCACAAGAATCCGGTTATTGGAAATTCAGCCGTTAATGAACGCATTGCCGCAAAGCGTCCGTGCCTCTTTTTGTTGCAAGTGGCTTCCATCTCATCGCTAATCAACTTTAGTCCAGTTCCTGATTCGATTGGGTTTCCGGAATACAGGACAACGTGGAGCGTCAATAAGTGAGTGAGAGGCGATTACAGCAGCGATTATGAAACTGCATTGCAGGGATCAGGCGTATATGCAGTGTGAGTGTTTGCTTATGTCACACCTGATAACATGGCGAAAGCCCATCAATGTCTGCAAAAGGCAATGGGAATGCAACGAATGCATCGAAAGCAAGGCCGATCAGTCCTGCTGAATGTGAGGTACGCGCATCATCAAAGTCAATGTGATCCGGGCATGGCGACAAAAGTCTTCACGTTTCCATCATGCCGTGACTATTTTCAGTTTGGGTGGGCCCCCAAAGCGGCGCGTAATGCTTCGAGTACTCGGGAGGCGGCTTCGTTACGGGGATTAATCCTCAGCACATTTTCGTAATGCTGCATCGCGAGCGGGAATTTCTCCCGACGCTGATACACTTCCGCCAGATACAGATGCCCGTTCTCTGAGTCAGGTTGCAGTTCAATAAGCCGCAGAAAACTCTTTTCTGCAGAATCCAGCTCCCGAAGTTTAAGCTGTGAATACCCCATCATTTCGTATCCGCGCGCGGAGTCGGAGTCGATTTCCAAAGCGGCCTGGCACCAGACGATTGCATCAGCATACTTCTCCTGAAAGACCCTGCACTGCGCCAGGTTCAGACGCGCGCGATGAAAGTTAGGGACATCACGTGCCAGGGGTTCCAGCAGTATCGCCGCTTCGTGAAAGTTCCTGTCGTCTATCAGATGCACTGCTCGATTGAACTGATTGAGATACCCGATCATGTCTTTCACATCCGGACGGTCCGGTGCGTCGCGAGGATCCTCTTTCGCTGTCGAACCACCAGCGTAGCCCAGACTTTCCAGGGCCCGTTGCTCCTGTGTGGATAACTTCACCGCCGCGCCGGTGCGGATCTGAAATTTCTCCTCGAATGCCGTCAATTCGCCGTCCAGTTCACTAACCAGGTCCGGTTCCTGAGCGGCGAGATTGACCAATTCCCGGGGATCGGCTGCAAGGTCATATAATTCCGGCCGGGTCGTTCTGACATATCGCCAGCGTTCATTCGTCAGGCTTTGCAGCGGCGACCAGAAAGCCTGTAGATAAGGCTCTACTGTCTGCGAATAGCAGAGTCTGGGTTCGAGTGGATTACCTTGTAAGGCTGGCTGCAGACTGCGGAGCTTCAAATCGCCCGGCACTTTCGCTCCGCCGATTTCCAGCAGTGTCGGAAACAAATCAATCAGCGAAACCGCAGTCGCTGCGCGGTGACCCGCTTTGGCCTGGGGGTGATTCGCAATGATCAAAGGCACGCGCAAAGTGGATTCATGAAGCATATAGCCGTGCATGTCTTCACCATGCTCACCGAGACTTTCGCCATGATCCCCTGCGATCACAATGACAGTGTTCTGCAATTCGCCAAGTCGCTCCAGTTCATCCAGGATTCGTCCAATCTGTTGATCGACATAGGCGATTTCGGCGTCGTAGGGGCGTTCACGGAACTTCGCGTCGAATTCCTCGGGATGAAAGTTATACGGATCATGCGGATCGTAGAAATGCAGCCAACAGAAGAAAGGCGCATTGTCAGCCTGCTGTTGTTGTTTCAGCCATTCAATAGACAAATTCGCGATGTAACGTCCGTCCCGAGTACGCTGTTTCTTGTCGGCTCCTTTTTGGGGATCCGACAAGTCATCGAAATAGTCTTTAAAT
>JBIIIF010000165.1:0-15968 GCA_044235005.1 Planctomycetaceae bacterium | reverse complement strand
ATATGATTCATCCGGACAACCCGGCCGCAAGTTCGGCCCTGCTGACTCAGTTGGGCAGTCGGTTCGCTGCGATGAACTTTGACGTGAAGATGTTTCTCCGCGAGATCGCCCTGAGCGATGTCTATCAGCGACCGTTCGACCTGACTCCCGAAGCCGTTCCTTCTCTTGCCGCTGCAAAGGCCGAGCATCAACAGTTGGTGGCTCAGAAGGAATCGCTCCACGTTCTAGCTCGAGACGCTGGTTCCGTATTCAGCGATGCGGATACGGCGTTCGCTGCTGCCGAGACTGCAATGCTTCCTGTCGCCGCAGAAGTTGACGGAGTTCGCACTCAGTACACCGATGCGAAGAAGAAGGTCGACGAGGCACAGAAGGCTCTCAACGACGCCACTGCCGCCTTCAACACGAAGAAGAACTTCGCCGACACACTTCAACAGGCCGCAACTCCACTTCAGGCTGCTGCCGCATCTTTGCCGTCTGACGCGGAACTGGCTGCCTCGTCCGCAAAGCTGACCGAGAAAGCGAAAGCGGTTTCGGCTGAATTGCCTGCACTCGAAAAGGCAGTCGCCGAAAAGACAGCAGCATTAACGCCACTGAATGAAGCATTGGCCACTTCACGTACGACGCTTGATGCCGCTGTCCAAAAACTGCAGCCGCTTCAGGACGCTTTCAGAGCTGAAGAGGCAAAGGTGGTGGCAACTCGAGTTGTCATGCAGGAAGCTCAACAGAAGGCCGCTTCCGTCGCAAGTCGCATTGCTGCCCTCGAACGAGTCGGCTCTGCGTTTGATCTGAACGCGTCGCTCGCGAACTTGACCCAGACCACAGCCGCTGCAGAAGCGGCGATGACCACGGCCACTCAGCAGGTCACTGAATACATGCCGACGGTCGCCGCACGAACGGCTGCCATGTCAGAGGCCGAAAAGGCGATGACCTCAGCGGAGTCGGCCGTTAAGGTGGCTCAGGAAGAAGTCAGCCGCAATCGAGTAGCCTCGACCACACTGACCGAAGCGGTCGACGCGATGAAGCGAGCTCAAGCCGCCTTGCCAGCAGATGAATCGTTGAAGGCAGGACTGGCGACGGTCAGCACCAAGGTGACCGCCCTGGAAGCAGCTCTGAAGTCCTCTGAGGCCACTCTGGTTGTTGCCAGCCAGATGTCGTCAGCAGCCGCCGATGCCATGAAGACAGCGAAGGCAGCGATGGACGAAAGCAATGCCGAACTTCAGCGACGCCAGCAGCTCGCGACGCAGGCCAGCACAACTTTGGCTCAGTCGAAGGAGTCACTGCAGACAACGACTGTATCCTTTGAGAAGGCGATGGACGCTGTTCCAACCGACCTCTCATCAACCTTCGCCTTGTCACAATTGAAGCCGCTCAGCCCCGAGCAGATGTGTTGGACCATCTTCAAAGTGACGACCGTCTACGATCGCTACGTCGCCCAGGAAGCCGCCGAACGCGAAAAGGCCAGCCCGCTCAGCGAACAGGAAAAACAGGATCCCGTCGTGCTCGCCGCTCGAGCCGCCGAGGTTGAACAGTTGGCGTATGACAAGCTCAAGGGCAACATCGGTAGCTACGTTCAGATCTATGGTGGTGCACCGGGACAGCCTCAGAATGATTTCTATGCAAGCCCCGATCAGGCCTTGTTCACAGCCAACGGCGGCGCGATCAACAGTTGGGTTGTTCCAGCGGGTGACAACGCGGCCGAACGAATCGTGAAGTCGACGGATCCGAAAGTCGCTGCCGAGGAATTGTACCTGGGAGTTCTGACTCGCATGCCGACGGAACAGGAGTCTGCTGAAGTCGCGTCATTCCTGGCAACTCGGCCGGACCGAGCGAAAGCCGCGCAGGAACTTGTGTGGGGTCTGATCAGCAGTGCGGAGTTTCGATTCAACAAGTAGTGTGACTTTGTTTAGCACGATGAGCCGCTCCTCGTGTGAGCCGCCAGTTGATGGATTTTCTTTGGGAGTACACCAGCCATGAAACTCAATTACCCCTGCAACACTGTCGCACACGGATTGGCTCGCCGACAGTTCCTGGGAACTCTGGCCGCCGGTGCCGGAGCCATGGTCGGTGGGCTCGGCGCCTTCACCTCGCAGGCGATGGCGGCTCATCTGAAGTCGGACCAGAAACGAATCGTCGTATTCAACATGCACGGTGGCCTGAGTCAGCTTGAGAGCTGGGATCCAAAACCCGGCACCGAAACTGGCGGACCGTTCCTCGCGATTCCAACTTCCGTCCCGGGCATTCACATCAGCGAATTGCTGCCGCTCACTGCCATGCAGATGCATCACCTGTGTCTGGTCCGCGGCGTCAACACCTCGGAAGACGATCACGGCAAAGGTGCCTACCTGATGATGACCGGCCGTCGTCAGACGCCAGCCGGTGAGTTCCCTCAGATCGGTGCCGTGGCTTCCAGGACATTGAACGCAGCAGACAACTCGCTGCCCGGCCATATTCTGATTACTCCCGGCGGTGGCGGTGGACGAGGAAATGATTCCGCATGGCTGGGGCCAAAGTACTCCAGCGTGCAGTTAGGTAACGGCAATCCTCCGCCGAATACTGTTCGTCCCGATTCCATCACTGAAGACTCTGACAAGGCTCGCAACGATTTCCGCCGTCAGGTCAGCGAACGATTCCTGAACCGTCGCCGCACCGCCGTGACCGAAGCATTTACGTACTCATTCGAGCAGGCTGAGAAGCTCATGAGTCAGCGTGATGTGTTCGATGTCTCCAAGGAGCCAGCCAGTGAAATCGAACGCTACGGCAAGCACGACCTGGGACGACATTGTTTGCTGGCAAGACGCCTGCTGGAAAGCGGTGTGTCGTTCGTGCAGTTGTCACATTCGAACTACGACACTCACAATGAGAACTTCAATTTCCACATCGAACAGTTAGCCGAGTTCGACTTCGCGTTCTCTACCTTCGTTGCTGATCTGGCTCAACGAGGAATGTTGGACAGCACTCTGATCGTAGTGCTCAGCGAGTTCGGCCGCACCCCGAACGTGAATTTGTACTACGGTCGTGATCACTGGTCGCGAGCATGGTCCGTTTGCATGGCGGGCACGCGAGTTCCGCGCGGTCATGTGTTCGGGGCAACGAACGACAAGGGCACCGAAGTGATCGACAAGCAGGTCGACCACGGCAACCTGTTCCATACTTATCTGCAGGCGGTCGGAGTTGATTCAACGGGCAACTTCGACATCGACGGCCGCGAGATGCCGATCGCAGATCCATCGTCTCGACCGATTGATGGGTTCCTTGTGTGAGGCGTCATTGGCGTTAGCTTTCGCAGTCTCATTCCGTTTACCGCCCAGCCGAAGGCGCCGGCCCGTTCCAAAAAGCCGGCGCCTTCGGCTGGGCGGTAAACGTTAAGTGTTATGACCACTCACTTCCCCATCAACGCCACAAGCACCGAAGCCGTCAATAGCGCGGCACCAAAGAGTCGTAGCAGCATGACTCGCGCGGAGTGATGAGATTCCTGGCCACCAAAGAACCGAGCCAGTGCCCAGGCTATCGCGACCGCCCAGAGCCCTCGCAGGGCATACACGATGTTGATCCGCGTCGCATCTCCGTAGGCTGATAACGACCATGACATGCTCAGGGCATTGGCCGCCATCAGCAGAGTTCCAATCACGATCGGCTTCGTCGTGCCAAGCGATGCCAGACGAGAAGGACGGTCAGCCCAGGGCAACACTGCGCAGGAAAAGAGTCCGGTCGCTACGAACACGGTGGGCAAGAACTTCGTCGCAAGAACAGCCGGGTTCGGCTGTCGAAAAACCCAGGCCTGAAGCCCGACATCGAACAGCGACATGCAAACGGCCGCTCCCAGTGCGAGCAGGATGGTGAGAATTGTCTTCCGGAGATTGTGCTGAGCCGACGCGGTGGCCACCCGAGTTCCCGACTGGACGAAGCCAACCCCGACCGTCGCCAGGACAGCCCCGATCCAGACTCGGCCTGGAATTTCTTCGTTTGCCCAGGCCGACACCATCAACGCGACCATAATGACCTTCACGCCAAAGATCGGTGTCGCGACTGAAACATCACCGTGCTTGTAGGCCAGATAGGTCAGCACCTGACCCAACACAAATGAGGCGGCCACAAGAGCGGCTTGCCACCAGACGGCGACAGGGAGAAATCTCCCGGTGATCAGGGCGAAAACTCCCCAACTCACTGCCAGCCAGAAGTTTGCCAGAAACGTGCCGGTCCACGGGCTGGATCCGCGAGCGATCGCGTTCTTGGCGTAGATCATGCCGACCACGAAGACGATGCTGGAGAACAGGGGAAACAGCAGATGGAGTGGCACGATCAGGCCTAAACTAAGAAAGTCGTGCGAAAACAGAAAGCTCGTGAACGGTTCTGCTTCGCTATGGTGCCGGCGAGAGTTACGCTACGCCGCGAATCGTACGACAGTTCTCCGTTCTTTACAGCCACTCTGCTTCCTCTATGACGAATTCTCTCCCCGCCTGGACGCCCGGCGGCGGCCTGCATTACCAACTCCTGGCCACCAGCGGCCGCGCGCGGCGTGGTCGGTTTGTGACCGCGCACGGCCAGGTCGAAACGCCCTCGTTCATGCCCGTGGGAACTCAGGCCACAGTCAAATGTGTCCTGCCCGACCAGGTCGCTGCCACAGGCGCGCAGGTTGTGCTGGCGAACACCTATCATCTGGGCATCCTCGACCGAACTCAGGTCGTCGAGCGACTCGGTGGTCTCCACACGATGATGCGCTGGAACCAGACGATCCTGACCGACTCGGGGGGGTTCCAGGTCTTCAGCCTGCCCGAACGCAAGATCACCGAAGAGGGTGTGAGCTTTCAGTTTCGCTCCGGGAAGAAAGATGGTGAGAGCACTCCGATGATGCTCTCACCCGAAAGCGCCATGGACATCCAGCGCAGACTCGGCGCCGATATCGTGATGGCGTTCGACGAGTGCGTGGATCATCGCATGCCGCCGAAGTATATGTCCGATTCTCTGGACCGAACTTTTCGCTGGTTGAAACGCTGCGCGGCCGCGCCAATTCAGGAGCATCAGCATCTGTTCGGAATCATCCAGGGCGGGATGGAATTGGACCTTCGATCAAAAGCGGTGCGTCAGGTGACGTCTCTGAATCTTCCCGGCTATGCAATCGGCGGAGTCTCCGTCGGTGAAGGTCATGAAGCGATGGTCCGCATCGTGAAGCATACCGCTCCGTTGATGCCATCTGATCAGGTACGTTACCTGATGGGTGTTGGGTTACCGGAAGACATCGTTGCGGCCGTGGAATCCGGCATGGATATCTTCGACTGCATCATCCCGACTCGCTATGCCCGTGAAGGCACCGTCTTCACGTGGGATGGCAAGATGCGACTGCAGGACAAGACCTATCGTAAGGATCGTTACCCGATCGACACGGCCTGTGAATGCGTGGCGTGTGCCGGTGGTTTCAGTCGAGCGTATCTGCGGCATCTTCTGTTTGCCGACGAACCGCTTTATGGAACTCTGGCGACGCTCCACAACCTTCAATTCTATCAGGATCTGATGCGAGCAATCCGCCTTGCTGTCGAAGAAGATCGCTTCACCAAATGGGCCGAAAGCTTCCGCGCGAAACATCTTAAAGGTCGCGCGATGTAGCGGCGTTTCCCTAAGGCTGGTTCTCTAAATGTTGCGTAGATTCCCTGCCTCAACAGCCAGTCGACTCCGAGTGCAGTTGTTGGAACCAGTTCGCTGACGGACAGGACAACAGCCAGTCCACAACGCCGACATTATCAACGACCGGTTGTCGCTGCAGAAGATACTGCCCCGATTCGAGTCGTTGCAATTTAAGCTGTTGATCTGGAACAATGTGATCCCGCTTCCTTATTGGAGCGGGCAACAGGATTTGCCCCTTGCTGGAAACGTTGACTTTCATATATCAAAACCTTCAGCATAGAGAAAAACTGTTGACGCCTGAACGGTGCGACCACCACCGGTGGGCAGATCCGGATTTCGGTAGGTCTTTCTCGCGGGCTATAAATGTGTTTGTTTGCCGCCCAGCCGGAGGTGCCGGCCACCACAGAAGCCGGCGCCTCCGGCTGGGCGGTAAACTGAAGTCCGAAGGCCGCGACCTGTGTGCACTTTAGCCGACAAATCCGATCGATATGCGGTAACCCAGTACGCACTTGGTTCGCCTTTTCGGCGAAAGTCCTTTCCGGCAGAAAGGACCTACTGTCTAAAACTTACCGAGAGCCCATCGCCATCGTAACGGTCTTCAATTCCGTGTAGTTGGCCAGACCGGCTTCACCGAGTTCTCGGCCGATGCCACTCATCTTGAAACCACCAAACGGAGCCGCTGCGTCGAACACATCGTAGCAGTTGACCCACACGGTGCCGGCTCGCAGATTATGAGCCATCTGGTGCGCCTTCTGGACATCTCGAGTCCAGACCGCCGCTGCCAATCCGTAACAAGTGTTGTTTGCGCGACGAGTGACCTCAGCGATGTCCTTGAACTTCAGGATACTCAGAACAGGTCCAAAGATTTCTTCGCGAGCAATATCCATCTGGTCATGCACATCGGTAAAGACCGTCGGCTGAATAAAGTAGCCTCGGTTGCCGTAGCGAGCACCACCGGTCTGGCAGTTTGCTCCCTGTGACTGACCTCGATCAATGTAGCCCATGATCTTGTCGAACTGAGCCTGGTCAATCTGAGGTCCCTGCTGAGTTTCGATGTCGAAGGGATTCCCGAGCACTCGCTGGCTGGCGCGTTTGACAAGCTTCTCGACAAACTCGTCGTGAACCGATTCTTCCACAAACAGTCGACTTCCCGCACAGCAACACTGTCCCTGATTGAAGAACAAACCAAACTCAGCACCTGCGATCGCGGCGTCAAGATCGGCGTCAGCGAACACGATGTTCGGGCTCTTTCCACCCAGCTCAAACGTCAGCCGCTTCAAAGTCTCCGCGGCTTCGCGCATGATGATTTTGGCCGTGGTGCCTTCGCCGGTGAAGGCGATCTTGTCGACCTGTGGATGCTTCACGATCGAAGCGCCAGCAGTCGGGCCATAGCCAGGAACAACGTTGATGACTCCCGGCGGGAAGCCGGCTTCCAAAGCCAGTTCCGCAAGACGCAGGCAGCTCAACGGAGTTTGCTCAGCGGGTTTCATCACGATGGTGTTGCCGGTTGCCAGAGCAGGACCCCATTTCCATGCAACCATCAGCAGCGGAAAGTTCCAGGGGATAATCTGTCCGCAAACACCGATCGGCTCGCGACGTGTGTAGCAGAAATAGTCGCCGCGAATCGGCACCGTGTCGCCTTTGATCTTGTCGGCCCAGCCGGCATAGTAGCGAAGGCAATCGATGGCTAACGGCAGGTCGGCGGCTCGCGCGTCATTGATGGGTTTGCCGTTGTCGAGCGACTCAAGTCCGGCAAGTTCGTCGAGATGTCGTTCCGCAAGGTCAGCCAGTTTGTTCATGAGACGACCTCGCTCACGAGCATCCATGCGAGACCATGGACCGGTCTCGAACGCAGCTCGCGCAGCATGCACGGCGAGATCGACGTCGGCCGCATCACCTTCAGCGACTTCGCAGATGACTTCTTCCGTCGCCGGATTGATGGTTGCAAATGTCTTGCCACTGACCGACGGACGAAACTCATCCCCGATCAAAATCCCTGTCTGGCGAATTTTGGGGATCGTAAACTGACGAGGTTCCGTGACTGCAGACATGCGGATGCTCCTTAGATGAAGTGGGAGAAAAGTGCGTCGGTCAGGTGCGGTGTTCGTGGCGAAAAGCTGACAGTGGCTGAGCTCAATGACAAAGAAGTAACCACTTGAAGTCTTGTGATGGACGATTATGCCTTTGCGAATTCAGAAAAGCGAACGAACACCGTCGAGTGGAGCAAAAGCCGTTGCAACAACGGGGTAACCCCGGTGGCGTGAACTTAAGCTCGAGTTGCCGAAATGGGGTTTGTGCCGAGATATCAAGAATCTGGTATTGCGATGAGATTCAGGGGGACAACTTTCGTTCGGATTTCGCCTCGCAGAGGCGGCAGCAGGTAGCCCCAGGCTTTAGCCTGGGGAAAGACGTTTGAAAATGAACGTTGAGCCGTGAAACGGCGACAGCAATGTGTTGATCTGGTTAAAGGAACCATCGCTGTCGCCGTTTCACGGCTGTTGGATCGTGTTTTCGCCTCCGACCCCAGGCTGAAGCCTGGGGCTAAATGCTGCCGCAGCTACGCTGCTAAACACAGCCCGAAACGGAGCGCCTTGGCAGTTCGTCTGAAAACGTAGTTGCCAGTTGTGTCCTCTGCCGAGACAAGCTCGACGGAAGAACGCTGGACCTCAATCAATCGCCTAAGTCCACACAATTCAGTGTAAACCCGGTGGCGCAGTGATTGGGCGAGCTAATCGACGTAGGCAAACTCATTCGAGTTGAACAGCACGACACTCAAAGAGGCAATGGCCAACTGCTCGGGTGTCATGGACGGAGCAACGGGTTCACTCAATGAAGGCAACTGATATCGCTCAATCAAATAGTCCTGAATCAACGTGCAATTTTTAGGGGACAATTGTTCATTAAACACCAGCACGCAAGCGATGTCGCCTTTCCAATACTCGCCGTTGATATTGCCTTGTTGGCCGATCACCCACGGCGTGTCCAGCCGCCGGGCGGGAATTGCACTTGGCTGTTCGATGACAATTCGCTTCTGCTGATAAACCGCCGCGCCATGTTCGCCATTGGTGGCGGTGATGAGAAACGGATTCTGACGGTCAAGGATTTCACCAACCCCGGACAAGACATCGCTCAGTCGAATCGCGTTCTTGTTCGTCATGCCGACAAAGTACGAAGTCCCCGAGTTGCCATCGCGACCGCTCCAGTTCGAAATGATCTCGCGATGGCTGTCCGCCGAGTGATCCGTGACCACGGCAAAGACTGTCGATTCATCGCCGTCGATCAGTTTCCCCGCGACATGCAGAAAGTCGGATGTGCCGTCGAATCGAATCGCGGGTCGACCATTGATCGCGCTCTTCACGAGGAGCGGTTGATATTCAACGACCTCCTGTGAGGCGTGATGTTGTGCGTTGCTTTGGTCAAGCCATCGCCTCAAGTGTCCATGATCGTCGGTCTGGAGTCCCGCTTCGGCATTCAGGTAGAGAGTCGTGGTTTGCAGCAGTTTCTCGAGGCTTTGCTGATTTGCTGACTGCTCTGCTACCACTGAAGCTTTCGGCGATTCACGAAAACGCCGCAATTGATTCTCGATATGCGCCATCCCCAGATCCCTTTCCTGATCCGTCGGCACTCGACCAAGAATCTTCTCCCAAACTTGTCGAACGTTGCTCTCCGAAATTGGTTCCTCATTCCTGACGCAGGATTTTGCAATGGCCGCGGCACGCTTGTGAACGAATTCGTTGTTCATCAACGTCAAAGCCTGAGGAGCGACGATCGTTACATCGCGCTGCCCGCAGGACATGGTGGATTCACACATATCAAACGTCGTCATCATCGGAGGCAGCAGACTGCGCTGAGTAAAGATGTACAGACTTCGGCGATACTGATCGGCTTCGGGCGATGCCGTCCAGGCGGATGTCTTTCGCGACAATCCTTCCAACGCATCGGCGCTGATGGTGGGGTAGAAGCTGGGGCCGCCGAGTGAGAGTTGCATTTCCTGAGTCGCCGCCAGGAAGGCATCTCGCAGAGACTCTGCATCTTTGCGTCGTCGATTGGCTCGCCACAGATAACGGTTGGCGGAGTCCTTCTGGGAATAATCGTCCTGTCGTGGATGAAGCGAAGCCTGCTGCCATGTTCGCGAGGTCAGAATCAGTCGATGGACATGCTTCAGACTCCAGCGGTTCCGGATTAACTCGGACGCCAACCAGTCCAGCAGTTCGGGATGAGTTGGCTTGTCACCAGTGTAGCCAAAGTTGTTCGACGATCGAACGAGACCCTCGCCGAAGTGATGCTGCCAAATACGATTCACGATGACTCGCGCGGTCAACGGATTTTTTTCGCTGGCAATCCATTCCGCTAACTGCAAACGCAGACCAGCGGTACGAACAGATTCTGAGGCCAGGGCGAATTCACGGAATTGATCGGGAACAAAAGTCAGCGATCCGGCTGAGACAGGTTCCAGAGGCTGGTTGCGTTCGCCGTTTTTCAGCTTGTGCAACGGAGCAGGGCTCTTGGATACGTCAGTCCAGCCGAGCACTTCCTTGTAGCCAAGTTCGTCAGCAGAGACTCCGCCCAGAAGTTCTCTTCCGCGCGGCTGGATCGGGCCAGGCCAGAAAGCTGCGGCCATTCGATAATAGTCGGTTTGAGGAATCGGATCGAACTTATGATCGTGGCAGCGCGCACATTTGGTCGTCATGCCGAGGAACGCTGACGATGTCGTATGAACCAGATCTTCAAGTCGCTCGTATTTGTAATCCTCTGCATCGTTGGGTTCATCGTTCCACGTGCCCAGACACAAGAAGCCGGTTGCGATGGCCGACTGTTCCGTGCGATCGGGAATTTCATCACCCGCTAATTGCTCGCGTACAAACAGATCGTAGGGCATGTCGCTGTTGAAGGCGTTGACCACCCAGTCGCGATACTTCCACGCGAACGGTTTGACCTGATCGCGTTCGTATCCGCATGTCTCCGCGAACCGAACAACATCCAGCCAATGACGAGCCCAGCGTTCCCCGAAATGCGGACTGGCCAGAAGCTGGTCTATCAGCATTGTCGTGGTTTCCTCGTTCTGCGGCGCGGTTGTGAAACTCTGGATCTCTTTCGCGGACGGCGGCAGACCGGTCACGTCCCAGTAAAGCCGCTGAATCAATGTGCGAGCATCCGCTTGCGGCGCGGCGGTGAGTCCCTGCTTTTGAAATTCGACGGCAATAAATCGGTCGATCGGATGAGCATTGTTTGGCAGACCTTCCACGACCGGCGGCGCGACTTCTTTCAGAGGTTGAAACGACCACCAGTCGCGGCCACCTCGAACGTCGGTCGTCTGTTCATAAAGGTCAAGTTGGCGATCGGCCGGAAAATGTGCGCCCTCTTCAACCCAGCGTCGCAGGATCTCAATTTCTGACTCCGGCAGCTTCTGGCTTTCGCCATGTTTCAACGGAGGCATCTCTCCTGCGACGACTCGTTCGATCAGCCGGCTTTCTTTCACTGACTTCGCTACAAACACAGGTCCGGAGTCACCACCTTTGGCAAGATCTTCAGCCGATTGCAAGCTGAGCCCGCCCGATGGATTCGCCGACTGATGACATTCCACGCATCTTCGGATCAGCAGAGGGGCAATGTCGTTTTCGAAGTCCGGAGGTTCCGCCGACAGCAGATCAGCAAATTGCAGCATCGTCGAGGCTATGAGCACAGCAGAGATATTCATCAGCAGGCGGCGGTGCATGAGCCTCTCCAAAAAAGTGGCCATTCGACTATCCAAAAGAGCAGAACGGCCACCAGGCTACATGAGTTGTGTCTCAGCGATGTGAATAGCCTTCAGCATGGCTCGTGCTTTGTTCTGGGTTTCTTTGTATTCCATCTCCGGAACACTGTCGGCGACAATTCCCGCCCCGGCCTGGATGTAGATCATGCCGTCTTTCATCACGAGCGTTCGCAGGGCAATGCAGGTATCCATATTGCCGGTGAAATCGATATAGCCGACCGCTCCACCGTAAGGACCTCGCTTCTGAGGTTCGACCGCGTCAATGATCTCCATCGCTCGCACTTTTGGCGCGCCGGAAACTGTGCCGGCCGGAAGACCTGCTCGCAACGCTTCAATGGCCGACAAACCTTTGCGAAGCTGGCCCGAGACGTTTGATGTGATGTGCATTACGTGGGAGTAGCGTTCCACGACCATTGCATCAGTGAGTTTCACGGAGCCGTATTCTGCGACTCGTCCCACGTCGTTGCGAGCGAGGTCGATCAGCATAACATGCTCAGCCCGTTCTTTTGGATCTGCCAGCAGCTCTTCGGCGAGATCACGATCTTCCTGAGGCGTCTTGCCACGCGGACGAGTTCCTGCCAGGGGGCGAATCGTGGTTTCACCGTCTTCGACTCGCACCATAATTTCTGGCGAGCTTCCAACGAGATCAACTTCCGGAGTTCGCAGCAGAAACATAAACGGGCTTGGGTTCACCATCCGCAGCGAACGGTAAACATCCAGCGGATGTGCTTTGCTGGCATACTCAAACCGTTGACTGATCACGACCTGAAAAATGTCGCCCGCTTTGATGAACTCTTTGCACTTTGCGATGGCTTCGTGGAACTGAGGCTGAGTGAAATTGGAGCGAACTTCCGGAGCCGGTTCGACCGTCAAATCGATATCTGTCAACTGAACGTCGCCAGCACCGACGGAGAGTTGCCGACAGATCACATCGAGTCGCTCTTCCGCCTTCGCGCGGGATTCGTCGACCTTGCAACTCGCGGTATCTGCCAGCACGACGACCAGCACAACTTTGCGGATGTGATCGAACACAACCATCGAACTGTAGAACGCAAACGTCATGTCCGGGAGATGGCGATCATCGGTCGGGACGTTCGGCAGATTTTCTGTGTAGCGGATGACGTCATAGCCCGCAAAGCCAACAGCTCCGCCACAGAAACGAGGCAACGCGGGCAACGTGGCGGCGTTATACTTGGCAACTTCGGCATCGAGCACCTTCAGAGGATCGTCGCAGGAGAATTCACGTTTTTCCACGCCGATATGATCGATCGTAATCTGCTTGCCGGTCGCGGAGAGAATCAAAAAAGGATCACTGCCCGCGAAGCTGTAGCGACCAACTCGCTCACCCCCAACGACGCTCTCAAACAAAAACGACCATGGCCCCGTTGCGATTCGCTGGTAGGCTGTCACGGGCGTCAGCGTATCAGCGGTCAGTTGTCGGTAAACCGGAACGAACCGCGCGTGGCTGGCCAGCTTCTGAAATTCGGCGGAGGTCGGCAGTGAGGTCGGTGACTTCATGAAAATGCAGTGTCCTGAAGATACGAACCGGAATAGTTCCGGTCATGTTGTTTCGTGCGCGGCCTCAATGCCTGCAGCCCACAGATTAGCCGTGCAAAGACAGGATTCTGACAGATTGTGAGATCTGTTCAAACACGGAGCGAACATCTGATAATTCGTGGTCCGTTCCCTGCCACCAGGCCAGCAGACTCATGTCGGATGCTCGGACACTGCTAAGAGACACGCAGTTCAGGAGTTCGAAGCAGGAAAACTGGAGTTCTCGACAGACGGCCGGCATCATCGCAAGGGTGCCTTTGCTGATCTGAACTTCCGTGTCGTCATATTCTTCCTCGAAGGCTTCGACGCAGGAGGTTACAACTTCCTCGGCTCGGGGGCATTCGCGGAGGATTCGGAGGGCCCAGAAGCAGGAGCCATCTGCGGACACAGTCAACAGGACATCTTCGCCGTCGACTTCTTCCGTGAGTTCCCAGAAGCCCGGGTAGTCAAACTGTACACCGTGTCCTTCATAATGCGTCAAACATTCTGACGATTCAATCGCCATCACATGCTCCAGCCAATGTGCGGTTTGTTCCCGCGTTCCCGTGAGGCCCCCGTCGATGGAAGCCTGTTCCGATAGCGGAAGCATAACCTGCGACAGAGGTCACATCAAATTGGCGATGGAAAACCTGGAATTGGGTAAGCAGATGGTGATTGTGTTCTCGATGGCGATTACTGTTCACGAATGAAATGAAACAAGCGGAAGGCAAGGGATTCGAACCCTTATCTCTTTGTAGAGGCACGCATTAGCAATGCGGCCCGGCCAACCGTATCTGGCTGCCTTCCGAATTTGCAAAGATCGAAGGATCAATGCTGGTGTCAATGCGTTGGACAGGAATTGAACCTGCACAGCCGTCGGGCGGTTGCTTTACAGGCAACTGGGCTCACTAATGCCCGGCCAACGCGAAAAGTTTTTGTTGTGAATTGTGGGGTAAGTGGACTGCCGCGGATTTGAACCGCGATCTTCCGGGTGCAAACCGGATATCTTCCCATTGGACCAGCAGCCCGAGTTGCGCAGATTTCTGATTTGAAATCTGAGATTTGAAATTTCAAATCTGTCAGTTGCAGGGGCAGGATTCGAACCTGCGGACTCGTGGTTCAAAGTCACGAATTTCTACCAACAGAAACTACCCCGCAGAAAATGGCTGGAATCAGGGCGATTTCAGCACAAAGTGTCTCGCGGGGATTGAACCCGCCTGTTCGGGGTGGAAGCCCGATGCCTTTGCCTCTCGGCCAGAGACACATTTTTTTCTCATCAACAATCAAAGGATCACTCAGCAGCTCATTGATTAGAAATCAGCGGAAGGAGAGGGAGTTGAACCCTCAAGGCCTTGCAGCTCATCCGTTTTCAAGACGGTTGTCATCGCCAATTGACTTGCCCTTCCGAAAGATTCTTCACGTGGTGCTCATTATGGCCGCGTAAAGAATGAATAACTGCGGAGGCAGGATTCGAACCTGCATACAACTCCTTAACAGGGAGGTGCCTTACCAGTTAGGCCACACCGCAATGTTGTCCAACGAAAATCACTGGACCAGTTTTCATGACTCACGAACGCGTCGGGTTGTGATGACTGACGACGGTGAGCGAATAACGAACAATTGGGGCCGGACAGATTCGAACTGTCTCCATTCCGATTAAAAGGCGGACGTGCTGCCGTTACACCACAACCCCGAATGAGTTGTGGAGCCCGTTTCAATCGTGGACGAATTGCGAACATGAGATCACCTGTGAGTTAATAATGTTGAACGGGATAGATGGAAATAGCTCGGGACGGAATTGAACCATCACCGCCGCCTTATCAGAGCGACATGCTGCCGATACACCACCGAGCTGTGATGGGGCACAAGTGACGCGTGTGGGATTCGAACCCAACCTGACCAGAGTGAAAGTCTGGTAACCTCACCAGAAGTCGAACGCGCCGATGAGAACTGAATGGCACAAGCCGAATAGCAGTGGGGCAGATGGTGCTCGAATCCATCTCCTCTGGTCTTCAGCCAGATGCTTTGCCGTCTAAGCTACTGCCCCGCGTTTAGCTTCAGTGAAGCACTCCGGGCACGAAAAAAGCCCGGTGATTGTGACACCGGGCTTCGAAAGGGATTCCGAACACGACCGAGAGTCACAGGCGCAGTTGCTGGTTGGAAAAAGAATAGGCGGCAGCGACGCCATTCTGTTTCTGTTCAGCCCCTTGTCCTTTGAAACTCGATCGTGAAGTCAACATGTAAGCACCAACATCCCTTTGAAAGTTGTCCTGCAGCGACAGGAGCAAATGTGTAACGCGGGTAAGACGCTGCTCTGCGCGAAATGGTTCGCAGTTTCCTGAAAGATCTTTTTCGCAGGTCTTCTTCGTAGTGCGAACTTCAGTCCGCATTGCGGGCGGCTATCGCTGGTGGGCTCGTTGGCTGAAGCCAAGGCTACGAAGACTTAACGGAAGACAGAGTGTCACGCAGGGGCGTGTTGCGAGCTACTGTTTACCGCCCAGCCAAAGGCGCCGGCTTTGTGATGGCCGGCGCCTCCGGCTGGGCGGTAAACGGATGGTGCCTTTACTTTGCCGTCTTGCGGATTGATTTCCCGTTGAGCACTCCTGTCGCCTGCCCGTCGTACACGGCAAACTTTCCGGCCACCAGCACGTAGCGGACTCCTGATGGCGTCAGATAGGGCTGGTCAAAAGTGGCTCGGTCGCGAAACGTTGCCGGATCGAAGATCGAAATATCGGCGACGAGATCTTTCTTTAGGAGTCCTCGATCTTTCAAGCCCATGATCTCGGCGGGCAAGCCGGTCGCACTTCGAATCGCGGCCGCCAGAGAAAGGACGCCTTGCTCAATTGCATATCTGCCGATCTTGCGCGGGAAAGTACCGAACGATCGTGGATGTGGCTGGCTGGAAGTCGGTACCTTGGCGCCGCCATCACTGGCCGTGGCGACCCATGGCAGAGGCATCGCCATTTGCAGATCATCCTCATGCATGCCGAAGTTGATGACTGACGCGCCGCCGTGACGCTCGATGTCCAGGACCACGTCGACAACCTCACGTTTTTGAGCG
>JBIIIF010000403.1:0-4624 GCA_044235005.1 Planctomycetaceae bacterium | reverse complement strand
GAACCATTTCTTCCACGCTCGCACTGCTGATCACACCGGCGACATGGTTTATTTTCAGGGCCACGCGTCACCAGGGATGTATGCCCGCGCGTTCCTTGAGGGGCGTTTGACGGAAGACCATCTCGACAACTTCCGCCGTGAACTTCCGGCTGGGACTGGTCTGTCCAGCTATCCGCATCCATGGTTGATGCCGACGTTTTGGCAGTTTCCAACGGTGTCGATGGGTCTCGGACCGATCTGCTCGATCTATCATGCTCGCTTTCTGCGATACATGGAACACCGCGGACTGGTTGACACATCGAAGTCCCGAGTTTGGGCTTATCTTGGCGACGGCGAATGTGACGAGCCGGAATCACTCGGCGCTCTGACTTTGGCATCTCGCGAAAACCTGGACAACCTGACCTGGGTCATTAACTGCAACCTGCAGCGACTTGACGGGCCGGTTCGGGGCAACGGCAAGATTATTCAGGAACTGGAAGCCGCCTTCCGTGGCGCAGGTTGGAATGTGATTAAAGTCGTTTGGGGGACCGACTGGGATGCGTTGCTCGACAAGGACGAGAACGGCAAGCTGGTCAAGCGCATGGGCGAAGTTGTTGACGGCCAGTACCAGAAGTACACGGTCTCTGATGGTGCCTACATCCGCCAGCACTTCTTCGGAGCGGATCCGGAAGTGCTGAAGATGGTTGAGCATCTTTCGGACGACGTGATGCAGAACATTCGTCGTGGTGGTCACGATCCGGAGAAGGTTTACGCCGCGTATCACGCTGCCGTGAATCACAAGGGGGCCCCGACTGTTATTCTTGCGAAGACGGTCAAGGGTTATGGTCTTGGCGATGCGGGCGAAGGGCAGAACAAAGCTCACAACTCCAAGAACGTCGAGATGGCTCCGCTTCGAGCCTTCCGAACTCGCTTCAATCTGCCGATCAGCGATGCCGAACTGGAAAAGCTTCCGTACTACAAGCCTGCTGAAGACAGCCCGGAAATGGCGTATCTTCGCCAGAAGCGAGCGGCTCTCGGTGGTTTCGTGCCGTCACGAACAGTGGTGCCGGATCCTGTTGAAGTGCCAGCCCTGACTGATAAAGCGTTTCAGGCAAAAGGTCTGTTGCCGGGCAGTGATGCTCCGGGTTCAACGACCGGTGCACTCGGCCAGATTCTTCGCGGTTTGATCAAGCACAAGGGCGTGGGCAAACGCATCGTTCCGATCATTCCGGACGAAGCCCGAACCTTCGGGATGGAAGACTTGTTCTCCCAGTGCGGGATTTATTCGAGCAAGGGTCAGCTCTACGAGCCAGTGGATGCGAAGAACGCCATCTACTACCGTGAAGCCAAGAACGGGCAGCTTCTCGAAGAAGGCATCAATGAAGCTGGTGCGATGAGTTCCTTCATCGCTGCGGGTTCTGCGTATGCGAATCTCGGGATGAACATGATTCCGTTTTACGTCTACTATTCGATGTTCGGCTTCCAGCGAGTTGGCGATTTGATCTGGTGCGCAGCGGATACTCGCTGCAAGGGTTTCCTTTGCGGAGGAACCTCCGGCCGAACGACGCTGAATGGAGAAGGTCTGCAGCATGAAGACGGTCACAGCCAGTTGATGGCTTCAACCGTTCCAACGATCCGATCGTACGATCCTGCGTTCGGCTTTGAGCTGGCAGTGATTGTGCAGCATGGACTCCAGCGGATGTATGCGGACGGTGAAGAGATCTTCTACTACCTGTCCGTCTACAACGAAGACTACATCCAGCCCGCGATGCCGGATCGTGGCGATGTGATCGACGGGATCATTCGAGGCATGTACCGACACGGCTCAACTGACAGCGGCGAAGGACAGCGTCATCGTCCGCAGTTGTTTGGCAGCGGCACGATTCTGCGAGAAGCCATCAGGGCTCAGCAGATTCTGAAGGATAAGTACAATATCGGTTGCGACGTGTGGAGCGTGACGAGCTACAACGAGTTGCGTCGCGACGCGATGGATTGCCAGCACTGGAACGATCTGCATCCGGGTCAGCCTGCGAAACACAGCTATCTGGAACAAGTTCTGGATGGAGTCACGGGGCCGTTTATCTCAACAAGCGATAACGTGCGTCTGGTGGCTGATCAGATCCGTGAGTGGATTCCGGGCGAATACATCGTTCTGGGCACCGACGGCTTCGGGCGCAGCGAAACTCGTCCCGAACTTCGTCGTCACTTCCAGATCGATGCGGAATGCACAACCTACGCAACTCTGCGAGGCCTTGCTCGCATGGGCGCGTTCGATGCATCGAAGTTGCCTGACGTGCTGAAGCAACTGGAGATTGACGCGGAGAAGATCAATCCGTTGAATGCGTAACGCGAGTGTTCAGTGTTCAGTTGGCAGTGTTCAGTAAATCGCGGTTGGCCCAATCTGAAGCGATGCTGAACAACGAAAACTGAACACTTCACTTTTGCCCTATTGAACACTGAAAACTGAACACTGAAAACTACAAACGCCTATGTCTTTCGAATTCAAACTGCCGGAAGTGTCTGAAGGAGTCACCTCGGTTGATGTCGCAGAAGTGCGAGTCAAAGAAGGGGAGGTCATCGCGTCCGGCGCAATTATTTGCGAAGTCGAAACGGACAAGGCGGTTGCGGAGATCGCGTGTCCGCATGCTGGCACAATCACAAAAATCCTGATCAAGTCCGGCGACAAGATCAGTGTGGGTCAGCCTATTCTGCTCATGGAAGCCAGCGGAGCTTCCACTCCAGCGGCTCCTGCATCAACGCCATCACCGGCGGCTCCGGCACCAGCAACCGCTGCTGTAACTCCGGCTCCGGCAGCCAGCGCGCCGCCGGCCAGTGCGGCAATGGCATCTGGTCCTGTAGATTTCCGGTTGCCGGAAGTCTCTGAAGGGGTGACTAAGGTCGACGTCGCTTCTGTTGCGGTAAAGGTTGGTGATACGATCACCAGCGGCGCTGTGGTTTGCGAAGTCGAAACTGACAAAGCTGTGGCAGAGATCACGTGTCCGCACGCCGGGACAATTACAGCGGTGCATGTGAAGCCGGGCGTCAGTATCCCAATTGGTGAATTGCTGCTGACGATCAATGCAACGTCCAGTGCAAGTGCCCCGGCGGCAAAGTCCTCGGCCCCGGTACCTGCAGCGCCGACGGCTGTGGCACCGGCTGCTCCGACGCAGGCGGCAGCTCCGGCAGCGAAAGTGGCAGCAACTTCCGCTACAACAGCAACCGTGACCGGATCAAAGTCCGATGGACCGCCGGCAGCGGCAGGCCCCGCAACTCGACGACTGGCTCGCAAGCTGGGCGTCAATCTGAAGCTCGTCAAGGGCTCGGCGGCGGGTGGGCGAGTCACCATCGAAGACGTCGAAGCCTTTGTGCGGGAGCGAATGGCTCAGCCGGCAGCGACATCGGCGGCAGGGGTTCCTGGATTTGGAGTCGTGCAGGCTCAACCGCTTCCGGACTTCAGCAAGTTCGGTCCGGTTGAAAAAGTCGCGATGAGCAAGATCTTTCGCGTCTCGGCAGCCAACCTGAGCAATGCCTGGGTTACGATTCCGCATGTGACTCAGCACGACCTTGCCGATATCACCGAACTTGAGTCGGCTCGCAAGCGTTACGTGAAGGCGAATCCGAACTCACCCAAGATCACGATGACAGCCATCATGATCAAAGCTGTCGTCGGGGCGTTGAAAGCATACCCGAACTTCAACTCCAGCGTCGACATGGTCACTGGCGAACTGGTTCTGAAGCAGTACTATCACATCGGCGTTGCGGTCGACACGCCGAACGGACTCGTCGTTCCGGTGATTCGAAATTGCGATCAGAAGAACGTCCTGCAAGTGGCGGCGGAATTGACGGACATCGCTGGTCGAGCCCGCGACCGGAAGCTCAAGACGGAAGAAATGCAGGGCGGCTCGTTCACGATCACCAACCTTGGCGGCATCGGTGGCACCGCGTTTACTCCGATTGTGAACTACCCGGAAGTGGCGATCCTTGGGATGTCGCGCGGGATCAATCAACTGGTGTTGGAAGAAGGTCAGGTGGCAGAACGCCTGATGTTGCCACTGTCACTGTCGTATGACCACCGGGCCGTTAACGGAGCGGATGCCGCTCGGTTTATCGTGAAGTTGTCCGGCAGTTTGACGAACTTCTTTGAGCTGTTCTGATTCGAGACGAAGGATTTTTTCTGAGTTCGTTCTCGTGTCATATCGAAGAAGAACGGCGGAATTCGGATCCATCTGGAAGATGCTGGCAAAGGCGGTAGCCGGCCATAAGCCCCGGTTGCTCTGATTTCCTCGCGTCTCACCAGTTGTATTTCCAGTTCATTGGCAACCCGAAAACGGCCACTGATTGAATAGCGTCGTCCTCTGAGCGGCTGATTCCGCGGACCGACGCGGGTTTAGGCCCCGGGCAGACGGTATTTTTTGGCAGGATACGCTGTCTATTCTCTGAAATTCGCGGGAATTCAGACGTCCGACCGTCATTCGCTCGAATGCAGCCGTGTCTGAGTTTTATTATGTCACTTCCAACGTCCCGGTTCGATGTACGCGCATCCCGCTGTCTGCCGTGCAGGCTGTGATCGGGTCCGGATTCCTGAAGAACGATATTGCACCGAAAGTAATGAGTCATGGGTAAGCCGACCGGCTTCAAGGAGTTT
>JBIIIF010000402.1:0-4652 GCA_044235005.1 Planctomycetaceae bacterium | reverse complement strand
TCAGGGTTCGGATAGTGAACCATTCAACCACAGTGGGCAGTTGCTTGTTTTCGCGTTTTGAGTTCCAGCTTGCCGCTCTTTCCTCAAGCTTCAGCTGGGCGCGACCGCGGGGGGTCTCGCGTTGCTTGAGAGTGAGCCAGTCGCGAAGAGACGGGACGAGATAGTCATGAGTGAGTTGATAATATCTCGGCGAGCCGCCTGCGTGAGCTGGCGGGTTGTTTTCGACTGAATCGGAAGTATCACGCTCGGAAGTGTGAGACGCGGAAGCTGACGCGTCCGGCTCGCCGATGGGGGTGCCTTCGGGGTCGGTGGGCGTGATCAGGCGGAGTTCGCTGTCGAGGATCTGCAGGAGATCTGTGAAGTCGCTCGGACGATCCTCGTAACCAGACGCCTCCATCAGCTCCTGCTGTGAGCGCATGTGGCCCTTGATGTCGGTGCCAGGCTCGGGGAGAAGCGATTTCAGTACGGCGCGAGCCGCAGCGGCATGCAGACGGTAATCCGGATTGGTATTCCGACCGTGAAATGTTTCCTCAAGAAAGTTCACGCCGATGCCTGCTGTGCCACCGACCTCATGAAGCGTGGCCGGTATCCACGACTTACCTTTGATCATTTCCGCAAACAGCGCGAGCCGCACCGACACGACGTAGCCGTCCTCAGCCAGACCTGATGTGACCGATGAAATGAAGTCCGTCTGGTCGTGATTCAGTTTGTCTATCTGCGGCGGCAGCTTGCCAAAGGCCTGCCCGAATTTCGTCAGGACCTTGCGGGAATGATCTTCATCGAAGAGATCGACCGTTGCGAAGTTGTGACCTTCAATAATGCGCGTGTCGAGGGCACGCATCAAACGCGACGCTGCCATCGCAAAGTCATCGCGAATCATCAGCACGGCCTGCAGACGGCCACCATCACACTGTCGCAGGGCTTGAATCAGTTCTGCATCGGCTTCTGATCGATGCCCGTGAAGCCATTGCTCGAACTGATCGATGATGATGACGATTTTTTGCTGGCTGTTCCGGCGGAGGTGAAGGAGGGTTTCTGTGAGCGACAAGACGTTCAAAATTCGGGAGGGCGAGGCTCCTGCCAAGCTGATTTGTGTGCCGCTGAAAGGCGGCTCGGCGGGAGCCTCGCCCTCCCGAAACGTTTCCGGCAGGCGTTTGCGAAGTCCGCACAGTATTCGTCTTTCCGTATCGTCCGGAGTCGCCTCGATATAGACAGCAATCAGATCGCTCGAAAGTTGTGGCAACAAACCGGCTTTGACGAGCGACGATTTCCCGCAGCCACTCGGACCGTAAATCAATCCCACGTTAAAAGTCTTGCCGGGGTCGGTCTCTTCAATCCGCCGTTTCCAGAATGCAATGCTCTCCGGAAGTCCATCCCGATTGCGGAGCCCCGGCAACAAATCCAGAAAGAAATCCGCGTCCTCGACATCAAATGACCGCAGACCCTTCGGAACCACTGGTACCGGAGCTTTCGAGGAGATCGGCGCCACAGCCGTCGATTTCAGCCATTCCTCGAGGTCCTCCGCAAACGCCGCCGCGGTGGCGTAACGATCTGAAGCTCTCTTCGATAACGCCTTCAGACAGATGCGTTCCAGTTCCAGTGGAATGAACTCCTGCACTTGTCGCGGAGGTTTCGGCTCGGACGATATGACCTCACGAATGGTGTCCTGAACGCAGCTGCCGCGGAATGGTCGTTCGCCAGTCAAAAGTTCATACAGAATCACACCCAGAGAGAACACGTCACTGCGACCATCCAGTCGATGGCCTTCCCCGCGGGCCTGTTCCGGAGACATGTATGCTGGCGTGCCGGCGACAACCACCTGCTGCAGATACTCATCCTCCCGGATTGCCAAGCCAAAGTCTGCGATGAACGGGGTGCCCGTCTGTGCCTCCAGCACGATATTATCAGGCTTCACGTCCCGATGAATCAGACGCTTCTGATGTGCGAAATGCAGACCCTTTGCTACCGGGATCAGCAGCTTCGTCGCTTTCCGGGGTTCCCACGGATTCCCACTCATCTGATCCTTCAGTGTTCCGCCATCCAGATACCGCGAAACAATGAAGATCGATCCGTCTTCTGCTCGTTCAGCCGTGTAGATGGGCACAATGGAAGGATGCTCCAGAGCCGCAACCGTTTGCGCTTCCGCCAGATAGTCCTCGGCATCGCTGGCCTTTGCGAATCGTTCGCGATTCGAAAATTTGATGGCCACCTGACGGCGTAGCTGCTCGTCGTATCCCAAATACACACGTCCATGAGATCCCTCGCCCAGCACGCGATCCAGTCGATACCGGCCCATTTCGCCGACAGCAATTCCACTTCCGAGAACAAAATTCGTGGTCAGTTGAGAAGGCTTACGGATCTCGGTCTTCGGCGGAGCATCCGACGATTGTGTCAGCGCCTCATCTTGCTGCCGAATCAGCCTGTCTCGCAGCATTTCGCGCAACTGCGGAAACCGGGAGTCGATTTCCTCTTCACACAGAGGCTGACGAGTGTCTCGGCGCGCTTCATATTCGCCGACAACCAGTTCAAACATCCAGTCAATGCCTGCGGGCAGACCAGTCAGCTGAGTCAGATACTCTTCTGCCCGAATCGGTTGCGAGGTCTTCCATCGTTGCTGTTGGTCCCAACGAATCGCATCGAGGACCTCGACGCAATCCCCTTGAAAGTGGCCATCGAGGATCTGAGTCAATTCCGGCGGCGAGTCAGCTGTGGCGGACGACCATAGCTGCTGCAATCGATCGGCTAGCGACATCTCAAACGGTGCTCCGCAGGCGGCCGTATGACCCTGCCGGCCCTTCGGCGAGTCAATTTGGTGGGGCTTTATTCTGAGGAGACGCAGACCCTTTTGCAATTGGCGGACCGTGGAACACCGAGACAACTTACTGATTATTCACGATCCCCAGTCTGAACAATAGCTGCGTTGCGGATGATGCGAATTCAGACAGTCCCGCGGAGGATGGCCATCCGAACAGCTTCCACCGCCCGCATGACGAGTTTCTGGGGCTAATGGAGTTTTGACTTCAGGCAACCCCGATCGTACGGAGCAGCATTCTCAACAGGATAACAGCGACGAACGACTGCACCGTTCTCCCCGCGATCGTGCCTCCTGAAATTCGCTGGTCCCTGCGCTGAATCGAGCCCGCCCGCGCCTTCCCTCCCGCAACACCGCGGCTCAGTACTGTCTGCCTGATCATGACCCGCATCCCAGCTGGCCAAAAATCCGGGGTAGCTCAGGCTCGTCGGAGCGGGTGACGAAAATGTCATGGTGACCGATCAGATGAATCAAAATTGGCTTCTCCAGTCCGCACAGATATGTTTGTCCCGCGTCGATCGCGGTTCTGCTGCTGCGGACGGAAATGGCTCGCGATGCACTCGTGTTTCGGATTGAGATGATTTGCTCGGGAAGCAACGTGAGTTCCAGTTGCTCCCGACTGAGCTGAGGGTTATCCATGTCGCAGAGTACGAGATGATGATGAAAATCGGACGTGAGGATGCTCCATGGAACCTGGATTGAGGAAGACTGACGTCCGGCAGTGACTGGGCGATCCAGATTTGTCGAAGCAATAGGCATGCCGTGTCGCAGCAGACTGACCTTCGGCCAATCCGCAATGTCGCGTATTTCTTTGTTCACATTCCTGAGAAAGAGATCCGCCAGCTCCGGATGCCGCTCGCAAAGCTGCTTTCGAGACAGGCAATCGCCCCATCGGTTCCGGATACCAAATTCTCGGCAAAGCACCATGGCCCGATCAGTCGTTGACAACGGTGCGTTCAGGATTGCCTCGTAGTCCCGGAGGTCACGATAAAGCTGCGGATTGCCACTTTTCCACCGCCATTCCATATCGATCATGATGAGATCCGGAATGACACGCTCGGGGTCGTTTTCAGCGACGCTGTCGAGCAGAGTCCGCAAATCGGGAGTCCGACCCGCTTTCCATGCGTCTTCGATGAGCTCCGCAAGTGCAGCATCAGAACGTAGCGGATCCACAGGAATCATCCGAAAGAATCAAGTCGGTGGACAGTTGAAGAATTCCGAAGAGCTGAACATTTCAAACTCCAACTTCAATCAGAGCGACAGGGCTGCTTCAATGCGGAGCACGGCGGCTGGCACCGTGAATGGATTCATCAGAACCTCAGCCGACCGACAGGATGTGACCGCCACGATGTGACCGCCACGATTTGACCGCTGCAGGGGATTCATACTACTGATTGCTTGCAGATCTGGTCTCGATGCGGCCTCCAATCAATGCGTTCGCTTCGCCTTCCTCTGGATGAAAAGCTGCGAAACGCCTGTAAAGACGTTAACGGCGTCGGAATAGATGTCTGCTCTACAAAATTGATCACAGTGTCATTAGACATAATCGCGCGGCAGGGCTGTCGCCGGACACACATTCGCGGAAAACTTCATAAGAATCTTCGTTTTTTCCCCCACAGCTCTGCTCGGCGATGCCCTCAGCCCCTCATCCATGCTGATGCACAGAAGTCGATATCCCGGCACTGCTGGTGCCCCTGACTGCTGTCCGTTGCTGATTTCCTGCAGTCGGGTTACGCGTTGCCATGAAGGTTCGAAGACCGAGTGCTGATTCGTGTGTTCGCGTAAATAGCCGAGAATCATGGCTGCATCATTGATCTGGGGCGAAGTATCAGCTGCCGGT
>JBIIIF010000180.1:0-14964 GCA_044235005.1 Planctomycetaceae bacterium | reverse complement strand
CCAGCAACGACAAATAGGGCGACAGCGAATAATCGCGTCCCGTTGTCTCCGGAAAAAATGGCTTCGGCAGAACGCCAAGATTGTTCGAAATCAACAGCATGCGGCGAGGAACGCGGGACTCACGCTCATCAGCCAACCCACCACTCATACATTCCAGCAAAGGCAACGCGCAGACAACTCCCGCACCGCGCAACAGATACCTGCGTGATACGCGCTGAGGACAATGCGACGACCGCAGCGTTGATGAGGATATTGAAAAACTCGCCATAAGAGTGCCTGAAAATTCTGAATGTCGCCCCGACGCCTGCAGTCCGCATTTACAACAACAGCCCGATGACCGTCGAACAACTGACGATATAACCTCGGGCCATGTCGCTGATTTCCAAAGGTCCTGCCCTGGAGACAAAACATTCTGCGTTTGTGAGTGAATCCAATCAACAAAAGAACAAACTCTGTCATGAGTTTAGTGTTTGAAACTTTCGCTGACCAGGAACTCCGTCGCCGTGAACAGGCTGTTGATTTAATCACAACTCGACGCATGAGTTCTGAAGCTGCGATGTACAAGATTTCCGAAAATCAACGGGGCGAAAACAAAGGGACTCATCACAACCTGACGCGTCAGTTTTGAAGTTGCGCGTTTTGTTCATGATGTCCCCTCTCCCCCAATTCATTTGCGAATATGGTTCGTCGTTAAAAGGTAGCATTTGGTCGCAAATGAATTGGGGGAGAGGGCAGGGTGAGGGGGCTTTTTCTCGAACATCATCTTTCCGTAAGCCCATCCGGCCTGGCGGCCACCTTCTCCCCCGAGGGGGAGAAGGGACTAAATTGCGCAACTTCAAAACGCGTCAGCGAGGGATTGTTTTTCGAGAACGGCGGCAGATCTTCTCCCTCACTCACAACTTGAGTTGCGAAAGCCCATTAATTCAACAGTCTCGTGAAATCGGGGGCTCGAAAGGCGACCTGCTGCCTCGAAACAGCCGTAAACTTCGTTCGGCCTGTTCTCTCGGCAAGCCTGCAATCCTGATCTGCGCACAGAGCTTGATAAGACGAGGTGGGCATCAGGAAGGGAAAGCAAATCAAACCGCAAATTCCATCAGCTCTTCCAGCCAGAGCAGAAGTTCATCGTGCCCTGACTCCAGAAGACGACGCTTTGACTCGGCCCAATTGGGAATGGATTGCCACACCAGCGGCAGATTTCTGGGAGTATGACTGCGAAGGACTTCCCGAGACTGACGAATCACCACGTCCACGAAATGCCGCAGGTCCTGAGCGACGATCGACTTCGCATGCTTCTCCATCTGGCAGCAAACAGGATCCCACGGAAGCCACGGGAGTTGATCGCCAACCATGACATGTTGAAAATGCTGAAACTTTGAACTCTTCTGCAGGTCCCTCACAAAACTCGACAGAGCCGGGTGCAGGAAATACCACGCGGAAGTCGGCAGATCGCTGCCAGGACTATTCATCAGATCATCAGGCCCGCGAAACTTCTGAACCAAAGCTTCCGAATCCTGCTGAACAGCCACGACTCCCAGAAGACCGGCGAGGTAAAGATCCTGAAACGGATGAAAGATCTCGGTCGCATCTTCACCAAAATCACGAATCATCTCACGACTAATGCCGTTGAATGTTGCACAGACGGTAACGGCGTCCTCTCGACTCAGAATGTTGGCAGGCAAGGCCGACAGAAACCGCAAGCGGTTGTCCATGTCGCCAAGGCAATCGAGGAACACTCGCATCTCTTCAAATACATTGGCGACCAGGTGAGTCGAACTGGTGGCTCGAACGATCTCACTGTATCGCGGCTCTGAAAGCGACGATCGCTGAGCAGACAGCTCAGATGCAATCACAACCAGATCGCGTGGACGCCCGAAGGAATGACGTCGCAGAAAATGAAAGCTGTCCTCCGGGGCTGAGCGACGATCATGCTGCAGCACATTCATTCCCAGAAAGTCTTTGAATCCGCTGCTGGCCTCGTAGCAACTCGTCAGCCGATCCATCAGCGTTTCCAGTTCGTCATCGGAGTACCTCAGAATGGTGGTTGCTCCCAGCAGGTTGGCTTTTACATCGGACTGATAGTTGGCAAAAGCCTCCTGTCGAATCGACGCGTACACTCGAATATGACTGTTGGCGCTCATGATTTCCCAGGCCGCTTCGATCAGTCCCGCCTGAATCGTGATCCACGCATCGCGGCTCAACTGCCGCACCGCCTGATCGACCTTATCGATAAAGAAATACGTGGAGCTGTGGATGCGGCGAAGCTTCTGATCCAGAAACGTCTCGGTATCATCAAGAAGGCCGTTGGCTTCACTGACAGTCAGATTGGTCAGTTCCTTGAAGACCACCGTCGGCTCGATTCGCGAACCTTTGAGCCAGCGACGGAACTTTGCGGGGAAGGCCTGCAGCTCCTCCTCTTCGTCAGCGTCGATGCAGTTTGAATGATTGGAGATCGCGGAGACACGAAGAGCCATGCTCCAGAATCGTTTGGTGGTCGTCAGGTCGGCCAACGAGCTTTCGTAACGAACCGACAATGATTTCAGCTCGCTCATAAAGTCCAGATACGGACGCCCCTGCGGCACGAAGCAAATCGATCGGTCCTGCTCTTCGTTGCTGCGGGTCTGCGACAGTAAATGACGTTTGTAGCTGAGCAGCAGCGTTTTCCCCTGGCCTTTTGTGCCGGAGAGAAAATGTTTGTGTCGACGATTAAGAAACTCATCAACAAGTGGATTTCGGAAGACAACGTTGGGCAAATCCTGAACATCAATCTGAACAGAATCGGTGGCCCAGGTCTGGCGATGAAGTCCGGTTGTTCGCGAGGCGGGGACAGCATTCGTTGCGTTGGAATTCTCTGCACGCTGCGAAGGACGGGGCTGAATCCCCTGAGCTTCCAGGGTCGCAATGATATCGGCAATCGTGTCGGCGGAGGTTTTTGCATCGATCTCCAGCGCCGCGATCGATCCCAGCAGTGGTCGCCATGCCGGCTGGCGAATCTCAAAATCTTCCCGACTGATGCCTGTCAGCAAAGGAATGACCACACGTTTGCGATCAACGGCTTCCGTAAGTTGTCGAGCGAAATAGTCAGAGTTCAGTGATGCCGGAGAAATCAGCGGGATCACAGATCGAGACCGTTGAATCGCTTCCGTTGTCTGACGAAGGAAGGAGACTCGCGGAATTGCGTTTCGCTGATAGTACCACGTCGTGAAGCCATGGTTCTCCAGCAGATTCGCCATCTGACGAACCTTCAAAGAATTCTCCGCAACGTGGCAGAGACAAATGTCGATCTGATCCTTTTGTGACACCGTCACGATGCCTCCGGAATTCAGCGCTCCGCCGAGATCACGGCTCAGCGCGGAGGCGAATTCCTGGCACGTGGCAAAACGCTGAGCCGGATGTTTGGCGAGAGCTCGATGAACGGCCGCGGCGGCGTCAGCCGATAGCTCCGGGCAAAGATTTCGAAGATCCTCGGGAGGCACTTCGCGATGCATTCGCAACAGTTCGAGAGGACTCGTCGCCGTAAACACGCGGCGTCCCGAAAGCATCTCATAAGCCAGCAAACCCAGGGCGTACTGATCTGTGCGGCCATCAATCACGGCACACGCAGCTTGTTCCGGGGAGGCGTATTGAGGAGTCCCGGAGAACGCTTCGTGACGAAAGTCAGTCCGCAGGTCACGAGCAATTCCAAAGTCCAGAATCTTGGGCTGACCGTCGCGTGCGAAGCAGATGTTTTCGGGTTTCAAATCGCGATGGACCACGCCTTTCCCATGAGCAAAATCCAGTGAGCGAGCAAGTTCCGTGAGAATGGAAGCGACTTCTGTCACAGGCAGTTTCTGACGCTGCCGCAGCACGTGCCGCAGAGTCTGTCCATCGACATATTCGAAGATGATAAAACACTTGCCCGAATGAATTCCAAAGTCGTACACCACCGCGATACCGCGATCGCTCAATGAGGCCCCAAGTCTGGCTTCTCTGGCCAGCGCGTCCTGGAACTCCTGTCGCTGCCCGGCGAACCGCACGGCGACGATCTTCATGGCGACTCTGCGATGCAGTAGCTGATCCTGAGCCAGCATCACTCGCCCCATGCCGCCTTTGCCAATCGTGTCCGTCACGAGATATCGCTCGTGAATCAGGATACCTTTTTGAAAGTCCGGATCGACTTCCGAATTCGGGCCTCCTGCATTCGGAAACGAAACAGCTCCGAACTGGTCCACGATGCAGAATGAACCCGCGAGATCATTCGAATCATCGGGCGTACAACTGCGACCTGATTCGAGTTTTGATGTGGTCTCGGCAGACAACGCGAGCCGTCCAAGATCAGTTGTCGCGTAGGGATCAGGCTCATTCATGGTCACTGCGTGCGCCCCGCTATGGTGTTAGGGCGCAATGTTACTCCAGGTCTCTTTCGGAAGCAATTTCGGCGGTTGCAGAAGGATCTGAAGGGTGCAGTCGGCGATTTCGACAGGTCCTCCGTGCCGGGGACGACTTCGCGACTGGCCGCGACCGCGTGGGCCTCTGATCCACCGAACACAGGAAACACGGAACCGAAGAAGACTTTACCAAATGGTCGTTGGGGACGCAGATTGGCACCAACTCGAGGCGATTGTTTGAGTGACGGATCCGCTTACCGGCTGTACTGAATCTCTGCCCCACGAACTGTTTCATCCAATTTGCCATCGGCAAATACTGTCTTACCCATGACCCACGTTCGCACCGGCCAGCCGGTGAGAGTTGTTCCGTGCCATGGAGACCAACGTGACTTGGTCAATTGGTTCTCGTTCAAAATGGTCTGTGTCTTGTTCAAATCGACGAGTACCAGATCCGCGTCGTAGCCTTCTCGAATGGCCCCTTTGTTATGAATGTTCCAGACTCGAGCCGGAGCTTCACACATCCAGGAAACCACCTGACTCAACAGACACCGGCCGAGATGGACTTCGTTCAGTAACAGGGCCAAAGAATTCTCCACGGCGGGCAGACCTGAAGGTGACTTTGGATAAGGTTGACGTTTCTCTTCCAGCGTATGAGGAGCATGGTCGGTTGCGATCACTTCCAGAGTCCCATCCAGCAGCCCCTGCCACACAGCGGCGCAGTCGGCCTTGGACTTAATCGACGGATTCATCTGAATCAGTGTGCCCAGTCGATCGTAATCGTCAGTGCTGAAAAACAGATGATGTGGGCAGGCTTCGCCGGTAATCAGATCGCTGGTGCCGCGCAGGAATTCCACTTCATCGGCGGTCGACACATGCAGGACATGAAAGCGATGTCGATGTCGTTCGGCCAGATCCACTGCTCGTTTTGTCGCAATGATGGCCGCTTTATGATCTCGAATGCGACTGTGATCCGCCACGGTTGAACCGCCACCCAGTGCCGCGGCATTGGCTTTGACGGTTGCTTCGTCTTCACAGTGAGCACAGATTGGCAAAGTCGTCTCAGCGAAGATTCTTTCCAGGGCCGCCTGACTGTCGACCAACAGATCGCCGGTGCTTGATCCGATAAAGATTTTGATGCCCGGTGTTCGTTGAGCCGCCTTCAGGACATCAATATTGTCGGGCGTTGCTCCGACATAGAAGCCATAGTTAACCAGGCACTTCTGTGCGGCAATCGCCAGCTTGTCATCCAGCGCCTGAAGAGTTGTCGTCGTGGGTTTGGTGTTCGGCATCTCCAGAAACGACGTGATTCCCCCTCGCGCACAGGCGCGAGTCGCTGTCGTGAGATCTTCCTTGTGAGTCAGCCCAGGTTCGCGAAAGTGGACCTGATCGTCGATCACGCCCGGAATCAGATGCAGGCCGGAGGCATCAACTACTTCGTCGGCGCGAGTTGAATCCGCAGCGTCCAGAGCAACAATCGTCTGGCCATCGATGAGGACATTGATACGTTCGATCGCGTCAGGCAGGATGACGGTGGCGTTACGAATCAGAGTTTTCATAAGTCGCTTTCAGAGTACTTTCAGATAAATCACTTTGGAATCGCCGACACCGTAGAACTCCGGCAGTTCCGCAGCTTTTGCGTATTCACACCGTTCGTAAAAGTTTCGTGTCGGCAGATAATCGGGCCGCCCCGAGGTCTCGACATAGATTCGTCGGCCACCTCGACTGCGAATCAACTGTTCGGTCAGAGTCATCAGCCATCGCCCGATGCCATGTTTCTGCTCATCGCGATGAACTGCGATCCAGTAGACATCGAAACTGCTGGCGGTGCAGGCAATCGGCCCGTAGCACGAATAAGCAATCGCCACGCCCTCAAATTCCACGAAGGCAAAAAAGTACCCGGAGGCATCTCCGCGCCGCAGTCGCTCTTCAACAAGCTCAACGGCGACATCCACTTCAGGAGGATGAAAGAAGCCTGTCGAATCAACGATCTCCCGCACGCGAGCAACATCCGCCTCGACCACGTCATACCGCAGCGTCAGGTTGCGTTCACCAGAGACAAATTGTTGAGGAGGAAAACTCATGGATCCGCTTTAGACAACAATCCAGATAATTCGCAGCGAAACTAACGCGAAAAAAAGTTCGCGAATGATAATGCGGGCAAAGTCGTAATTGAAACCGGCGGACGAAACTTTGCCATGAAGTTCCGCCATTTGCCCCATCCTGCGCCGGAGAAGTTGTCCGAAGGCGACAGGCGATGACTCGTCAGGGACGTTTCGATCTGGCATTAACGCGGCTGGAACCTTTCCTTTCGAACAGACCGTTTGATGTCGCTGATGTCGATCATCAGGAAATCCTCCAGGTAGTCTTCCGCTTCGTTCCCTTTCGCCTGTTCGCTGTCCTGAGAAGTCTTTTCGGAGAACGTTGTCGATTGGAGCTTTTCCGGACGAGGCTTTTTCGCCGCAATCTTCGTCAGCTTTGCTGTTTTCCTGCGGATTGCGTGGAGCGGTTCCGGTTCGTCGAACTGCCGCAGAAAGTCTTCGCTGTCAATGCAGGTGGCCTTCCTGCGACCGGCCGCTTTGTGGAGTCGGTGATCGCTGGAAACAATCAGGATCTGTCGAGGGCTGCTATGAGTTTCCAGGAGCAGTTCGATTTCAGCATCGGCGTCTCGCCCCTCGCGTGAGAATCGTACCGCGAGCGGGGAACGAGGTAGTGGCGGACCGTTATCAGGATCACGGGGCACCGCCATGTGGGCATCGAACACCACCAGAGCATCTGCGGCAATCTGTTCATCCAGAACGGCCGCAATCTGATTCAGAAGGCGATTGCGATTTCGCTCCAGTTCTCCCGGTCCATACTCTGAGCGGCCGAGGCCTGCTGCATGCATCAGGTTATATCCATCGATCACCAAATACAGTCGGGCCATCGAGTTACCTCAGATTTGCAGCGACAACCATTTTGTGCCGATGATCATGACGATAACAATCACCCAGGCAATCAGGAAACCCACCGTACCGCCCGCCGTGGGCCCAGGAAACTGAAATCCGAAAAAGGACACTGCAGGAACCAGTTCAGCATCTTCCGGCGGAGTGTACTGATCTGCATATTCTGATTCGTCCGGGGAAACTCGTGTGCGGATAACACGGTAAAAATGTTCGAGCTGATCATCCTGCTGCGGATCAGTCAGAATTGAAGCGATAACACCACAGGCCAATCCGCCGGAAAGAATGCAGGCGATCTTCCACGCGTCGATCATCACGAGTCCGGTCGGTTCCTGCAAAAACATCAGCTCTGAAAAGGCTGGCAACGTTTTCCGGATTTCTTCAGGATAGTACCCACACAGGATCCCGAGGAAAGCGGAAGTCAATGTCGTGGTCCAGACAGAGATCGTATTCCAGCGCACCCAGACGAGCCCCATCCACATGCTGATCCCAATGACCGCAGGTGTCTTGATCACCAGCTTCAGCACATCCGTGATGTCTGTGAATGTTGTTTGCAGCATCAGGGCAACAGCAACCAGCACCGGGCCGCACAATCTTCCGACAGCAAGGTAATGCGAGGGTTCGTAGCCTGGAGCGACATGATGCCGATAAAGATGTTCCGAAAACAGCCCGCTGCCCACGATCATCTGAGTCCCACAGTGGCTGACCACTGACGCCAGGACCATCGCGGCCATAGCTCCCATGAGCCCCGGCATCACGTCAGGCAGGATGTCGCGTGCGGCATACCCCAGCACACGGTCACCGAACGAGGCGTCTGCAAATCTGGCTTCCGCAATCTCGCCAGGGGACATCTTCGTCAGGTCACCGGAAGCAATGACGCTCATTTGATTCAGTGCGGAGGATTGCTCGTGTGTCGAGTTTGGCTGACGCAGAGGACTGTCTGGTCCGAGATACCAGATAATGCAGGCCAGCCCCATGAACGCCCACGCCACCGACGTACAACGTTTCAGCAAACTGCCAAAGGTGAAGCCAATTCGAGAATCCATCTCCGTTCGACCAGCACCGCACATCATAATAATGTGCGGCTGAACAATGATTCCCGCCAACGCGGCGATAGACAGCATGCAAAGATAAAACGGAGTGAAAGGTTCATCACCGACTTCAACGCGAGCGGTCGAGCTGGCAATAAAATCCAACATGCCGGGTTTCAGCGACTCCATCTTATGCATCAGGCCGAAGCCGCCGATTTTTTTGAACAGAATCGGAAGCATCAGGCAAGTGAGCCCGATCCGAAGGATCCCCTGAAAGGCATCAATGACAATTGCTGAACCCAGCCCGCCGATGACTCCGGATATAATCAGAACAATCCCAAGACAACAGGCCGCAATATCCTCGCTGCCAACCTGACGCCAGATAACGACCGGAGGACGGTCAGCCGAAGGCGGCTCAATGGCGGCGGCGATGTCAAACACAGGAAGTAGCACATGCACAGCCTGAGACACTTCACTGAAAAACGGGTGCGTGAGAGTCACCAGCAGTCGAGCGCCCCCGAACAGAACTCCCGCCATCAGCACCACAGAAATGATCATGCCGTACACTGAATACAGTGCGGCCGTGCTCGGCCCAAAACGCATCGCAAAAAAATCGGCCGTGGTAATGGCCCGCAGACGCCGCAGCAGGGGAGCCACAATCCAATAAAACGGAGCAATCGGAAGCCACAGAAACTGCCACCAGAGCCCAGCCAGCCCCGAACGCCACGTCGCAGCCATCACCGACGACTGGGTATCGCTGCTGGTTCCTGACCCGAACGCGAACAGAATCAACAGCCAGCGACGAACGCGTCGCCCGGCTGTAAAGTATTCGTCCGGCGCGCGCATCCTCAGACTCATCACGATCGAAATAGTGAGAATAAGAAGCAGCGACGCTGCAAAGACAATCCAGTCAGCCGTTTTCATGAAGTTGCGATTCAGGAGTCTGCCTGGTAATGCACTGGACTCATTGATGGGAGCGTGCCCGGATCTGTTCCAATCAGGCTAACTCCCGGGCCGCATTCTAGGCCAGGAGAATCTCGCCGGACAGCACCCCTGTGACGCACAGGCCGCGATTATCGAACATGCGGAACGACTGCGGAATGCAGGAAACGAAAGAACGCGGTCAGGAAGTCGGGTAGCAAGGATCGCCCTCGTTCGAGCCGTCTCGATGTTCGGACGAAGGAAACTTTCACTGGACTAAGGCCTTACAACAGGACTCATCCTCGGACCGCTCTGGCGGACCTCATCAGTGGCAAAACGCTTTCGCTTCGTTCACGGATGCATTTCGGAACTTCTCCACGATGACTGAAAAACGGAACCTTGATGTCTCGGGTGGCAGGAAGTCAACCGGGCTGAAAATCGGCGTTCGATAAATTCAGATCGTGCCAATGCTTCCGGATAGGGCAGTCAGTTGGGTCTCAACGAATAGCGAAACGCGGTCACCGATGCGGATTCAGGGTGATGGGTAATCCAGTAAAGGTTTGAGCGTTTCGAGGCCGATTTAGTCCAGCATCCGCTCGATTACTTCGCCACGAAAGCCTAACGCTGGCATGAATACATCTGATAACGAACATCTGGATTCCGCATGGCATTTGCAGATTCTGAGCGACTGTGACGACATCCTGCAGGGGCTGACCAAGGTCATAGGGAATCTCCGCAAGCAGCGCCGACGGGAATTCAGGAATGTCAGAGGACTCAGCATCTTCCACGATTCCTGGACCAACTCGGCCGGAGCGTTGGAACGATCCGACATGGCATAATCAGGGCTTCTGATGGCCCGGGCCGGTGATTCAGCGTTCGGCCAACGCGAGCACCTGGATCCTCGGAGAACAGTGTTCACTGAACCCGAGAAGTCATCCGTGACCGGAAATGACTCGTTGAAACACGGGTCTTCTTGCAAAAACGCCGCAAACCCTATCGCTTCCAGGAACTTCTTGACTCAGCAGAGTAGTTCCTCTAGGTTCCGCCTCTTCATGAGATTCGGCAGAAGTTCTGGCCGAAGGAATCCCTGGTTCAAAGGAAGTTTTCGAAATGGCCGACCTGATCGCACCTCATGGTGGATTATCAGAACCTGTTTGTCGCACCGTAGGCGAGCAGGAACGTGAAGCATTCCTGGCGGAAGCCGCCACGCTTGTCAAAGTCCCTGTCTCTTCAGCAGACCTGTCCAGCGTCTACCGTTTTGGCGACGGCACCCTGAGCCCGCTCACAGGGCCGATGAACTCTGCGGTTTACAATCAGGTTCTCGACGAATGCTACGTTGTCAGCAACGGCCAGAAGTACGCGTGGACGATTCCAATCGCGTTTCCGATAACGGCTGATATGGCCAAAACTTTGAAGCCCGGCCAGAAAGTGGCTTTGACCAATCCGGCTGGCGATATCGTTGCGACGCTCGAATTGAACGACGTGTATGCGTGGCCAAAGCTGAAGTACCTGAAGTCGGTTTACCTGACAGATCGTATCGATCACCCTGGTGCTGATATGGTGATCAAGGGCGAAGCTGCTAACTCACATCTGATCGGTGGCGAGATCCGAGTTCTGCCACAGCCAAAGAATCCTTCCTTCGGCAAGTACGTTTTGACTCCTCGCGAAGTGCGCAAAGCTCTTGCGGCCAAAGGTTGGGATGCCGTTGTTGCCTTCCAGACTCGCAATCCGCTGCATCGTGCTCACGAGTACGCTCTGGTACACGGTCTTGAAACCTTGCTTCGAGAAGGCAAGAACGCCGGCGCGTGCCTGAATCCTCTGATTGGCGAAGTAAAAGGCGATGACGTTAACGCCGAAATCCGAATGCAGACCTACGAAAAGCTGATCACCGACCGCTCACTGGGTGATGGCGACAGCGATACGGCCCTGTGGGGACCACGTGGCGAGTCTGTGCCTGATCGAGTGATTCTGTTGGGCCTGGACATCAAGATGTTCTACGGCGGACCAAAAGAAGCTGTTATGCACGGGATCTATCGCCAGAATATGGGCTACACTCATCTCGTGATTGGCCGCAAGCATGCAGATGCTCCTTACGCCAACGGCGAATCCATCTGGGGTGACTTCGATGCTCAGGAAATCTTCAACAAGCTTGGCGGCGATCTGAAGATCAAGACGATCAACGTCGGATTCGCAGCGTACTACGAATCTGTTGGTCGAGTCGACCTGATGGAACGTCACAAAGACGAAAAGCCATGGTCTATCAGCGGAAAAGATATCCGCGCGACTCTGCAGAAGGGCGAACTGGTCGACGGCCGCATTATGCGACCGAGCACTTCCAAGATTCTGGGCGAAGCCATGAAGGTGGGTTGATTTCTGTTTGAGCGACAGGCTCTAACCTGAATGCCCTGAAGTTAAACGCACTGCGGCTCGATGCATGTTCATGTATCGGGCCGTTTTCGTTAATGCGAAGGCCTAACCTTTTATACTTTGAAGTCGCATCAGCGTTCTGAAGACTCGCACAACATCCGCCAGTGACACCGTGCCAAGCAGTTGCTTCTCATCCTGCACCACGACCACATCCCGTTCAGTCTCAACCAGGCGACTGAGCGTCTCAGACAGTCGTGACGTTGGTGACACCGTGATGACTCGACTCTTCGCCACGCTCGTGACAGGCTCCGACAAAGTCGCCTCCTGACCGCTGGCGAGAAGATCAACCATTGCCGGCAGAGCACACTTGTGATCCAGCAATGAAGGACGAACCGGCGGCTGCAATGCGACCAGAACATCGTTCTGACTGACAACCCCCGCAAGCTGATTATTGTCGTCCAGCACCACCAGAAATCGCACGTGATTGTCTCGCATCATTGTGATCGCTGTGGCCACGGGTTCTCGACTGGCAATCGCGACCGGAGCACTCATCACATCACGCGCTGTCTGTGCACCGCGGCAGAAGATTTCGTCCAGTGATAATTCGCTGTCGAGGTCGACCAGGCGTAGTCGCTGCAAGGGCTGCAATTGCTGAAAGACGCTGTAGTAGAGCAGCATCGCCCGAGCAAAGCTGCCCGGCGTGATCATCCCTTTGAGCTGATGCGGATCGTCATAGATTAAGATCTGCTCACAATCCTGTCGCACCAGAATCTCAAGGGCTTCCAGGAGTGTCGCCGAAGGACTCAGGCTGGGTGAATGACGCGAAACCAGATCGCAGACATTAGTGGTCAGAATGCTTCGGTCGCGATCGCTTTCTTTGAGAGTATTCAAATAGCGCGGCAGGCAGCGAAGAATCGTTGAATGTTTGAGAAGTCCGATCAGGTCGCCTTTGGCGGAGTCGATCACGGCCAGCGAAGTCAGCGTCGAAGGATCTTTGCGGCCGACGATGTCACCCAGGCTGACCTCGGAACTGACCACGGGAACCTGGGTCGTCATCAGTTCGGTGACAGATTTCAGCCGGGCAAAGAAGCCAAATTCATTGCGAGCCAGCTGATTAAAGAGATCAACAACGCTTTGAACCATGCGCGCACCAATTCTCGTGAAAAATGGGGAATTCGACTCAAGTTATCGGGGTCGCCGCCCGGGACTTGCGGATGTTTGCTGTCAATTCGGTCCGATCAGGGTAAAATCCCGCAGCTTGCTCCATCATGCTCCCTGTCGCGAACGTAAGGCAGCGGCAAAGAAATAAGATCCCAGCTCGGCGAGCGGCCCGGTGTGAACCGGCCGGTAGAACGGCATACCGGTCGGCTAACGCCAACCGCTCGCCATGAGTTGCCGGGTAGGTTATTTGTTGGCTGGTGGCTAAGCCCGGGGAACCAGTTTTCCCCTGATACGGTGCCAGTTTTTCTATTCAATGTCTTTTTCGGAACCCAGTGAAATGCGATTTCCAACGACTCTCTCCGGACTTGCCCTGGCCGCGGTTTTCGCTGCGGGATGCGAGGAAGGCAGTTACCAGGACTACAGCAAGGCTCCTTTGAGCGAAGGCCACGATCACGGACATGACCATGGTCATGATCACGGGCACGATCATGGCGGTCATGCCGGAAAGTACGGCGGCCACGTGCTGGAACTGGATGATACTCATGGTCACCATGCCGAGATGGTGTTTGACAACGCTACTCGCGACATCACGCTCTACTTCTATGGCAGCGAAATCGGCGTCGGTAAGCCAGCGACAGGCCTGGCGTTCGAAATCGAAAAGGATGGAGCCGAAGTCATTCTGGAAGCCAAGGCCTCCCCGCTGGAAGGCGAAACCGAAGCCACAGCCTCACGATTCGTGATTGCAGGCAGCCAGCTCCCTGAAGCGATCAAATCCGAAGAGCAACTGGACGGACATTTTCACGTCACGATTGACGGAAAAGAACTCGTCGGCGAATTCCATGCTCATAGCCATGATGAGCATGCTCACGACGATCACGGCCACGCAGAAGGTGAACACGCTCACAGCGAGCATGCTCAGGGTGAAGGCGAAGCCAAGGCGGAACACAAGGACAATGATCACAAGCCGGCCGAAGAAAAGTCAGAGGCTCCTGCCGCGGATGCTCCGAAAACTGAAGCCGCTCCAACAGAGGCTCCTGCCGCTGATGCTCCAAAGGCCGATGCAGCTCCAGCCGCGGACGCACCGAAAGCTGAATAGGTTGCGACATAATCCATGCTGAGCCAACATTCCTGTTCGATCCTGAACACGAACAGGAACGTCATTCCCACGATGCGAAAAGATTGCTACTCCGAAACGGGCTTTGACCAATGAAACCGGATGCTCGCTTCGGGCTGACGACTTTGACCTGCGTCGTCATTGCCAGCATGATTGGATCCGGTGTGTTTACAACCTCCGGATTCTCCATCGCAGCCCTCGGTTCTGCCGAACGAGTTTTAGTGGCGTGGTGCATCGGTGGTGTCGTCGCCATCTGTGGAGCGATCGCCTACGGAGAACTGGCCCGTCGGTTGCCAGTCTCGGGCGGCGAATACCTCTATCTCAGCCGTCAGTTGCATCCGTTCGCCGGATTTCTGGCTGGCTGGATCTCCCTAACCGCGGGATTCAGCGGGGCGATCGCGATGGCCGCCATCACATTTGAAGCCTACGCGGTGCCGGAGTCCGTTCGCCCCGCATGGTTTGTTCCGAACAGCGTTGCCGTCGCTTCTATTCTGCTCTTCGGATTTGGGCATGCGTTTCTGGTCAAGCTTTTTGCTGCGATCCAGAACACCGTCGTAGGCATCAAGCTTATCGCTCTGACTGCTTTTTTGATCGCAGCCGCCGCGCAGATTTCGTCTCGGCAATGGTACTGGGCCCCACTTGAAGACAACCTGCCCCCCGCCTGGTCGATGGCGACGTTCACGGCCATGGCCGGATCCGTCATGTGGATTTCTCTGAGCTATGCCGGGTTCAATGCCGCCGTTTACATCGCCTCAGAGGTGAAAGATCCGGAAGTCACAGTACCGCGTTCATTATGGCTCGGGACGATTCTGGTTACAGTTCTGTATCTTTCTCTCAATGCCGTTTTTGTTTCCGCCGTGCCCGCGTCCGAGTTGGCCGGAAAGCCGGAGATTGCCGCGATCGCCGCCAAGGCTGTTGGCGGCGATTCGATGGAACTGCTGATCCGCTGTGCAATTGGACTGGGGACATTGTCTTCCGTGGCCGGAATGATCATGACGGGGCCGCGAGTATTCTCGAGGATGGCTGATGATGGCGTGTTCCCGGCGATGTTTCGAACCGGCCCGAAC
>JBIIIF010000017.1:0-50724 GCA_044235005.1 Planctomycetaceae bacterium | reverse complement strand
CTTTGCCGTCTTTGTCGGGAACGTGCAATTGAACCAGAGTGGCACCGCGCGTCATCACTTTTGCGACGAGGCCCGTTTTATTCTTCAATGTGTACAGTTCAACGGCCTGTCCGTCTTTGGTCGTGCCAAAAGGTTCCGAGACCGGTTCTGCGCCGGACACAACAGATGTCATCAGGAATGCTCCAAAAATCGCTAACGTCAGTTTCATGGATTCTCGCCTTGAGAATGGTGGGACATGTCAGCGGTACAGAATTCCGAAGGGTGGGCAAATCGCCCCAGCCATCTGGCTTGCTGGTTTAATCCCGAGGTTGTGCTGCATCTTTGTCGCTTCATGGGACAAGAAGTTTACGTCTCGGAATTGTGCCGCCCTGGATTCTGACCGCAACGAGTCGAAGGGCAGCAGGATCTGCCCACGACGAACCCTCCATTATCGGGAAGGCGTCGTCAGCCTACAAGCGATGAGATCCGGGAATGGCACCATTCATCATGACTGGATTCAGAAGTCCTGCGACGCTGGTACAGACTTTTCCACCGGACTATACCTGTCCGCTTACAGCGTCTCCTGGTTCGGGAGTTTCGGCGTTTTCGTGGAATTTGCCGTTTGAGGAGCAGATCCGCGAAGTGTTCGGCGGATTCCTCACTCTTTGCTTTTTCCTACAAAAGTCAGCCCTATGTTCAGAAGCGTGATCGTCAAGGTGGTCGCCTTAGTTGGTTTCTTTGTACTGCCCGAATTGACTAAAGCCTCCCCGCCGAATGTGGTCGTTTTTCTGGCTGATGATGCCGGCTGGGGAGACTATAGCCAATCTGGCAACCAGCAGGTCAGCACACCGCATATTGATTCGATCGCTCAAGGTGGCGTTTCGCTTGACCGTTTCTACGTGTGCCCGGTCTGTGCACCAACTCGCGGGGAATTTTTGACGGGCCGCTATCATCCGCGTGGCGGTGTTCGAGGTGTGTCGACCGGACAGGAACGGCTGGAGCTCGCTGAGAAGACCATTGCGGATGCCTTCAAGGCGGCGGGATACGCGACCGGTGCGTTCGGCAAATGGCATAACGGAAGTCAATGGCCGTATCATCCCATGGCTCGCGGCTTCGATGAGTACTTTGGACACTCGTCAGGTCATTGGGGCGAGTATTTCGATGCGCCGCTGGAAGACAATGGCCGCATGGTTCGTACGACGGGCTACATTGTCGATGTGTGCACAGATCGAGCGATCTCGTTCATTGATCGCAACAAAGAGAAACCGTTCTTCTGTTTTGTCCCGTTTACCACGCCGCATTCACCGTGGGCCGCGCCTCAGGAGGATTGGCAGCGTTTCAAAGATCGTCCGATTCTGCAACGAGCCACAGATCCATCCAGGGAAGTACTGGATGAAACTCGTTGTGCATTGGCCATGGTCGAGAATCAGGATCGCAACGTGGGACGTATTCTGGCGCGGCTCGAGGAACTTGGTCTTTCGCAGAATACGATCGTTGTGTACTTCTCCGACAACGGTCCCAACTCGATGCGCTGGACCGGAGGCATGAAGGGGCGAAAGGCGACGACGGATGAAGGAGGAGTGCGTTCAGTGTGTTATCTCCGATGGTCCGAAAAACTACCCGCCGGACATACTGTCACACAGCTTGCTGGTGCAATTGATCTGTTACCAACTTTGACGTCGTTGGCGGGCATTCAACGAGTTGGAGACAAGCCGTTGGATGGACGTGACCTGAGTCCACTCGTGCAGAAACAGTCCGTCGAATGGCCCGAGCGAATGATCTTTTCGACGTGGGCGGGTAACATCAGTGTTCGAACGCAGACACATCGGCTGGATAATGCTGGCCTGTTGTTTGATATGATTGCGGACCCCGGCCAGACCATGCCTGTCAATGAAAAGCAGCCAGAGCTGGCGGCTCAATTGAAAGAGGCCGTGAGCGAATGGCGTGAAGAAATGTTCGGCTCTGATAACGGGAAGTCCAAAGGAAAATCATCCGGAGGAAAAGCGAAGCCGGGCGGAGGTAATGCGATCGATCCGCGGCCGATTCCTGTTGGCTATCGTGAGTTCCCGATCACCATGCTGCCGGCCCGCGACGGTGAGCCTCGCGGAGGGATCAAACGCAGCAGTGCGGCACCAAACTGTTCTTACTTCGTCAACTGGACCAGCGTGGATGACAGCATGGTCTGGCTGCTGGATGTAAATTCTGCCGGGATTTACGAAGTTGAGATTGATTACACCTGCAAAGAGGCTGACGCTGGTTCTCTGGTGGAACTGGCGTTTCGGGATTCGCGGCTTGCAGGGCGAGTTGCACCGGGGTGGGATCCGCCATTGTATACAAATCAGGACACGCTGCCTCGCCCAGATGGCGAAAGCCAGATGAAAGAGTTTCGCACCCTGATGCTTGGCGAGATCAGTCTTCCAGCGGGTCGGGGACAGCTGACTATGAGAGCTGTGGAGATCCCCGGGAAATCCGTGATGGACGTTCGAAGGGTCACGTTGACGTTACAGGACTAGTGCTTTGTCAAGATCCACTACCCAACCCGAATTCTTTATCTTGACGGAGCACTAGCCGAGGTCTCCGGCGACGACCAATCGACGTTCTATGCCGATGGAGTTGTTTATTCCCAGCGGGAGTTCACGGTCCTCACTTTCGCTGTAAAGTACCAGTGTGACTTCATTGCCGGCGGGATTGAAGAACAGTTCGTCTGAGAAACCTCGCATCAACAACAGTCCACGGCCGCTGGCAAGGAGTGCTTCCGGGTCGCTACAACGATCCAGAGCCGCCTGAACATTGAAGCCGTTGCCTTCATCTCGAATCGTAATCCAGAGCCCGAACGGGCTGACCAGTTCCGTGACAGAAACATGGCGATGACACCACGGGAACAGTAATTCGCGTTCGGCGGCCAGGTCAATAAATCGAGAGGACCCGTCTTCCTTGAGTTCGGAGCTGATTTCCAGATTCCCATGATAGAAGGCGTTGTTGAGTGCCTCCTCAAGCGCCATACAGAAATGATTTTCTTTTGTGCCTTCGACTACGCGGTAATCCTGAATACCGCGCATCAGGCGCTCCCGAAGCTTTGGTATCAATCGGCAGCGGGTAGGAACACGGAACTGAGCGAGCCGGACGTGCGACGATTGAACAACAACCTCCTCGACAATGGTCGCTTCAGTTGTCATGACTGGGAGTTCCCTCAGACGGAGGATCAAATCATTGCGCGAGACAGGCAGCCAAGAATCCAGCTTCCCACTGTTTTGACAAACTCGGCCGATCACTGCAAACGCATTTTGCGAAATTTGTTCGACTTCATCCATCTTGGGGCAATCCGGCTGCATGATACAGATCACATTTCTGCCGAAGTCTACAGCAGGTGGCTGACTCCATGTCGCCCTGCTGATATGGGTTACACTCGCCCCAGGCGCGATCTGACGACTGAGTCGGTGAACGTTTTGGAAGAACGCCGCGTTATCGGTAATGACCAGGATTTGCATGATTCAGGTGTCTTAGTTTGCGCGTCGGCGCCGCAACTCGCGTCGCACGGAAATCTCCCCGAAGCGATCCGGCAACGTGTTTCTTTTCAGAAACGTAGCCCGAAAACTGATCGAGCCTCCCGGTTTCGCAAAAGTCAATTCAACTGCGTAATCCAATTTTGGAATAGAAACGGGGTGTGCTGACAGTGACTATTGTGACGAGTCCGATTGTGGCGATCGTTGTGGTCAGTAGGTTTCCTCCAATGGGGTCTTTTGCCATGGAGCGGAGTTTTGTCCGCAAGTTTGTCTGTAAATCCTGTTTTTCCAGCGTACAGGTAATAGAGGCTTGAGATGTGATTATGGGACGGCCATACTCTGCCTGTCCGCTGTCTTCGGAATTCTTGTTCGTTGGACCCTTAACGTGCTCCTTCAACGCCTAATCCATGAAAACGCTGTTCGGATTGCCGCTTGCGTGGCATTTCTTGCGTTTTCGTTGCTGGGCAAACCGCTACACGAGCTGCAGCATCTGGTGGATGCTGGCCATTGTGGGCATCAAGAGCATTCAGACGTTGCAGAGGGCAAACCGAAGAGAAACGACTGCGGTCAGCCATGCAAAGGTCGTCCGCATCCTGCCGTTTTGTCGGCTCCGGAGCATCACTCCGAGTCTCAGCCCGAGCAGCATGGTTCCGGTCATGACATTCCTGAGCATTCTCACGATTCCCACGACTGCTCTGTCTGTCAGGTCCTGTGTGTGTCGGCCACATCAACGGACTATTGTGCCGTCTCGCTGAGGCCCAATGCGTGTAAGATTCGGGATGCATTCAAAAGCGAAACTCTGGAAGCGTCGGCTCCGCAATCTGCGGACGCCCGTGGCCCACCTCGCCTTGCCTGAAGGTGCTGCTGATAAATAGCTGCGCGCGTGGGTCAGACACTGAAGTTGTCAGGCTTCTCGGTCAGCGCTGGTGATTTTTGAAAGCACAATGCCCTGCAATGGGTGATGAGGTTTTCGCTTCGTCCCCCTTCCGATTTGTCGAACAGACTTCTCTTACGTGCCGCACGAATGTGCGCCGGGTCTGTCTCGCTCAGTGCATACTCGTCCGCGAACTGCGGCATTCCGGAGCCATAAATCATGTTGTTTTCCAGGTCAAAGTCCCTGCGCGGGTTTACATTGATTGAACTGTTGGTTGTGATCGCAATTATCGCCGTACTGATCGCGTTGCTGCTTCCTGCGGTACAGCAGGCTCGAGAAGCTGCCCGACGAACTCAGTGCAAGAATAACTTGAAGCAGATCGGACTTGCTTTACATAATTACCACGACAGTCACCGAGTCTTCCCGCCGGGTTGGATTGCGGTTGATGAATTCCGCAGGCCCAGTGCGCACGAAGGAACCAGCGGTGTGGGTTGGGGAACCTCAATACTGCCCTACATTGAACAGGATGCTGTTTATCGCCTGTTCAATCCAGGCCTGCCACTGACGGATCCTGCGAACGCTGCGTTTCTGCTGTCGCAAATTAATGCCTACAAGTGTCCGTCTGACCCACAACCCTTGCAGTTCGACTTGCACGAAGAAGGTGGTGGTCCGGTATTGGCCCGTCTGCCAATTGCGAACTATATCTCGGTCTTTGGTCCGGAAAGCCTGGATGACTGCGAATTGCCCGCTGGAAATGCACCTGTCCTGCCTGACGGAACCTGCAAAGGAAGCGGGATGTTTCATCACAACAGCAGTGTCAAAATGGCGTCGATCACTGATGGCACGTCTGGAACGTTTATGATTGGAGAGCGAAGAACCAGAGTCGATAGGGACTGGTATACCTCCTGGCCCGGAATGGTTGCCGAGGGAGAAGAGGCTTTTCAGCGGGTCTGTGGATCTGCGGATCATGTTCCGAACGATCCTCATCACCACTTTGATGACTTCAGCAGCAATCACACCGGCGGTGCTCAGTTTTGCCTCGCCGACGGATCCGTGAGATTCATCTCAGAGAATGTCGATCACGGCGTTTATCAGTCCCTTTCGACGATTCAGGGTGGTGAAGTCGCTGGTGAGTTCTGAGGTCGTTCAAGTTGAGTTTGGGCAATGCTGGTTATTTAAGTGAGATTGCACAATCTTCAACCATCTTTGACGCGCTGGTTCATGTTGTGGCTGACAACAACTGGCAAACCGTGCTGAGATTTTGGCATTAGTCGTCATCCTGATGTCATGAGGTATCAGAACTCGGGCGCAGATTGATCTTTGGGATGGAATGTACAGCTGGTAATGCCGATGCATGCCTTGCACAGAAACCAAGTCCGTCAAGGACTTACGACGATGCCGAAGATTTCGGCAGAGATTGACGATCATTTGGCACAGAGGATGCCAGAAGGGAAAGATGTAAAGTTGTTCTGACAGGAATTCAGTGACACAAGGCTTAATACATAATCCTCCGGGAACTTCACGTCCCGGAGGAGGCCCCCCCTGAATTCTGTTGGCGAACAATTGGTTTTTGCAGGTTGTTTCTGAGAAACAGCCGAACCTCGATCCCTCCTATGTTTCCTCCCTGCTGAACTGCCACGAAAGGACTTGATCATGTCGATCAGCAATCTTCAGCTCGAACGTCAACTGCTGGAATCCGATGCCGGACAAGCCGTGTATGACGCTCTTATTCAGGCTAATGTCGATTTGAGAACAGTTTCTCTCGAACTCGTTAAGGACATGCTGCGTGCCGAGCATCGGCACCGAAGACTCATGGGCTATTCTGCCACGCGAGTCTGTCTTTCGTGACGTTGAAGACGTCGCTTGAACTCCGCCGCGACAAGACGTCCGGCGTTTTCTGTTTTGCGGGACGATTCTTTCCGAGGTCACGAGTGAATCAGCGCTCCCAATGATCTGTTCCGCGCAGGCTCGTGCTCGATCCATCGCGTGCAAAGGCCACACGGTCGATGTGTGAGCGTCTGCTGTTCTGCTTACCGAGGCTGCTCGTTAAACAGACTCCCGGGAAGATGTAATTCGGGCCGAGGAATCGGATGCGATGAGTGGACAGCGGTTTTGACCGAGGGCCATCCGGTCTTGAGTACAAAGACAACCACGCTTCGTCCATTGAGCAGATACCGATCATCATGTGAGTAGGCCGGTGTGTCTGAAGCGGAAAGACTGGTATCTGTCCATGTGACCCAGCGTTCAGAAGGCTTGTGTCGAGGAAGCTGGAACTGGACGGGCTCATATTGAGAATTGAATAATGCCAGCAGAGTGTCCCCGACAATTGGCTTGCCACGTTCGTCGACCTCATCGATCGACTCGCCGTTAAGTCGCATGCCAAGAGCTCTCAGGCCGGACTGCCACGCAGAATCAGCAATTTCATTGCCGTCCTGCGTCAGCCAGGAAATGTCCTTCACGCCTGCCCCACGAATTCGTCGGCCCAGAAAGAAATTGCGGCGACTCAGGACAGGTTGTGACCGACAAAGTTCCGCCATTCGCTCGCAGAACTGCAGGAACTCGGTTTGTTCCGCGTCAAGATCCCAGTTCAGCCAGCTCAACTCATTATCCTGACAATACGGATTGTTGTTTCCCGACTGAGTCTGCCCAAGTTCGTCGCCGCCACGAAGCATGGGCACGCCCTGAGACAACAGCAGTGTCGCCATCAGATTTTTGCGTTGACGAACTCGTAAAGCTTTGACAGATGGGTCTGTCGTTTCGCCTTCGATGCCACAGTTCCAGTTATTGTTATGACTGTCGCCATCTCGATTGTCTTCAAGATTGGCGTGGTTGCGTTTTTCCTGATAGGTCACCAGATCTCGCAGCGTAAACCCATCGTGAGAAGTAATGAAGTTGATGCTCGCATAAGGCTTGCGGCCATTGTGCTGGTAGAGATCGCTGCTTCCCGTGAGTCGCGTCGCAACTTCAGAAATGAGCCCGCCATCTCCTGCCCAGAATCGCCTGATCGTATCGCGATATCGGCCGTTCCATTCAGACCACAGATGGGGGAAGTTTCCGACCTGGTAACCGCCATTTCCAAGATCCCATGGCTCGGCGATAAGCTTGACCTGCGAGAGGATCGGATCCTGCAGAATGATGTCGAAGAAAGCACTCAGCTTGTCCACGTCGTGCAATTCTCTGGCCAGCGCGCTGGCCAGATCAAAGCGAAATCCGTCGACGTGCATTTCCAGCACCCAATAGCGGAGGCTGTCCATGATCAACTGCAGAACTCTTGGAGTCTGCATGTTCAGCGTGTTGCCGCAGCCCGTAAAGTCCTGATAATAGCGACGGTTGTTGGGCATCAGGCGATAATACGAGGCATTGTCGATGCCGCGCATGGAGAGTGTCGGACCCTTCTCGTTCCCCTCACCGGTATGGTTGTAGACCACATCGAGAATCACCTCGATTCCCTCCTCATGCAGCCGCTTCACCATGCTCTTGAACTCATGGATGACTTCATCAGGTCGGCTGGCCGACGAATACCGAGTATCCGGGGCGAAGAACGAGAGAGTATTATAGCCCCAGTAGTTGCAAAGCCCGTGTGAGACCAGATGCCGGTCATCCACGTGATAGTGGACCGGAAGCAGTTCGATTGCAGTGATCCCCAGCTTCTTCAGGTGGTCGATCGACGCTCTTGAGGCCAGACCAGAATAGGTTCCCTGCAGTTGAGGTGGGACGCCCGGATGTCGCTTCGTTTGACCCTTCACGTGAGTTTCATAGATGATCGTCTGGTGCCATGGGATCCGCAGTGGTCGGTCGTTGCCCCAGCGAAACTGAGGATCCACGACAACCGCCAGTGGAGCACACCAGGCATTGTCTCTGTCGTCGAAGCTCAGATCTTCCACTGAATCTCCGATCCGAAAACCAAACATCGCGTCAGACCAGCCAATGCCTCGCCCGATCGCTCTGGCATAAGGATCAAGCACAACTTTGTGAGCATTGAAACGATGCCCGGCAGCAGGATCGTAGGGGCCGTGCACACGATAACCATAAAGCTGGCCCGGGCGAATATCCGGAAGATATCCATGCCAGACTCGATCCGTCTGTTCCGCTAAGTTCACGGTGTGTGCCTCCGTTCGATCGGTGACGGAAGAGAACAGGCAGAGTTCAACCTTTGTGGCGTGTTCCGAGAACAAGGCAAAATTGACGCCACCGCCATCCCATGTCGCGCCCAGAGGATTCGGCTTGCCCGGCCAGACTCGTGGTTCCATATCGCTGTCGCAATCCGTGAAGAAGGTCTCGGCGAACTCTGTCGCAGATCTTGTTTTGCGACACCCCAACAGAGCGTTTGTGTACATGTGTACTGTGTTATGCTTTTCTCGCCACTTTGCCTGTTCGGAATGTAGCGAATATGCAGATCCACAGGGATTCAGGGTCGCCTATTGGGGGTCGGAATCCCAGACCATGGATAGTATGGCACCCTGTCAGGACCGATATCACAAACCAGAATGCTCTGCGCGAGGACCGATTGTTCGCGCGCCGACAAGTGTCTTTGGCGAATTGGTCCACCTGAGGGGATTTCTGTTTGACTCTGTTTTTTCCAGAGCTTCTTATATCCTGTTTGGGCAAATTGGCTAGTCTGGCTGAATTTTCTGGCCGTCGTTTGAGTCGTCCCGAGAGGGGTTTGAGTTCCCTATGAAGCAAGCAATCTTTAAAGTTTTTGCGGTCTTCATCACCGTTGTGGCTGTGTCCATGATGGGTGCTGCGTTGGCGACGTTCTTTGTTCACCCGGACGCCCGTTCGGAAATGACTACGCCAGCCATGATGAATTACTCCTTCGAAGAAGTCCCGGGCGAGGTTCCGAAGTGGACTGTGACTCGACGGTTCAGCAACAACCCGGCGGATCCGGCCGAGCGTGGAAGTGTAGGTACGTTCAACTCTCCCTACGAAGCCTTGATCAAAGCCCATGGTGACCTGAAGAATTATCTTTCGCAGCAGTCCTCTGCGATGGCAACTCAAAAAGCGACCGCTGATTCAGAGGCCACTCTTTTTGAAGCCAGTCAGGCTCAGGATGTTGCTGCCATGAAAGAGCGAGCCACCCAGTTAAAGGTCGCTGCTGATCAGCTTGCAGCTTTGCTTCAGACTCGGTCCGAAGAGCTTCAGGCGTTGTCGGTTAAATCTCGCGAAACACGTGAGGAAACGGCGGCACGCAGAACCGATGTCCTGAGACTGCGACATGAACTTGAGGAAGCTCGCACAGACTTGTTTCGGCTGACAGCCGTTCGACGTGATTTGATGGATCGTCTGGTGCGAATCGAGATTGAGAATCAGGGAATGAAGGACCGCCATAGTCAACTCGGAGGAGATCCGGTGGCTGCTGTTCCGGCTGATTGAGTTCAATAGTTGGTTGTTGTGGAACCGGGTGATCAACAAGGGACCTGCTTTCGGAGGTCCTGTTTTCCCGGGTCATTGGTAACAGGTTGTCCCGTTACCTTTGGTCATTAAGTTACGAAATCCTTCTGATCGTTTTTTGAACCTGGCGCAGGTTTGTGCGGAGCAGCTCGATGAACAATGTCGTCGGCAAGATCCTGATAGTTTTGCAGTTGGTCTTCAGCCTGTGCTTTATGTGCTTTGCTGGTGCCGCCTACACCTTTCATGAAGGCTGGAAGAACCGTGCAACCACTGCAGAAGATAAACTGAAGAATACGAATCTGCAGCTCACAGAAGCCCAGACCGCGCGTCAACAGCTTGAAGAAAAGCTGACGGCCGACGTCAAAACGCAGACCGAACGAGCTGTCATGGCGGAAGCGAAGGTAACTGGTCTGGAAACCAGCCTGGCTCAGGCTCTGGGTAACCTCGCCAATGCAGAACAGCAGCGCGACAAACATCTTGCTGATCTGGCGATTGCTCAGCAGGAAGCACAGGCTCGTATCGCGGAAACGACAGATGCTCGCAGTGAAAATCTGCGACTGAATGATCGAGTCGTCGATGGAATTTCCGTTCGTCGTACTCTTGAAGATCAGGTCCTGGAATTACAAGGGCAGAATAACGAAGCTGTTCGTCGGGAACAGTCGAACATCGAGAAGCTCGAACGTCTTCGTGGTGTGCTCAGCAAGAATAATATTGACTGGGAAGAAGCCATGAAGGGGCCGGTCCTGCCTGTCTCTGAAAAAGTCAACGGCGTTGTAAGGGCAGCTCGCAAGAACGCATCTCGGTCTGCTGAGCTGGTTGAGATTTCCGTCGGCAGCGATGATGGAATCTCCAAGTCAATGCGGCTGATCATCTATCGCGGCGCTAAGTTTATCTGTGAAATCGAAGTGACCGAGGTTTATCCGGACGTTGCCGTCGGCCGGGTGATTGAAGAAACACGTAACGGTACTATTGAACGAGGCGACAATGTCACAACAAAACTCTGATCCAACGATCTATGACGGCCTGATGTTTGTCTCTTTGGGGGCAGTCATCATTGGGATCGTTTTCCTTGTCCTGTCGCTGAATGGCTACGGCTGGTCCAGCGGCGGCTGATGCGTCTGTTTTTCTGAACGAGAAGCCAGGCAAGCGATACATGATAAAACAGAAACGCCCCGAGTCATGCTCGGGGCGTTTCCATTTGGTGATCGTTTTGCGGGCGGAATTATTCAGCCGCTTTTGGTCCTGGAAAAGCATGGCCCGTGGCTTCCATGCTGACCGCATACAGCGACTTTCTCGCGGTCACGTACAGTGTCTTTCGGTCTGCTCCTCCGAATGTTACGTTGGCGGGTTGTTCCGGGAAGGCAATCACTCCCAGAATCTTCCCGTCGGGACTGACCACCTGGATGCCCAGTGCCGATGTGATGTAGAGGTTGCCGGCGGTATCAATCGTCAGTCCGTCGCCGCCACCATTTGTCGCCCCGGGCGCCTGCTTCAGTTCACAGAGCAGCTTTGGCGCACCGAGTTTTCCCGGGGCTTCCACAGGATAAGCCCACATCTCTTTTTCCATGCTTGGCACGACGTAAAGAGTCTTTTCATCGATTGAAAGAATCACTCCGTTGGGAGCTTTGCGGTCTTCGATCAATCGAGTCACTGTCCCGTCCGCCGCGCGATAATACACGGCTTCTTTGCCCTGAGGCCACGGGTCCGGAGCACGGAACCGCGGGTCGGTGAAGTAAACCCCGCCAGATTGATCGATCACAAGATCGTTCGGAGCATTGAATCGCTTGTCGCTATGCTTGTCAGACAGGATAGTTTCCTTCGCGTCCTTCAGGCTGAATTCTTTCAGACGTCCATCCATCTCACAGGCCAGAAGGCGATCACCAACAACCATCAGACCGTTACAGTGCCCTGAGGGCTCAACGAATACCGACACTGTCCCGGCACTGTCCAGTTTGTGAATTCGGTTCTTCGGGATGTCTGTGAAATACAGATTTCCCTGGCTGTCTGATGCCGGCCCTTCGGTGAATTCGAAACCTGTTTGTACCTGTTTGATGTCACCAGTGGGTCCGACACCCGGAATAGTGTCTGCTGCAAGTGAGACGCTGCTGAAAAGCAGGAAGGCTGCCAAACTTCGTCTGATCATATCTGCACCTGATCCTTAATTGTGTTGAAGAAAATTGGTGTGAAGGCGCTTTGCTGGTCACACCATGAGATTGATGACTGTGTGCTGTGCGACTCTCAAGTACGCGATTCGCCAGTGATCCAGCCGCGACCGTCCCAGTTGATGACCTGTCCGAGGAACTCCACCAGTCCTTTTGAAAACTCCGCAAACAGGTGCTCGCCTTTCTCCGGAGTGGCCAGTTGTGGCGATCCCATATGACCAGGCACAGTACGATCTTTCGTGGTCCAGCCGCGATAAGCTGGCTCAAATCCAAAATCAACGCTCACAGTTTCCAGAGTCTTCACGTCCTTCTTGACGAGATGAGGAGCGATCCTCTGGATCATTGACGTTTCAAATTCGCAGGCATGACCCATCGAACGTTGTACAAGATCGCTGCGAGTTTCCCAGGGCTTTGCAAAATCCCAGTAGGTTGAAAACAGCAACAGCAGATCGTTGCGATCGCGGTAACGCTGACGGGCTTCAAAGACAGCCTGTTTGCCTGGAACAATGTTTCCCCCATGGCCATTCACGAACACGATTCTGCGGAACCCGTGAATGATGCCGTTTTCCATGGCTTCTCCCAGCAGATCCAGATACGTTCGCGGACGAGCCGAAAGAGTTCCGCTGAAGTCCATATGATGGTCGGAGTTCCCCAGCCATTGCAACGGAGCAAACAGCACTTTGTCGTTCAGCTTTTCAGACACACGACGAATGACTTCACCGAGCAACATGCTGTCGGTCGCGACGGGAAGATGGTGACCATGTTGTTCGATGGCAGCCACTGGAATGACCAGTGGAGTATGGGGGGCGAGGGCCTTGATTTCGGGCCATGTCAGATCAGTCCAGTTCATGGATCGATTCCTGTTGAGGTCTTGTTGAGTACCAGTGTTCCAAAGACCTCAGCACGATACCAACCTGGAGCTGTTCACGAAACCGCGGCCGTTAATTCTGCCAGCAGACGTTCGATATCAGCCAGTGTGTTGTAGCCATGAATGGCAATTCGAATTCGTCCGGCCTGATGCATCACGTGGATGTTCTTCGCCAGCAAATGCTGGTGAATGCGAGCTGCATCCGGATGACGAAACGCCATAATCCCGGCCAGATGTCCGGGCAGGTTTGGCGTAATCAGATCGACAGGCAGTTTCGAAAGCCCTTCCAGGCAAACGCTGACCAGCGGATTTGCAGCCGCAGCGATCTTGTCAACTCCTGCCTCACAGATGTAATCCAATCCCGCGCGGATGGCGTAAATGGCCGGATAGTTAGGCATCCCGACAGCAAAGCTTGCCGCCCCGGGCTTGCTGACGGCCTGTTCAAATCGAGCTGGCCCGAAGGCATCATTCAGGTTGAACCATCCACCCGCCGGCACCGTCCATTCCTGCGCGCGTCGAGCTGGTACGCCAACAAGTCCACCGCCATGAGAGGCCAGAATCCATTTGTGAGTACTGCTGACAATCAGATCGGCCTCCTGCAGATCCAGCGGAATTCTTCCCAGCGCCTGAGTGACATCAACAGACAGCAGTGCATCAGAATTGGCCCGAACCGCAGCGGTGACATCAGGTAATGAGATTCGGTGTCCGTTAAAGAAACTGACCAGCGAAGTATTGACCAGTCGCGTTCGCGAACTCAGCAGAGGAATCAGATCCTCAATCCGCAACACCCAGTCTCGCGCACGCCAGATTTTAACGGTGGCTCGACTTTCCTTCTGCAGCCATGGCGTCGCCCCGGCCGGAAAATCCAGATCGTTGATGACGATCTCATCGCCCTCCTTGAGTCGCAGAGCCATGGCCGCGAGGTTGTATGCTTCTGACGAGCAGGAGCAGATGGCAATCTCCGACGCCGTGAGTCCATACAACTCAGCCGTTCGCTGGCGAGCCGCCTCCCACTGAGCCGCGTGCGGGATTCGACCATCCATGCCTTTTTGCTTGTCTGCAAAGTACTGCTGCAGAGCGGCTCCCACGGAGAGTGGCGGAATGCCTTCGGCTGCAGAATTCAGATAAGTGATACCGGTCAGTGTTGGGAAATCTTTGGCTCGCAGCTCTGGTGTCAGCATTGATTCGCCTTTAGTCGTAAAGTTTGAACTGGACCGTAATATGTACCGGCTGTTGGAGCTCAGCATTCCGAGGCGTGCATGAGCCCTCGCATGTAGCCGTAGGCGAAGAGTCTGCCGAGCATTGTATAGCCGGGTTCGCCGTCGTCTTCTCCAACCATCTGTGGTACGTGATCCGGTCGCATCGGCCCGCTGAAACCAGCCTCTCGATACGCTCGAATTGCCGCAGCCATATCGGTCGGGCCATTGTCGTGAAAGGTTTCTGCGAAGGATTCCGGACTTCCAATCACATCTCGAAAATGCACATAACGAATATGTTTTCCCAGATGACGAATCGTATTGGGAATATCCACATTCATCGTGGCAAAGGAACCCTGGCAAAAACAGATAGCGTTCGAGTCGCTTGGGGCCAACTGCATCAGTCGTTCAAAGCCCGCCACATTGTGCATGATCCTCGGCTTCCCCAGCAGTTGTGGCAATGGCGGATCGTCCGGATGCATCGCGAGAGTCACTCCGCATTTTTCCGCCACGGGAAGCAGTTCGTTGAGCAGTCGCTCCAGTTGCTCCCACAACTTCTCCGGCGTAAGTCGTTTCGCCAGCTCATCAAACTGAGCATTGGGGGCCTTGTAGCCCAGCAGCACGGCCTGTTCGACATCAGCGAGGTGAAACGCAGTCACCTTCGCGCCGCCGCGTTCCGGTGCATCAAGTCGGGTGCGGCACCAGTCGGTCCCCGCCATAAAGTTGTAGCACAGAAGTCGAATATCCAGATCGGCCATCTGTCGAATGAGTGTTTTCATTGCCTCGACTTCAGAGCCATCGTCGACGCCCAGTTTGATGTTCTCAATCGGCAAATAGCCTTCGACAACTGAGAGCTGCAGTCCAAAGGAGGCGATTCTGTCCTGAGCTTTTTTCAGCACTGCCGCATCGGGACCCGGATAGCGATGCACGACATCTGTGACTCCGCACTGGGCCGCCAGTTGCAGATTCTCATCAGAGATTGGTGTTAAAACAGTTCCCAGACGCATGTCCCGAATCCTCCTTCTGAGCGATCTCTCTGCACTATCTCTGTCGAATTACCACTGCAACACAATTCCACTGGAGCAGCGATGCAGTTTTTCTTCTGTTTTCAGAACCAGTTGACCTTCATCATCAATGCCGATGCAGATACCAGTGACGGTCTGATCAGCCAGTTGAAGTGTGACCGTTCGTCCTGTCAGCATGTTGTGACGATTGGCCTCGGAGAGTGCCAGTCTGGGATGGGTCGTCAACTGACCGATTCGAAAATCGAGACGCTGCAGGATCTCAATGAGGATGGCCGTCAGATCGAAAGACCTGCCCTGAAGATCAAACAAGGATGTGGCTCTCTGTGCGACTTCAGCCGGCGCTCCGCTGAGTGAATTGTTTACGTTGACGCCAATGCCAACCAGGACCCCCTGTCGATTTCCATGACTGTGCTGCTCAACCAGGATTCCACAGATTTTTTGTTCACCCGACAAAACATCGTTGGGCCATTTCAGAGCAAACTCCTGCTGAGGGGCATGTGCCTGAAGCGCATCCCGCACAGCGAGCCCTGCAGCCAGTGAGACCATCGGACGACGCTCCGGGGCCATCGGCAACTCCCCCGCATCGACGACCAAAGTAAACGTCAAAGCGCCTCCGGACGACCACCAGACATTCCCCTTGCGACCTCGCCCGGCTGTCTGTTCGCTGGTGAGGACCAACGCGGGTGAGACATCCAGCAGGGGCTGCAGGAGTTCCAGAGCGGTCGTGCTGGTGGATGGCAGTGTTGGATGATATTCGACATGCTGAACGCTCGTTTCTGCGATCAGTCGATCCAGATCAAAATGTGCTGGCGCGGAACGACTCATGGGGGATCAATCAACAAAGACAAATTCACTGAGATTGAAGAGCAATCGGCACAGCGCCGGCATGCCATGTTCTGCGGCAAATGCCTTCATACGAGCGATCTCATCGTCGTCAGGGGCACGGCCCGTGATCAGCAGAAAACCTCGATGAATCTGTTCTTCCGATGCTGTCGTCTCCTGACTCAGTCGCGTTGCAAAATGTCGCGCCATGGTCACGTTGAAACGATTGTTCAACAGTGACAATGCCTGCAGAGCTGTCAACGTTTCGTGTCGCCGAGGAGTGCTTTGTGATGAGTCCGCGCAGTCCAGTGTGGTCATGAAGGGGTCAGGCTGGCTGCGAACGATGAATCGATAAACGCTGCGGCGGTGCGAGCGAACATCTTCCGGATCAAACTTGTTGTATTCGTAGTGAGGCGAATGCTCGGGCTTTTCCAGTTCGAACAGATAGAACCCCGGACCTCCCATTTCGGGATTCAATCGGCCACTGACGGCCAGAATGGAGTCGCGTATTTCTTCCGCTTCCAGTCTTCGTCGATTCATACGCCAGAGATACTGATTCTCGCCGTCAATTGCTTCTGATGCGGCATCGCTGCCTGACGACTGGCGATATACAGAACTGGTCACAATCAAACGATGCAGCGATTTGATCGACTGACCATTTTTCAGAAACTCCACCGCAAGCCAGTCCAGCAATTCGGGATGACTTGGCTGCTGACCCATACGACCAAAGTCGTTCGGTGAATCGACAATTGCGCGACCGAAATGATATTGCCAGATGCGATTGACAATAGATCGCCACGTCAGCGGATGATCTTCGCGAGTAATCCATTTCGCAAGCAACGCGCGTCGGTCGGCTTCCGTATGTCCCGCGGCCAGTTCGAATTGCCAGTGATCAGCCGAAGCCAGTGGAATAGTTCCCGGCTCAACAGGTTCTCCCGGTTGCGTTTCGTTGCCGCGATGCAGAAGTCGTACTGGTCGAGGCGTGCCGTTGGTGGGTTTGAAATTTCCCTGAGGCGCGAAATTCGTGGCAGCAGCATAGACCATTCGTCCGGCCGGGAGTCCCGCAAGTTCCTGTTCGGCGTCCGTCTGTTGCTTGCTGAGGATGGCTCGGCGAGCCAGTCGTTCGGGCGTGTTCAGCGTTTTTAGGAGATCGTCTCTTTGGCGAGTCACCTCAGCCAACTGCGCGGCCGCAGCAGGATCGGCCGCAGTGGGCCAGATTCCGTCGACGAGATTAGACTTTCGCCATCGGTCCGGGGCTTCGATGGAATCCAGAGCAGACACCACCCTGCCCTTCGCGATGTTGACACCGTCTGCATTAAGAATCTGCAGTTCCGACAATGCCAAAATAAAGTCGTTCTGCCGCAGAGCCAGTTTCGTCGCGGTGACTTTGACGTACCTTGCCGTCAGAGACTTCCTGATCTCAACCGGCGTCAGGCCAGGGTTCGAAAAATCAGCCGCTGTTTCATCGCGGACGATGGTAGCCTTCTGTTGCGAGGCGTCGGCTGTTGAACGATCCGCTGTCGTTGCCACCTCGACGCGAAAACGAACCGGAAAACCAAATCCGGAACCGATACCTCCGAATTCATCATGACAGGCATGCAGAATGATTTGTTCGATCGGAGTATCTTCACCCAGATCAACCTCCACCCATTTTTCAGCATCGGCCTTAGGTACAATGGCACTGTGATAGCCATACTCCGGACGCTTTGGCGCGAGTTCGGCTTTGGGTTTCAGGTCAGCGATCTGCTTCTCCAGCGCTGCCAAAGGTTCTCCGGCCTCGGCGCGAATTTCCGTTTCAAGCCTGTTGAGTTCAGAGCGAGCAGATTCCCGAACTGCCACCAGTTCTGCTCGACGCTTTTCAACCTTCGAGTCTGTGTCGTACGGACGCTCAGCGCGGTCAACGGCAGCAAAGATACTTTGCAGGCTGTAATAATGTTGCTGCGTGAATGGATCGAACTTGTGATTGTGACAGCGTGCGCACTGAATCGTGACGCTGCAAAAGGTGTTCAGGGTTCCGGTCACCATGTCATCTCGATCAAGGTTACGAGCGACCTTGCCATCGATTTTCGTTTCTGGAACTTCCACGTGGCCGATGAAATCCCACGGGCCTGCCGCGACAAATCCCAGTCCCAGAATGCCATCGGGCGTGTCCGGGAACAGAACATCGCCCGCCAGTTGTTCCTGGACAAATCGCGAGTACGGTTTGTCCTCGTTAAATGAGCGAATCACGTAGTCTCGATACGGCCATGCATTGGGTCGCAGTTTATCTTTGTCGTAACCGCAGGTGTCTGCATAGCGGACGACATCAAGCCAGTGTCGAGCCCACCGTTCGCCATAGTGAGGAGACGCCAGCAATCGCTCGACGACCTTTTCCCACGCATCTGCAGAGGAATCATTGACGAAGGCTTCAATCTCTTCCGGTGTTGGTGGCAGACCGATCAGATCAAAAGTGACTCGACGAATCAGCGTTCGGCGATCGGCTTCTTTTGATGGGGCTAAATTCTTTTCTCGCAACGTGGACAGGATAAAAGCATCGACGGGTGTTCTGACCCATGCTTTCGCCTGATCATCTGAGAATTGCGGAACCGGATGCTTTTGCAGCGGCAAAAGAGACCACCAGTTGAAATCGTCGACCAAAGATTCCTTAAGCGTAACGGCCTCCGGCCATTCAGCACCGGCAGCGACCCATTCTCGCAGAAGTGCGACTTCTTCCGGCTTCAGCGGCGCGCCGTCGCGAGGCATTGATGGTTTCTTGTCGGGCGATTCCGGAACCAGCAGACTGAGCAGATGACTTTCATCTGGTTTGCCGGCCACAACGAATCCAGAAGAGAAGATCTCGTCTCGCGTTTGCAGCGAGAACTCGCCTTTCTTCTCCTGAGTGTTATGACAAGCAAGACACTTCCTCTCGAGTAGCGGCGCAATCTTGTTGCGGAACAGATCATCAGCAACACAAGGCTTCGCGAACAGCAGAACGGCTGTCAGCAGAGAGAGGAGCTGCGAGGGAATCATTTTGTGAGCCATGGCGCACCGTTACTCAGTGAGAATTCATGTGGCGACGATAGCCGCGTACAGAGCGATATTATATCGCCAATGCCGGAAAACGATGCCGTCTTCAGTCCCTGTGATCTGTGAATGTTCACAAAAACAGCGGGATCAACGAGCGATGGTGCAATCCGGGTTTTGCTCTGCGAATCGCCGAAGTGCTTCTTCCGAGCATTTCGCGTCAACAAGGCTGATCGATTTGACCTGTCGCAGTTTTGACAGAGCCTCCATGTCTTTGTCAGACAGGGTGAGGCCGTTCAGGGCCAGAAACTCCAGTTGCCGCAGGCCGGTCAGCCGTTCAAAAGTGGCGGCCGTCACTGAGGCGCGAGAAAGATCCAGACTTTTTAATGAAGCGAGTCCTTCCACGAGTTCCACGTCAGCATCGGTAAACGCCTTGCCAACCAGCAGAGTGTCAATCGCTGGCATGTTGCGGATCGCTGATTTGACATCTCCATCAAGAGTGCATCGCCGCAGGTCGACTCGATGGGCATCCCCCTTGATACTGATGCGGATGTCGGCACCCTTAGCTCGCGCGAGTTGTATCGCATCCTGCTGTGCAACGTCCGAGCGACATCCGCAGAACAGTGCGATTGCCACAAGGATCAAAATCCGTTTCATGGTGATCATTCCGAACGATAAACAAAACGCGGATAATCCATGAGTTTACCGGATCGCAGGACATAGCCCAAACGGTGTGGATGAGAAATCCTCCGGCCTCGTCACTGAGTCGTCTCGCTCGGACGTTGAATATCAGAGTTTGCTGACGTAAGGAACAGCCTGAGAGAAAGGCTTTCCAATGGCAAACGTCTTGCGCTCGCCGGATGTTTCGATAACTACATCCTGATCATGGACCTCGATCACGCGACCACTCAGGGCGACCGTATCGAAGTCACTTCCCACACCTAACTGAATCGTCCGGCTGGACAATTGCTCGGTGATCCACACCAGCGGCGCACCGTTGCTGAAGGTGATCGCGCTGATGATTGTGTGCTGCATCGGATCGGTGTTATCGATTCCGATCCCAAAGATATTGTCTTTGACGATCGATTGATAATGAGTAAAGTCTTTTGAAGCCAGAAGTTCCGAGGGCGCCGTATTCAGAGTGTCGCCCTTGCGTCCGGCCAGCAGAAGTGTTTCTATCCCCATCGAAATATCGAACAGGCCAGTCGCTCCAATGGGGTTGAGCGTCATACTGGAGATCTGATGCAGGTGCCCGGCGTTGGAGAACTGAAAGAGAAAGGCATTAAACTCGGTCAGTGATCCTCGGCAACGAACACTGAATGGCATGCTGCGAAACAAGATTTTGTTGTCCTTCGCTTTGCGTGTGGAAGGTGAGCCGGAGTCAACGGTCGCGTTTCGGAGTTTCGTTGTCCGAATAAGACTTAGCAACCAACTGCGATACACGGAACGAGTGATCTCCGGGTCCGAAGGCAGCGATTGTTTCATCCAGCCATCTATTTGTTTGGCCGCATTGCGAGTCTCTGCCAGAGACGCTTCACGCTTCCTGATGTCGGCCTGTAACTGTTCCGTTCTGGCTCGGCGAAGTTGCAACGGGCCCTGAATCATGGTGTTCAGCACCCAGTCGCCGACCTGGATGACGGCAATGAATGCAAGCAACGCAAGCAAAACCTGCTGACGGTTAGGCTTCATTACTTCTTCCCCTTCGCATCAACAGACTGAGTCGGGGGAGAGTACTGCGCGGGTGTTCGTTTTCGAATCGTCAGAGTTGCCTGGAACGTGGAGACAACCTTGTTTCCTTCCTGCTGTTCTCGTACTCCAGGAACGCGAATCTCGTGATGCTTGTCGCGCAGATTATTCTCCATCTGAGCGATAACTTCGGGAGACGTACCTACGCCTCGAAATGCTGCGATGGCAGTTCCAGGGCCAGCCGACGAGATGGTCAACTGCTGAACGGTCAAATGCGGTAACGATGGAATCCGCTCGGTCAGATCTCGCAGTTCATCCGGCCAGCTAATGCGATTTTTTTCCCACGCTGACACGCTGGCCACCAGACTTCGCCGCGATTGCGTGTCTTTGACAATCTCATTCAGCTCATTGAGCCGTGTGACCAGCCGAGCATTCTCTTCATCGATCTCATTAAACTGTGACCAGACGTAGTAGAATCCTCCGCCAATCAGCAATGAAGCCGCCAAAACGGCCGCCACAATTTTCTTCACAGGGCTGGTTTGAACCGGAGGTCGTCGAGGATTTGCGAAGTCGATTGCGGGTGCGACCGAAGATGCATCTTCAAAAGCCGCTGCCAGCAACGGCGCGAAGTTGCCTGAGTTGACCAGTACTGATGCTGGTTCAGAAGACGTGGCGTCCACCAACAGCGAGTTCGGACGAACAACGGCTGCCACGACCTGAAAATGATCCGACAGCACATCATCCAGCCCCGATGTCTGCGATTCATTGCCCACGATGACCACGTGAGCAATCTTGGCGGGCTGGGCCATCTGGCCACCAGCGGAGATCAGAGTCCGCTGAGTTTCCGAGCGTAGATAACGGTTGATTTCCAGTTGAGGAACATCGGCGGCCAGTCGAATCGTTCGCGACAACAGCGGAAGTCTGTCAGCACACAACAGCACTTCGGCAACGTCATCGCCGCGGCTGATGATCAGAGTGGCGGCATCCGAGTGGCCACTGTTCTTCTGTTCAATCCGGAGCAGTTCCGGTACAAACGTCCGCAAGGGATGAGTACTGACGAGAACTCTATGCGACTTGCAGCCGGATTGAGTCATCAATTGCCGAACGAGCACCAGATCTTCCGCCACCAAAGCCATCGCACTGATGTTGCGAGTTCCATCAGGGCGAGTCGGATAAGCGATAAAGTCGATCGGTGTCTGATCAGTGGCTCCGGGGATGTCACGGACAGCCATGTTCTGCACGAGAGCTGGCAGTTCCGATTCGGCAGCCGGTGGAACGGAGAACGTCGCCGAGTCGACCGAACCGCGATTCATCAAAATCAACAGCTTCGATTTTTCAGCCTTGAGTCGTCCCACGAGCTGCTGCACGCCATTGACAATGGCCGCGCTGATTTCTACGTCGGCTGCCAGTTCTTCCTGCCCCGCGTCGACCACGCGCAGACGCCCCTGACGGTCTGCGTCCGTATGAAGGTATCGCAGCGTCCGAGCATTCCAGTTGATGACAAGAAGACGTGGCATAGTGGTTGGCGTTAAGCGACCAGGGATGAGCGCCGCTACTGAACGCGCGGCAGCAACAACTCCTGTGAATACGGTAACGAGGAATCCGTCAGTTCGGCCCAGTATACTCTGCGCGGAGGAGTCGATGCAGCATCGAGAACCAGATTTCGTCGAAGCATCGGCCCGCCGATCGCTCGGTGAACAATCACGTCGCATTGGAACACATTTCCGCCCAGGGTGAGTTCGGTGAACACGCGACGAAAGGTTTGTGGATCCAGCACGTTGCGAGAAAGCAACCAGGCCACAGTTCCTGCCTCCGCAGGATCCAAAGTGGCTCGCTGAGTGACGATCTGTGTGACAAGTTCCGGTGTGATTCCCGGGATGGTTTTCAACACAGTCTCGGGCGCTGATTGAAGATCGATTCGACCATAGATGACCGATTCAGGATTCACCGTCGTTGAATCAAACACGCTGGCCGCAAGTGTGGAAAACTCCGGGCTGCTGCTTTGTAGGGGACTTTGCACCACGGTTGGTCCGGATGCGGATGAGACTTGCACCGTGGAGTTGATCAGATCGGCTAATGAAGCAATCGGAAACGCAGCCACCATCGAAGAAGCATACGGTGCCGCCGACGGCTCAACTCCGGAAACTGGTTCCGCCGAAATTGTCAGTCCGTAAATTCGAGCCAGCAAAATGTATCGAGCCATATTCTCCGGCAATACTGCCGTGAGCTGCTGTTCCAGTTCCATGAGGCTCGTCGAATTCAATGAGATCCTCGGTTGTCCCTGGCGATTCTGGTTCCGTTCGGCCGAGTGAACGGTCAGGTACTGTATCCAGCCCGCGCCGATCGTCGATGCAGTATTGGAAGCAAGATCGCCGTTCGCATCGATGGATGGCGTCATAGCCTGTGAAGATTGGTTTGCGGCATCGCTGCCGGGGCTGATTCCCATGAGTAGCGACCGAGTGACTCCTTTAACAAACAGAAGTTCGCTCAATTGTTTCGGGACTGCATTCGCAGCTCGATAAGGACGGTCGAGCGTTTGATAATACTCGTTTTCCGCACCGAACTCGCGGGTCTGATCATCTGCGTCCAGCCAGTCCAGAATCGCATCGGCCATTGCTTCGGTCATCCCCGGGAGCTGCATCAGCGACGTTCGCCCTGCGCCGGGGCTGGATTGTTCCCACCTCATCAGACTTTTCAGATTCAGCTTTGAGGATTCATTCTGCAGGCCAAATCGAAGCACGCTGTTCTGTTCGGGAGTCTGATCAAGCGAAACCACCGAGAATCTCCAGCGATCATCGAAGAATGCGGGATCTGTGCTCATCGGTTCTTCGATGAGCGGAGTTGTTGGGAGAGGTGTCGACGCTGTTTCTGTTCCCGGTTCTCTCAGCGGTTCTACCAGATGACCTCGAAACATCGCAGGATTATGGTACGTGCCGCCCAGTAGCCTGCGTTCTCGTTCGGACAGAGCTGCGAACCACAGCAGCGTTGATTCTGCGGAAGCCAGCGTTTGCTGCGCCTGTCGTATGCTGCCGTTCAGCCGCGCAGCTTCGTATTCTGTAGACATTGCCGACAGAAAACCGAAGCCCGCGAGTGCGACCATCATCACTAGTACGAGTACCACGATCAGCACCACACCACGCCGCGTATGGTCGGCCGCTCGCCGGATGTTCATAGCGAAGCCCCCGGTTCAGCAGCATCACTTCCGGTCCCCGGTTCCGGCATCGGGCCGGTCACAGGTTGAAGCAGAATGATTTGTTCGACTTGTCGAGTCTTGATCGTGGCCAACGGATCGGCCGTTGGATCTTCCGTCGATGTAAGAGTCGCGGCGGACGTTGAAACGGTTGACGTACTGTCATCTATCGCATCATCAAGCGGTGAGTCCTGTGACGCTGTATCGCCGAAGACCATCTTTAGTTTTTCCAGATCGGCGGCATTGACGAGCTGCATGCGAACTCGAATCGCCAATGGCAACGATTGCTGTTGTTCGCTGTTCCACGTTGATGCCCACGACGAACCACTGAAGTATTCGAACCGGCAACTGACGACTTCCGGTATCAGGTCAAACTTCGACACGTTCTGAACAGCGGCCTCTGCAGTCGGGGTTGCTCCACCGGATTCTGCCTGAGCATTCGCGGGTGGAAACAGCAGTGTCTCCAGCGTCGTGCGATCGACCGAGGCATCGCTTTCCGCCGCTGAATCTTCAAGCAAGGAATCCTGCTGGTTCAGTGCAGACTGCAATGATAACGATTCGGTCTGGATTCGATAAAGCCCGGCTTTAAGAGACTGATTGCCTGCGATCATTCCCGGTGCCTGAAACTGCCAGATGATGGTTTGATACTCGGTGACTTCGGGGGCAACTCCTTCGACGCTGATCGAATCTTCGGGCAAAGCAATCGGCTCTGGCGTTGGAGTCGCAGCGGGGATGGCCGGATCAACTAAGGGCGCTGTTGTGTCAGAGTTGTCTGATGTCGGCTTAGCAGCTGGCGAGGTGTCCGTTATTGGTTGCTCTACAGAAAGCTTCAAGGACGAACTATTTCCGATAAGCGAGACCTGGCTGGGGATCGCCAATGTGTCGCCTGATGTTAGTCCCGCGAACACAGAGGGCTCATCGAGAGATACGTCTTTGCCTTTGCTGAGTGGATCGGCGGCTAACGAATCAACTGGTGGTGCAGGTGGCTCGTCAAACGCCGTCGATTCGCTCATCATCTCCAGTGATGGCAGAACTTTCGGATTCGTGTCCGGTGCCGAAACACTTTGCAGATCACGTTCAAGTATTTGCAGCAGTGATCGAGTAAGTTGCTGTTCCGTCGCCTGAGCCTGCCCGGCGGTGAGATAGCTGTTATACATCGACATCATGCCCCACACCACGGACATCAACGCCGCGACGAGAACAGAAGCGATCAGCATTTCGACGAGCGTGTAGCCACCGCGGTTCAGTGTGTTCACGTTTCGCAGGCCGGACCGAGCGCCAGCGAGTTCCGGCGATACTGCTAATCTCAGTGTGTTCATGTAGGGTGTGACAAGTGAGCGAAAGCGAACGCAGGCACACCGCGTGTCCGGCTCCTGAGCGATATTCGGCCTCATAGCAGGCCTCCGGATTGCATCGTGCCGGGTTGCAGCGAATCGGGTTCTTCCATTCCCTGCATCAGTTCCTCAAACGCGCCTTCTGGTGGCGTCCCGGAGATCCAGCGAGTCAGCGAGAATCGAACGGGGCGCGGCAGCGTTTGATCGCCTTGAAGAATCTCTACAGTCAAAGCCCACATGCCTGGCTTGGAGGCAAGTGGTTCGATGCGTACCGAATGACGCCATTCAGGATTTGTCTCATCAACTTTCGGTTCGACATCTTGCTGCTCAGTCGAAGAGAACGGATCCTGAGCGTTCCCATCATCGGCTGTTTCTTCGATCGGTGTCGGAAGAGGAATCAACGGCATGGATTCGACGAGCTCCATCGGTCGCATGCCAAGCAAGAGCTCATTCAGAGTCTGTTCGCAAAGTTGCTGAGCTTCAGAGTGCAGGTTCGCCTTCTGGGATTGATCTCGTCCCATTCCTGCCAGCCGCGCCAGCACCACAGCGCTGCCCATCAGGATGGCGGTGGCAATGATGACTTCAATCAATGAAAACGCGCGACGGTTTATCTGTGGCGATAGTAACTCAACGGCGAGCTCCGGGGCGTGAGCCCTCCGAGTGCGTTGAAGCTTTCTCGGAGGGCTGACGCCCAACCGCTCGCCGGACGGATGGTTTGGCCTCATGGCAACGCCTCAGGCATCGCCGCCGCGGCAGATTTCTGCGGCGGGGCAACTCTCATGGGTGCCGAATACCTGGCCATGGCCGTGAGACCTCGCAGAGTCACATCCACAACAAAATCCCGCTGCCCAGCGACCCGAATGGTGGCGTCCTGCGTGCGACCACTGGGTTCAAATCGAATGGGATCAGACCAACGTCGAAGACTTACGGCCGATGGCTCGGAAGTGATAAACGCTGATGCGACGGGCTCGGCAAAGGTCACCCCGACAGGAAGTCGACCTTCTCGCAGAATCGTTGATATCAGGCTGCTTTCACCCGTGACGTCAATTGGCTGTGCGGAGACTTCGGCAGACTCGGTGGTTAGTCCAGACGGAGTCGTCGTTGTTCCGGATGGGTCTTCGAGTACTGTGATCATCGCATTGACGTGGCCAGATGCGCGTTCGATCATGTAACGGTCACCGGAGATTTCATAGCGAAACACGACCTGCGAGCTTTCTTTAATTGCCAGCGATCGTGCTTTGGCCAGCGACGCCTGCAGTTCTTTCGCGCCACCGGTGATGCGACTTTTGTCGAGAGGTCCGCGCATGGACGGAAGCACAAGCCCTGCCACAGCGGCCAGCACGGCCATGACAATCAACAGCTCCACCAGCGAAAATCCGCTGCGGAGCTGCAAGTGATTGTGATCGTGCGATGGCTTGTTCATGGGGGAGCGATTGGATCGATCCTGGAGACTCGGAATGTTGATTCAATCGTTTACCGCCCAGCCGAAGGCGCTGGCTACTGTGTTGGCCGGCGCCTTCGGCTGGGCGGTAAACAAATGCTCGCAACTGGTGATTACTCTTTGGACTCAGAGCTTGAACCTTCGCTGCCTTCGCCGTCGCCGGTCCAGCTCACGATATCGTCGTCGGTGTTTTCCTGACCGTCAGGACCATAGGACCAGATGTCCGGGACGTTAATCTTATTGTGAGTCGGTGGGTATTCGTAAGCGTAGGCTTTGCCCCAGGGATCGACGGGCAGCTTTTCTGTCTTAATGTACGGACCGTCCCAGCTTCCGCCACCACCTTCCGATGATGACGAATCACCTTCCGCTGGTGCGGAGTCACTGCTGGAGGAATCTTCAGATGACGAACCACTGCCATCAGAACTCGGCTTCGAAACCAGAGCCGCAAGGCCTTCTTCTGAGGATGGGAACTTGTTCATGTCGACGGCATAACGCTCGAGTGCCGACTGAAACATGCCGATCTGAGTTTTGACGGCGTTGATGTCGGCCTTTTGTTTGCTGCCCAGCAGGCGAGGACCGATCAAAGAAACCAGCAGCACGAGAATCGCCATCACGATCAGAAGTTCGGTCAGAGTAAAGCCGCCACGAACGACATTGCTCTTTGAAATTCGGGATCGTGTCTGTGTTAAGTTTTTCATCATCTTCCTTTGCATCTCATTCTCCTTACGAACAAAAACAATTACGCGGGCGAGCGTTTAATCTCAGAAGATATTAAACGCACACGGAGGGCTGACGCCCTGCCGCTCGCCGAACGAACTTACTAACTCATTGAAGTACTCATTTCGAACACCGGCAGCAACAACGCCACAATTACAAACAGCACCGCACTGCCCATCACCATGAGCAGAGCCGGTTCGATCAGGCGAACCATCGTGTCCAATTGTCGGGCTACCTTTTTGTCGATGCCATCAGCCACGTTGCTGAGTACGCGTTCCAGGTTGTTGGCTTCTTCCGCGATACTGATCATGGCCATGATATTGGCCGGAATCAAACCGCATTTTGTGAGCGGCGAGGATAGCGATTCCCCGGCAGATATGTTCTCGGCCGACTTTTTGATCGCCTGCCCCAACACTACGTTGCCGGATGAGTCGCTGCTGATTTCCAGGGCCTTCAACATGGGGACGCCGTTTCTCAACAGAGTCCCCAGAATTCTGCAGAATCGTGAGACCGCACTGTTGAGAACAATCGGGCCGAAGACCGGCACCTTCGTCTTGACGCTGTCAATTTTCTGACGTCCGTTTGGTGACGCGGCCCAGCGCCGAAGCAAAGCAATCAGGCCAGCCACCGCCATGGCGACGAAAATGCCGAAGCGCCCAAGGAAATTGCTGAGCCAAAGAAGAATGATGGTTGGCGTTGGCAGTGTTCCCTGACGTTCCAGGGACGCAAACAGTTCTTTGAACTTGGGGACGAAGAAGACAATCAGGACAAGAGTCACTGTGCTTCCAGCCACTGCCAGAAACGCCGGATACGCCATCGCTCCTTTAATTTTGGCACGCAGTTCTTCTTGTCGTTCAAGGAACTCCGCTGTTTGCTGAAGCGAAGCCTCCAGAAAAGCGCCTTCGGTTCCGGCTCGAATGATCGATAACGTCAGATCGCTGAAGACGTCTCGATGCAGTCCCATGGCTTCGTGAAGCTGTTTACCTTCGGCGATGCGACCTCGCACATCCGAGAGAACTTCTTTCAGCCGATCATGAGTCGCCTGCTGAGAAAGAAGGTCCAACGCCTGCAGAAGCGGGACTCCATTGGTAAGCAGGTCTGACAACTGCGTCAACGTCGCAGCGAGAATTTCAGCACGGATTGGCCGTTTGAATTTGAGATTGAATAACGGCTGCTTCGCGGGAGCAACGGTCATCGGGAACAGCGACTTTTGAGACAGCATCGCCATCACGTCACTGCGCGAATCGGCTGAGATCAGTCCTTTCACGTCCTGACCAGTCATCGTTCTTGCGATGTAGCTGAACTCCGGCACTGCCGCCCCTGAAAACTAAACTAACAGACTGCCTGAATGCGAATCGCAGTTTTTACCACAGAGGTCACAGAGAGCACGGAGGGGAAACGCAGAGAGCCAGAAGCTTCTTGTTCCTTGATGAACTCTATGGTGTGCCTGCGTTCGCCGCGGCGAACGCAGGCACACCCCACGCATTCGAGTTCAAAACCTCTGCGACTTTCCTCTGTGCTCCCTGTGACCTCTGTGGTTACTCCCAGTCGTCTTTCCTCGCCCTACTCCGCCTTGGTCACTCGCAGAACTTCTTCAATGCTGGTTAAGCCGCGAGCGACTTTCAGCCAACCGTCCTGACGAAGAGTTCTCATGCCACTGGCAATCGCGGCTTTGCGAATTTCGTTGGTACCGCGGCGTTCACTGGCGAGCACTCGAATTTCGTCATTCGTCACGAGCAGTTCATAGATGCCCAGACGTCCCGAATATCCTGTGCCGCGACACTGGCGACATCCTTTCGCTCGGTAGATCGGCTGGCCTGCCGTGTAATCTTCCAGCGGGAAGTCGGCCGGCACTTCTTCTTCTGATGGCATGTAAGCTTCGCGGCAGTGCTTGCACAACGTTCGCACCAGTCGCTGAGCCATGATGCCTTCCAGCGTACTGCTGATCAGGAACGGCTCAACACCCATGTCAGCCAGACGCATGAAAGATCCAGCCGCATCGTTGGTGTGTAGAGTACTAAAAACCATGTGCCCGGTCAGCGACGCCTGAACGGCGTTTTCGGCAGTTTCGAAGTCGCGAATTTCTCCGACCAGAACAACATCCGGGTCATGACGCAAAATACTTCGCAGGCATGCAGCAAACGTCAGGCCCACTTTATGATTGACCTGAATCTGATTGATACCTTCGAGCTGGTACTCGATCGGATCTTCTGTGGTAATGATCTTGTTGCGTTCACTTTTGATTTCAGCCAGCGAGCTGTAAAGCGTCGTGGTCTTGCCGGAGCCCGTTGGTCCTGTTACCAGCACGATGCCGTGAGGCAGTCGGATGAGTTCACGGAATCGGCTGCAGGTATCATCCTCCATACCGACGCCGGACAGTGAGAACTTCATCGCGTCCTTATCGAGAACTCGCATGACGACACCTTCGCCATGCAACATCGGAATTATCGAAACGCGAATATCAACTTCTCGACCCTGAACTCGCAGCTTGATACGTCCGTCCTGCGGAACACGTTTTTCGGCGATGTTCAGTCGAGCCATAATCTTGAGACGGCTCAGGATCGCTGCCTGAAACCGATTCAACTCGGGAGGCACCGGTTGATTTTGAAGCACACCGTCGATGCGGTAACGGATCTTCATTCCGGAAGCCTGAGACTCCATGTGGATATCACTGGCGCGGTTGGTAACGGCTTCGGTCAGAATGTCGTTGACGAGGCGAACGACTGATGCCTGCTGAGCCATCGCAGCGGCTTCAGATTCTTCGAAGCTGAGGTCGCCAAGGATCTCGATGTCATCGGAGTTCTCAGCGGCCTGAGCCATCAGGCCGTCCAGTGTCTGAGCGCCGACACCGAGGTGAGTCTTAATCAGCATGGCCACTTCGTGTGGCAGAGCAAGATCGGTCATCACGAACAGACCGGTCGCGGCAGAAACCGCATCGGCGGCCTGAACGTCAAACGGGTTGCTGACCACGATTCGGATCGACGATGAACTGCGGTCGATCGGAAAAATCGCGTGACGATGGATCAGTCGAACCGGGAAGCCTTCGAGGATCGACCGATCAACGGTCACTTTCGACAGGTCAACAACCGTCATTCCCAGGGAATGAGCGATCGACTGCAGGGCCTGCAGATCGGTTGAAAACCCAAATTCGCTGGTGACAGCGGAAAGTCCATCGGTGGTGAACAACCTCTGGACGTGATCGAGTTCTTCGGCCGTCAAACGGCGCGGAGTGTCTCGGTACGCCAACGGGCGTTTCAGAATCGTGCTCATGGGATTTTCCGAATGGTGCCGAGGGTAGGTTGGGTTTCGGCGGGAGGGAATTCGGCGGGATGCTGTGCTCAAGTCATTGGGCGATCAGCATTTATGGTGGGAACTTTAGGTGAGCTTCCTGGTGGCATCAAGATTGTTGTCCGACGCAGAACCTTTCAACTCATCTCCTTGGATTCCTCATCGACATTCTCAGGTTCAGACTCCTGAGAAGCCAGTATTTTTGGCGACTGACTCGGATGTTTGCGGGATTGGCGTAAATTGCGAAAAGATTGCTCGACCGTGGGAAAGATTGGAGAATTGGCCAGCTACGGGCAATTCCGGCCGCCGGATTGCTGCATTTTCATGCCGGCCATTCATGATTTCTCAGTTTACCGCCCAGCCGCAGGCGCCGGCTTTTGTACCTGGCCGGCGCCTGCGGCTGGGCGATAAACAGATGAGTCGGATTACTGATCCAGGACATCGTTCAGGACCTGCATGACCCGGCGGGAATTCGTCTTCTTGAGCGGAATCAGGGTGACTCCTCGAGCCCGGTTTGTGGCGGAGGTTTCGTCCAACTGGGTGACGAGTTCAGAGATCTCATCAATCAAATTCTGAGGCGCCTTTACCACGAGCGCGTTTGTTTCTTCCTGGACCTCGATCGTCAGCAGCGGGGCCGAGGAGGCGGCGTTGATTTGTCGAAGTACATTCGCCACCGACGAATCAATGCCCGTTGGAATTTCGATGGCTCTCCGTGTGCCTCCGGCTGTCATCTCCGTGCGATAGACACCTCGAACCACATCCTGCACTTTTTCGGCATCGGCATGTTTCACGGTGATGACTTCGGTTCTGAAGATGCGTCCCGAGTCCGGCAACTTCTCGGTGTCCAGGATCTCCAGAAGTTGTTCGATGCGGTCGCGATCTGTCCGACCACCATAAACGATCAACGCGTTCATCCGAGTTTCCGGCACGATCACCACCGAGCCGAACGCGAGCATCCCGGCTCGACTTTCGTAAATCGATTCCAGTGTCTCCGCGACTTCCTCAGCGCCCGCGTTTCGCAGTTGATACACCGAGAAGTCTCGATTGCGGCTCGCAACAGTACCGCCTGTTCGCGAGGAAGATGTTGCGCGGAGGATCGATTCCAGTTGATCAAGAGCTTCGATATCGTCGGAGGCGATGGTGATTCGATCTGTGCCGGGAATAATCACGACCGGAGACGATTCGTCTTGTCCGGGTTGAGTGGCTGCTGCGTTTGTGGTGTCCGTTGCTGCTTCCGCGTTTACCTGTTTGGCCGCTTGCGATGCCGTGGGTTCTATTGACGCCGGCTCTGGCTCTGTGGCTGTTGGTGGAGTTGTTTCCTCCGGTGGCACGGAGAATTGTCCGTCAGCTTTTGGCTGTGGCTGCGGTTCTGTCGCTGGAGTTTCCACACCCGGGCGAAGCACTCGAATCGGGTTCTTGCGAACTCGCGGCCACAGGTCCTGAATCTTCTGCAGAGTCGGCTCGACGTCACCCTGAATTGGAATGACGCGAAGATTTCGACTCGCCTGAGTTACCACGTCCCCGGTTGGCGACAGACCGGTTTCACCCATCTTAATCAGCAGCGTGCGGATATCCTGAAGCTGCTTCTTTGATCCTCGAACCAGCAACTGCTGCGAATCTTCGTCCGCCTGAATCACCGGATAGTTGTCGTCTTTCGTGAAGGTATCGCCATAAAGACCTTCGATCGCATTCTGTGCCGACGAAGCACTTAACATGCGGAGTTGAATGACATCCATCTCACGAGGATCGCTTTCCTGAAATCGTTCCATCGCCGCGCTGATTTGTTGATGACCGGCGGGTGTTGTGGTCACCACAAGCTGCTTCGAGGCTTTTTCCCAGGAGACCGTTGCGGCCGAGTCGATGGAACGCAAAACACCCTCCGCCACTTCGACAGCGGTCAGTCCATCCATTCCACCGAGTGCATACACTTCAAGTGTTTGAGTTTCATTGGCTGCACCAGTCGGTTCCAGTTCATCAAGCAGGGCTTTGATCACAGCATGCTGATCGGGGCGAGCAACCGCGATCAGAGATCGGGTTTTGGAGTCAAAGGAAACTCTGACATTGTCCGATCGCCGAAACATTGCATCAAAGACTTCGACCGCGTTGTCGCCGTCGGCCGTTCGCAGAGGATAGGCCTTTGCCGTCGGAGCACTTTCCATCGGCAGCACGCTGGTCATCTGTTCGACGACCTGTTTGATTGTCTCGTGCTGTTTGGCTGTGGCTGTTGCGACCAGCATTTCCTGAGACACATCGGTTACCATCGTGGCGTCGGGGAACAACTTTGTCAGGACTTCCTGAGCTTCATCGGCCTCATAGGGACGAAGGCGATAGCTGCGAGTTTCGAGTCCCTCTGTGGAACCCTGAGAAGTGATCATCTGCTGCACAAGTTCCCGAACCGCCGGCATATCTTCGGCTGAGGCACTGACAAACAGTTGTCGTCCAATTCGGTCTGCCGTGACCTGCGCATTCTTCGGCAGCAGCGGTTGCAGAGCAGTCTGCACAGCGATTCCGTCGAGCTGATTCAAACGGAAAACTGCAAGTTCCTGCTTCATTTCGGTCTCGGCCGGTCCATCAATTTGTTCAATCAATGGGCGAATCGCATCGTGTTGTTCTTTGCGAGCCACCACAATCAGTCGACCGGTCTTCTCGTTCACTGAGAGTCGGACGCCGTCGAATCGTGAATACATGGACGTCAGCAAAGTCTGCACATCCGTCGCGCTGGCGTTTTTAAGCGAATAGACAGCGGGGACAGGAACATCACCATCAGGCGATGTTCCTTTCATTTGCTTGGCAATCTGGTCAATTGTGCCGTGTTGCTCATCGGTGGCCGTTGCCACGATCATCTTGCGATCAGCATCCATCACAATCCTGGCATCGGGATACAACGCCATCAGAACTTCCTGAGCCTCGTCGGCATTAGGCGCACCGATCATGTAGGTCTTCGTGGATCGTTGTGGACGGCTGGCCAACGATGCGCTGACCTGTTCGACCACAGCCTTGATCTGGTCCTGTTTGTCCGGGAATGCTCGCACAAACAATTGCTGTCCGGTGGAGTCGACGGTCAATTGAACATCGGCATCCACAAGCGGCTGCAGAACCTGCAGCACGGACGAAGGAGTCAGTCCTTTGATGGGATGGACGGTCAGAGTCTTAGAAGGCGGAATCGACTTGGAAGCCTGCAGCTGTTCAAGCACCTTCTTGATTTTGACGTGATCTTCGGCCGTGGCGACGATCGCCAGTTGATCGGCTCGAGCTCCTGCCGAGATCGTGGCTTTCGGAACAGCCTCGGCAAGGACCGTCGATGCGGATGGTCCCAGTTCGGCGATGGAATAGAGTTCCATAGTGCGAGTTGACTCGAATGGCTTCTCCGTCATCAATTGTTCCAGCGTGGCCCGAATGCGTTCATCCTGAGCTGGTGAAACCCATGCCATCAGCTTATTGCCCTCAGCCGTGGCAACGAACGTGACGTCCGTGAAGGTTGTTGACAGTAGTACTCGAGCGTCCGCGGTCCCGATGGCAGCGACATCGTAAAACTTCAGATCGCGCTGGATCTCCGCGGCGTTGAGTTCAAGCTGTTCGATCGCGACTGCAATCGCTGTGTGGTCATCACGTGTTGCCAGCACGCTGTAACGATTTCCATCAGGAAGGAACGTGATCCGCGCCAGTGGAGCGACCGATTGCAGCACCGCCAATGAAGTCGGGCCGACAACTTTCTTAAGCGGATAGAACTTCAGCTCTGGCTGGTTTCCAACAGCGTCTTTCTCAACCTGTTCGATCACTTTTGCAATCAGTTCGTGTTCCTTTTCCGTCGCCGTAATCAGCAGGCGACGATTGGCTTCATCCGGAATAGCGCTGGCTTTCGGCACCAGAGGCAGCAGCAGGGAAATAATGGTTGTCGAAACGATTTTTGGTTGCAGCGGATAAGACTTTAGTGAACGCACGGCATCAGCTTCTGAGGTGCGGACTTGTTCAAGCACTTCCGCGACTTTCGCCTGATCGGCTTCCGTAGCGACAACCAGAAGTCTCTTGTTCGCAACGTCAAAGGTGACCGTGGCCTGAGGCGTCAAGGTGGTCAGTAACGAAGTCACGCTGACGGAATCAATCCGATCAGCTTCATGAATCTTCAACTGTTTGCCACTCGATTCGGCTGTCGAAAGAGACTTCAGCAGCAGATCGACCTGAGCATGCTCATCGGCCGTCGCCATTACCAGCAACCGCTGATTCGCAGTGTCGGACAATACTTGTGCTTTGGGGACCGCTGTAGCCATCAAGGTCACCAGTGTGGTGGAGACTGTGGAACTTACTGGATAAGTTATCAGAGTCTTCTCAGCGGCGGCTGTTTCTGTCTGCTTCTCCAGTTGCTCAATCAACGCGCGAATGGCTTCGTGTTCCGGCAGAGTGCCGAAGGCGACCAGACTTCGCGTGGCTGTGTTTACGGTGACTCGAGCAGTGGGAACGATATAAACCAGCATCGTCGAGATGGCTGTCGGATCGGCATTCTTCAGAGCATACACCTGAAGTTGCCGGGCTCCGCCCTGAGGCTGTTCGGCCTGAATCATCTGCAGGGATTCGCTGATTCGCTTCTGATCGGCTTCCGATGCCCATGCAATGAGTTTGCTTGAAAGCGGGTCAATGCGATATTGCCCATCCGGCGCGATGAGCTTAAGCGTCGCCAGCATCTGATCGGCGTCTGACACCTGAACCGGGTAGAGTTGCAGCCGAGGTTGCATGTCGGGGCCCTGATTGGACTCAAGTTGGCCCAGAATGATCTTTGCCTTCTCCTGTTCTGATGGCACTGCATTCACGGAGATCTGCCGAGCTTTGATGTCGATGACGATCGTTCCCGCGATGATCGTCTTCAGCACTTCGCCGGCTTGTTGAGGGTTTGCGTGTTCCACCGGGTACACAGTCAGCACTGGAGTCCCTTCTGCTTTCGACAGCATCGGAACCTTTGTGATCACCTGTTGAACAATTCGCAGATTCGAAGCCGTGTCGATCACCAGCAATTGTTGAGTCTGAGCGAGGGCTTCGGCTTTCCCGTAGCTGCCCAGCAGTGGCTTCACTTCCAGCAGCACAATTTCAGCCGGTCGGCCTTCGAGAGGAAAGAGGACGCTGACAAACTCGTATCGCCCGCGCGTCGCGAGTTCTTCGGGAGCGACTTTCGGAATCGCGCCTTCAGGGAGCCCTCCTTTGAGATCCAGGCACATCAGCATTCGTTCGCGACGAACCAGAGTAAAGCCTTTGGTCAGCAACCAGCCGTTGAGAAGGTCGATGCTTTCGACGGTGCTGTAATCTTTGGAATCAGAGTAGTTGAAAACTCCGGGCGGAGGAACTTCCATAACCAGCGAGAGATCAGCTTCTTTGGCGATCCAGTCGAGAACGTCGGCCCATTTCTGACTGCGGAAGTTGAAGCGAAGTTTTTTGCCCGTAAACAAAGAGACAAACAAACTCTGCTGATCAGGGTTGAGCACTCCCTGAAGTTTTTCATTCGCCGCTGCGATGATGGCCGGACGAGCAGCTTCTTCTGCGGCAGCAACCGCGGTGTCACGTTCAGTGCTGATCTGTGTGATCAGAGTTTGCTGCTCGGGGGAAATTTTGATGGCAGCTGCGATTTCAGGTTTTGTGATCGAAGAATAGTCGACGGCAACTGTTCGTGGAGTTGTCGGCGGAGCTTGTGCGAAAGCGTCGTTTATTGTGGAACAGGTCAGCGCGAGAAGAAGGACAAACGCTTTGATGACGTGCCTGGTTTGAAAAAAATGTTTGAAGAGGGGGCGTGCGACAAAAGCGTTACACGGAGGGCTGACGCCCTGCCGCTCGCCTGAGAGGACGGTGTTCTGCGACATTGATGGCGCGGGGCGAGTGGTCATCGGGAGTACTCGAAGAGGCGGGAGAAATCCGGCGGGAAATAAGCGTGGGCGTCGCCACCATATCGAATTCGGGCCGAATTTGCCACAAAATTCGCAGCCTGCCCAGTTTGCGGAAGTTCCGACTTCGCGACTTGAATGGGTCAGCAAAGATGCTGAAGAAAGCCTGCTTTCACCCGACCGCCCTACAATCACTGGGATTGCTACAATTCCTGCAACAGGCAGTCGTATCAACCGGGACCCGCGATTGCGTCGAGATTTGAACTGGGCAATCGAGGGATAAGAATTGCACGATAGCAGTGGCTCACAGCCTGCATGTTTCGGAACCGAGAACGTAATTGAGACTCCAATGACGCCAGCTTTACTTTCTGCGAATAGTTTCCGACTCCCATCAGTTCGCAATGCGCCTACGCTGATCGTCGCGTTTTTTTGTGTGCTGGTGTTCTCCGATTCGTGTTACGCTCAGGGTTTATTTGGCCAAAGAAGTCTGGGCGGCTCATTGTCGAAGCGAGCTCGGCCGGGAGCAACGACGACACCGGGGACTGTGGAATCGGGACGTCGATTCCTCAGAGACGAGCGATCCGTCAGTGACTTTGTCGGCAGCAATACAACGGCAGAAGCAGTTTCAGGATTCGTTGGCGGGCAGTCCGCTGTAACCGCTGCGGTTTCTTCGATTACGGGACTGACAGAGGAAGCTCGACCGCCTTTGAATCGGCCGAGGATCATCAGACCAACCGGGCTTTATGCCGAACGCCTGACGTTGGCTCCAGAGGTGTTGAATGACTTGACGGCATCACGCGACAAGGCGATGGAAGCTCCGCGAATTTCAGAGTCACTGCAGTCGTTTATTCAGGCCCGTTCGGTGACACTCGAGGTGTCTCCGGAAGACCATTCAGCCATTTTGCGCGGAGCGGTTCCTTCCGAAGCGGATCGGCAGCAGACCGAGTTGCTCGTGATGTTCGAACCCGGGATTCAAAAGGTTGTAAACGAGTTGACGGTGGATTCGAATCTTCCTCCGATTCCTCGTCGTCGTGGCTTGAATTCTCCGCGGAACTAGCCGGTCGCTTCGAGCGTCGATCAGAGTTGAATGCCCGTGGCTCTGATTCCGTTTCTGGTGCGAGAAGGTCGTCCGCATCTTTCACGTCGAACGATGAACCGTTGTTTTGCGTCTGCCGCCCCTGCATGTTGCGATGATAGAAGCCGCTGGTGAGATCGATCTCAGACGTCTGCAATCCCGGATGTCGCGCGGGAGTTGAGGGTCGCTGATCGTCAGCTTCTGACTCCTCCACTTCGTAACCCACTTGCTGGATTCCGCTGCTCACAGGAGAACGCAGACGGTTACGGGCGATGGATTTCTTGTCGGCTTTCAATTTCGATTCAACAATTTCATTCTGAAACGGCGACAGCTCACCGGGGCCCTGCAACACCACATGCGCTGGCGCCGCCGTGAGTTCCGTGCCATCATTGCTGACGAAGCGACTGATCAGAGTCAAATGCTGCAATGGTCCGCCAGCGGCATCCCAGGGAACCCAGAAGCTATAAGAATGCCCAAGACGCGACTGGCTATAATGAGTCTGAAGTTTGTCAGCGGGGAAGACATATTTTCGATCGGGAGTTCTCTCCATTGAGCCTTTGCTGTCATCCCAGGCGTAAACAACCAGAGTTCCGTCGACGCGAATCGCTTTATGTTTGTCCTCGCCATAGAACATGATGCGGCCACCGAAGCCTCGAGTCGCCGGTTCTCCGGGCTGATGCAGCACTGTATCAGACCACACCGGCACGATCTGACGAGGCGTCAGAAACTCCGGCTCCTTCTTCGTGAACGACAACGCACTTGTGTTCATCATCGTGCAGCCGGGCGCACTGACAAAAAGTCCTGCCGCCAGCAGCAACAGACATTTGCGTTTTATGGTGAAGCGTTGAAGCATGTTTGTCGGCGATGATTTGGAAGGGATGGATCTGTGTTGATGTTTGCGTGAGCGGTTCGTTGCTAGCCGCCAGTGTTGATTTAGTTGTTTACCGCCCAGCCGCAGGCGCCGGCAGGAGCAAAAACCGACGCCTGTGGCTGGGCGATAAACAGGCCGGTGATGTCAGGTGTTTCCTCGTTAGTCTCGCGACCAGAACGACTTCTTTTCAGATTTTGGTTTGGCTTCTGACTTCGACTTTGTCCGAGGCTGTGTTTCAGAATCAGAGTCTGTCGTATTCGTAGGTTTCTTTTTGTCCGTCTCTTTAAACGCCGTACTGCGGAATGACATCTGTTTGATGCCGGAACCTTCGGTCGATTGCGATTCGTCGTCTTCGCCGGTCTCGATCCTCCATTCCGGAACGACCACTTTGGTGTCCGGAGAAGCCGGTGCGTTGATTGAATCAGATGTAGTTCCGGGATTGATGAATTGATCCGGAGACGGGGATAGTGGCACAGCCTGTTGCATGGAAGCAGCACCGGGAGTTTGGTCAGGATAAATGGCAGGAATCGTCGACGAATCCATCTGGCCGACCATCGCAGTGTCAGTATTCATCCAGTTAAAAGTGTCGCAGGAAATCCAGGACATGCGAGCTGTTTCGACCTGTTTGATGTACTCCGCTTCGGAGGGTCCTCGCACAACATGCGGCGTGAGAATGATCAGAAGTTCCTTTCGAGAATTCTTCGTTCCATCGAAGCGGAACAGATTTCCAACCACAGGCACATCGCTCAGCCAGGGAACTCGCCGCGACAGAGTTGTGTTGTTGGTTGTAATCAATCCGCCGATGACGATCGTCTGGCCGCTGGCGGAACTGACGGTCGTCTGAGCTGTCGTGATGTTGACTCGGGGCGAGCGGATCACTTCTCCCGTTGAAGAAATCGAAACCGGGATACCATCAATCTCGGGACCGACTTCTGATTTCTCGGCGTCGATCTCCATCACAACCATGCCTTCGGGGCTGATACGAGGTGTCACGCCCAGGATCAGGCCCACGTTTTCCAGTTCGACCGTATTGACCTGGCCGACCTGATTGATGCTGGTGCCTACAATTCGTGGAACTCGCTGACCGACCTGAATAAAGGCTGGTTGATTATCCAAAGTCATGATCTGCGGACGGCTCAGAATCTCCACATTGCGAGACTGATTCATGGCTCGCAACAACACGCTGACGTTTTCACTGCTGGCGGAAAGCACGAGGCCACCGAAGTCAGTGTCTGTGCTTGTTCGCCCAAGACTGAAGTGAGACAAGGCCTGACCGCCGACATTGCCACGAGTCGCCAGTGAGCCTGCGGTGTTCGCGTTTCCAAGCGGCTGGTTATTAAAGTTGTATCCGGGAGTCAGAATGCTGCCGAGCAGGCTGCGATCAAACAACAAGGAATCCTGCAGACCCAGCTCAACACCGAATTCATGCAGATTGTCCAGTTCGACTTCGACCAGAATCACCTGAATCATCACCTGCGGCGGTTGAGCATCCAGTCCTTCCACGAGTTCCATGATCTGTTCAAAGTAGCGTGGCGTTGCACTGATGATCAGCGCGTTGCCGACGGGTTCGGGAACGACGACGACTTCCGATTCAATCTGTGTGAACGGATTCTGCCGTCCAGGAGCCGCCTGATTGACGACTCGCTCACTGCGCAGAAAACTGTTGACGGCGTTGGCGACGTCCAGCGCGGGGGAGTTCTTCAGTCGATAAACTTCGTTCACTCGTTCCTGCGAGTCGGTTTCATCCAGACGCAGCAGCAAGGCTTCGATAATCTTCAGATCGCCGGACGTTCCTGTGGCGATGATGCTGTTGGTGCGGATGTCGACGGAGAATCGCACGGGCACTAATGACGATTCCTCTTCGGCTGTCGCCAGTTGCGGCACTGTCGAAACGCCAGCCTGTTCAGGAAACAGTGAACGCAGGACCTGAACAAGATCTGTGGCATCGCCGTTGGTAATTTGGAAGACCTTGATCTGCGCGGACGCTGCCGGGGATTCATCAAGGCCCTTGATTAACTGCTCGACCAGCGACAGGCTGTCAGCCGGACCGGTAATAAAGATGCGATTGGTTCTGGAGTCCGGCGTCAGCTTCACATCGTCCAGCAGTCCGGAAGCGACCACGCTGTTTCCATCCGGACCGACCATCAGCATTTCCAAAGCCGCTGAACGCTGTGTTCCCACACCTCCGCGAGCGGCTGTGATTGCAGCCGTGATTGTTTGCGAGACATCAGCAGCCAGTGCATTTTTCAATTGGACAATACGGGCCTGGTTGACGGATTCCGAAGTTCCTTTGTCGAGTCCTTCGATCAGTCGAGTGACTTCGGCCAGATCTCTGGGAGCAGCATTCACGATCAGTGAATTTGTTCGTTCGTCGGCCGTGATGTTCACTTCAGGACCAAGACCGCCACGGTCATTCAGAAAATCACGGACCGTGTCTTCGACCTGATTGGCCGACGCATGTTTCAAAGAAAAGATCTGCATCTGTGTGAGCGGTTCGACGGACTCATCCAGACGCGCGATCAGTTTTTTGGCGGCTGTGACCGCTTCGCCCCAGCCAATGAGCAATAACGCATTCGGCTTCACAAGCGGTGTGATCGAGACGCGACCCTGTAACGGATCGGTCAGATCATCCAGCACATCAGTGATCAGCTCTTCCAGAGCTTCTCCCTGAACATTGTGCAGGTAGACAACGTCAATCTCTGGTGCTGTTTCTTCGCTAAGGCGTTCGATCTCGCGAATGATCCGAGTCAGTTCTTCCACGTCCGGATCGCGGCCGCGAAGAATCAGCACATCAAGGTCCGGCAACGGTTCTACGGTGACATCTGACGATGGCCGTCGCAAAGCGCCGTCGGCTGGTTCCTGCATTGTCGCATCCGCTGCTGGGTCCGAGTTCTGTTGTGGCTCGGGCTCAATTGGAATCGCTGGCTCGCCAGGAATCTGTTGGAAACCCGCAGGCCGGATGACTCGTTCGGATGTCTTGCGCCCCTGCCCTTTTTCGCTGTCCAATTGTGGCTTTGTTGGTGTTCGATTTGTTTGCTTCCAGATCAACAAGGCTTTGTTCAGAACATCGGGTTCAATGTTCGCCAGCGGCACGAATCGAATCGTGTCATCGGTCGCCTGATCACGCACATCATCGAGCTGTTGCAGCAGTTTCGCGAACTGCTGAACGAGATCTTCCGAGCCTTCCAGCAGACAGGACTTAGAGACATCATCAAACGTCAGCGAAACCTCACGGTTTCGACCGCTGGAGAAACTTAGCTGATGATCCTGAAGCTCAAGAACTCGCGTCCCCAGCAGGCGAGACACGGCATTCTCGGCCTGTTGCGAAGTGATATTGCGGAAACGAAACCGGACCGTGCGATCGCTCAGAGCGGAATTACGATCCGTCTTTGGAGCAGTTTTCTTTCGAGTATTCTCCCTGGCCGGCCATTCTTCTGAGGCAGGCTTTTCGTCCGAGGTAGCCGTCGGATTCGTGATCGGGGAAAACTCCCAGTCTTTAGCAGATGTCTCGATCGAAGAACGTTTCGTCGTCGGCTTGATGTGCTCTGACGAATTCAGTTGTTCGACCAGTTTGGCCGCGAGTTTTTGAACCGACGGACTTCCGGACACCAGTAATTCAGAGGCGTCATCATCGGCAACAATGCGAACGTCCTTCGCTTCATCTCCGAGTAGCTCGTTGAGCATCCGCCGTGCTTCAGACGGCGACTTGCTTTTGAGACGATAAACAGAAAACTCTTCCGCGTCTTGGGCTGAGACTGTGGCGGAATTCACGCCCGCAAGTATTCCCGCCATGACAACGAGAATGCTCATTGCGGCAAACCGACACAAAATTGGTCGTTGTGGCTTCATGGGAGAATCGTGAAGGGGAGTGATCGGGAGAGGTCCGGAAAACCAATACCTGTTACGTGAACCGGCGGTGTTTCAGGATGTCGATTCGAGGAGGGAGGGTGAGAGTAAACTCAACGCAATCTGGTCTCAACCCGAGGCCCGGTCAGTCATTGTGAGAAATGCCGTTCCGTGAGAGATGGGATCTGCGTTTCGGAGAAAGTTGCAGCGCTGAGCAACTCTGATTGCGAAACTCGCCGATTCTGCAGGATTGGCAATCGGCAAAAACTGCTGTTGGGAGACTGGGTTTTCAGAGTCGCAGTGGCACTCTGTTCAGCTTGCGCTGCTTCTCCAATTCGCAACGCGTTGGATGACATAGAAGAAGACGGGTGTCAAAAGAATCCCGAAGAGAGTCACACCCAGCATGCCAGAGAACACAGCCGTGCCCAGCGTTCGACGCATTTCGGCGCCGGCGCCTTGGCCAAGAACCAGCGGGATTACTCCGAAGATAAATGCGAACGAGGTCATAATGATCGGACGAAGTCGCAGCCGACAGGCATCCAGAGTCGCCTCAAACACGGACACGCCAGCCTGATTTCTGGCTCGAGCGTATTCCACAATCAGAATCGCGTTCTTGCAGGCCAGACCGACCAGCACCACAAAGCCAATTTGAGTAAAGATGTTGATGTCCATCCCGGCGAAGATCACCCCCGCGATCGAACACAACAGACACATGGGCACAACGAGAATTACGGCCAGAGGCAGAGCCCAGCTTTCGTATTGAGCCGCCAGCACCAGAAACACCAGGATGACCGCCAGCAGAAACGCATACATCGCTGTGTTGCCTGCGAGCTGCTGCAGGAAAGCCAGTTCTGTGTATTCCACTCGCATCGAAGGAGCCAGGTTCTTGTCGGCTACTTCGCGCAGGGCCTGAATGGCTTCACCAGAACTTGCACCGATGGCTGCGTCGGCATTAACGTACGACGCGGGGTAAAGATTGTGCCGGAGAATCATCAGCGGACCGGTCACCGTGCGGACTTTAATGAAAGCGGCCAGAGGAATGCTGCCAGCCGTCGTCGAAGTGACGTACATGCGCTGCAGGTCCCCGGTCTGCATGCGGTACTTTGCATCGGCCTGAACATTCACCTGCCAGGTTCTGCCAAAGCGATTGAAATCGTTGACGTAGAGAGAACCAAAATTTACCTGCAGAGCACTAAAGACTTCGGCCATGGACAGTCCGAGTTTTTTGGCCGCTTCGCGATCAATGTCCAATTCGAGCCATGTCGTGTTTGCTCGAAACCCCGAAAACAAGTCCCGCAGTTTCGGAGACTGCATGCCGTCTGAAATGATGGACTGGCTAACCGATTCCAGCATGTTCAGCCCGTTGTCGCCTCGATCCTGAACAACGATGCGAAATCCGCCCGCGGTGCCTAGACCTTCGATCGGCGGCGCGCCAAGGATATTGACGTCGGCGTTTTCGATCTCGGACAAAAACAGGTTCCGTAGTTCTTCGGCGACGTTGTCGGCCGTTCGATGAGTTTTGATGCGGTCATGAAAATCATCCAGCATCACATACATCGAACCGAAGTTCGGTGCATTGGCGTTCAACAGCAAAGATTGTCCGGCCAACGCCACTGTGTGATGAACTCCGGAGACTCGACCGGCCAGCATTTCAATCTTCGCCATGACCTGCTGAGTTCTCTCCAGAGATGCAGAATCGGCGAGACGCACATTCAGAATCAGATAGCCTTTGTCCTGAGCTGGTATGAATCCTGTCGGAGTGATCGCGAAGAGATAGTAAGTTCCGTAGATCATCCCGCCGTAAATCAACAGAACCAGCACGCTTCCTCGCAGCGACCATCCTACGACGGTGACATAAGCATCCGTCGCCAGATTGAACCCACGATTGAACAAACGGAAGAAAATCGACAACAGACTATTAATAAGACGACTGATGATCAGAACAGCGGTAAAGCTGACCGCAGCGGCAATCCACGGCCACAGCGCGGGATTGATATTATTTGCCATGTCGAAACGCTGAAGTTGTTTCGCCAGAGGAGTACTCAGGAAAGCATAACCCAGCCACGCACCGAGCAATGCAAGTCCGGGCCGAGGCAACGCTTCGCTGCGATGTGAGCTCGTACCGGTACCACCCGAACCGGGACGCAACAACAGCACCGCCAATGCCGGGCTGAGAGTCAGCGAATTGAACGCCGAGATGATCGTCGAAATCGCAATCGTGACCGCAAACTGCCGGAAGAATTGCCCCACGACTCCGGTAATGAACGCACAGGGAATGAAGACAGCTGAAAGCACGAGCCCGACAGCAATCACCGGTCCGGCCACCATTTCCATCGCGTGAATGGCGGCATCGCGAGGCGTCATGCCGTGTTCAATATTGTGCTCGATGGCTTCCACAACCACGATCGCATCGTCGACAACGATGCCCACCGCCAACACCAGACCGAACAGCGTTAGCGCGTTCAGGCTGAAGCCAAAGGCCAGCATCGCCGCAAAGGTTCCGACGATCGCCACGGGCACCGCCACCAACGGAATAATCGCCGGTCGCCAGCCCTGCAGAAACACCAGCACGACGATCGCGACCAGAATGACGGCGTCGCGCAGGGAGATGAACACTTCTTTCACCGATTCGCGAATAAATGGCGTCGTGTCATAAACAATGGCGTAATCGACACCTTCCGGAAATCGCAGCTTCAGATCATCCATGCGAGCTCGCACTTCGGCGGCCGTTTCCAGAGCATTCGATCCAGGCAATTGATAAATCGAAAGAGCGATGGAGGGCTTTGTGTCCAGCGTGCAAACCTGATCGTAGGACATCGCTCCCAGTTCAATGCGAGCCACATCTTTCAGTCGAACCATTCGCCCCTGCGCGTCGGCTCGCAGGACCATATCGCCGAATTGCTCCTCGCTGGTCAGTCGTCCCAGAGTTGTCATCGTGTACTGAAACACGAGCCCTTCTGTGGTGGGCTGCTGGCCAATCTGTCCGGCCGCAACCTGAGTATTCTGCTGTTCGATTGTCCGCAGGATGTCCTGAGTACTGATGTCACGCATCGCCATCTGCTGCGGATCCAGCCAGATCCGCATGCTGTAGTCGCGTTGACCAAGAAACGTGATGTCGCCCACGCCCTCGACTCGCGACAACTCATCCCGCATTTGAATTGTGGCATAATTGCTGAGATACAAGTTGTCTCGCGAGCCATCCGGCGAGAACAGATTCACGATCATCAACACGCCCGGCGCTTTCTTCTTGACGGTGACTCCGCGTCGTTGCACAAGATCCGGCAACGTCGGCTGAGCGAGTGCCACTCGGTTCTGCACCAGGACCTGAGCGAGGTTCAGATCGGTTCCCGAGGCGAGTGTGACGGTCAAGGTATAGGTGCCGTCGTTCGTACATTGCGACGACATATACAACATATTCTCGACGCCATTTACCTGCTGCTCGATCGGTGCCGCGACGGTATCGGAAACAACCTTGGCATTGGCTCCGGGATACATCGTCGATACTTCGACAGTCGGTGGAGCGATCTCCGGGTACTGCGTCACCGGCAAAGTAAAGACCGCGATACCTCCGGCCAAGGTGATGACAACGGACATCACCGTGGCGAAGATAGGTCGATCGATAAAGAAACGAGAAAACATTCAGCAAGGACCTTAGCCGATCGAAGGCACGTTGCCGGATGGCGATTTGCGTTCGTCGGGATTGATTGAGGGACCGCTCTGCGTGGAGGGCACTCCCCGCGGTTCGGTTGGTATGGCGGCGACTGCGGCACGAATTGGTCGAGTCAAAAATCGCAGCCTCATGACGTCTGTCAGAATCCGACCGATACGTGCGAGTGGGCCATGCCCGGAGAATATGGACCAGTGTGAAATGCGATCAACGATCAGAAAGAAGACCGGTGTCAGGAAGATCCCGAAGATGGTTACTCCCAGCATCCCGCTGAAGACCGCCGTCCCCAGTGCACGACGCATTTCGAATCCGGCACCAGTGGCAACGACGAGCGGGACAACTCCAAGGATAAACGCAAACGAGGTCATCAGAATCGGCCGCAGACGAAGTCGACAGGCCTGCAGGATGGATTCATAAACATCAAGGCCTTCGTCACGACGCAGCTTGGCGAATTCCACGATCAGAATCGCGTTCTTGCAGGCCAGTCCGATCAGCACCACGAAGCCGATTTGAGTGAAAATATTGATGTCCAGTTTGGCAACCGCGACTCCGGCAATCGAACACAGCACGCACATCGGTACTACCAGAATCACGGCCAGTGGCAGCGACCAACTTTCGTACAATGCGGCCAGTACAAGAAACACAAACGCCACGGAGAACGCAAACAACAACATTCCCGTACTGCCCGATGTTCGTTCCAAAAAGGAAAGCTCGGTCCACTCGAAAGCCATCGTGGACGGCAATTCGGATGTTGCCAACTCTTCGAGAATTCGAATTCCTTCTCCGCTGCTGACTCCCGTTGATACGTTGCCGATAATCGCTGCAGCCGGATACATGTTGTAACGAGTCACCATCAAGGGCCCGCCGATTGTACGCACCGTGGCCACAGAACCTAGTGGGACCATTCGGCCGGTATTTGTTCGGACTCGCAGTTTGGCGACGTCGTCCACTTGATTTCGAAAGCCCTGATCGGCCTGAACCACAACCTGCCAGGTACGGCCGAACATATTGAAGTCATTCACATAACGAGAACCCAGATAGGCCTGCAGAGTTCCGAAGACTTCGCCAAGACTGATGCCCTGTGACAGGCAAGCATCACGATCCACATCAAAATAGAGTTGTGGAGCATTCACGTTGAAGCCTGTGAAGAGTCCTTTCAGCTTCGGATTCTTGCTGGCCACGCTGATCAGGTTGTCGGTTTGCTCCTGCAGCACTCGAAGTCCGGCGTCTCCGCGATCTTCGACCATCAGCTTCATACCACCGGCTCTACCAACGCCGGAGACGGCTGGCGGAGGAGCTAACGTTACAGTCGCTTCAGGAATCTGTCTGCCGAACTGTTTCAGCAATGATTCCTGAATGGCGTTGGCCGTTGTCTCTGGTGTCTTTCTCTTATCGAAGTTTTCGAGGATGATAAACATCGAACAGAAATGGGAAGCTCGACCACCCAGCGTAAATGAGTTCCCGGCGATGGAGTTAACGCTGCGAACGCCCGGTGTATCGAGAGCGATGCGTTCGATCTTCGTTAGTGTTTCCAGAGTTCGCTCGGCAGCGGTTGCATCCGGTAACTGCACGCTTCCGGTCAGATAACCTTTGTCCTGAGCTGGAATGAAGCCGGTGGGAAGAGAGTGAAAACCGGTGTAAGTCAGGCCGACAAGTCCGACGTAAACAATCAACACGAGTATGGGAACTCGCAGGAGCCTTGATGTTGTCGCGACATAGCCGTTCACACTGGCTCCCATCAGGCGATTGAACAATCGGAACAGCCATCCCAGAAAGAAGTTCAATATTCGAGTCAGCAAATCCTGTCGCCCATGTTTTGGCCGCAACAGTAATGCAGCCAGGGCCGGGCTGAGCGTCAGTGAGTTGATCGTGGAGATGACGGTTGAGATGGCAATCGTCAACGCAAACTGACGGAAGAACAGGCCCACGATTCCGGACACAAATGCACACGGGATGAAGACAGCAGAAAGTACAAGCCCTACGGCGATCACGGGGCCCGTCACTTCATCCATCGCTCGAATCGCAGCGTCGCGAGGACTGAAGCCTCGTTCGATATACTGCTCTACTGCTTCGACCACCACGATGGCATCATCCACCACGATACCGATCGCAAGCACCAGTCCAAACAGAGTCAAATTGTTCAGACTAAAGCCAACGGCCAACATCGCCGCAAAGGTCCCGACAATCGCTACGGGCACGGCAATTAAAGGAATAATCGCCGGACGCCAGCCCTGAAGAAATAAAAGTACAACCAGTGAAACCAGGATCACGGCATCTCGCAGTGATTTGAAAACTTCTCCGATCGATTCACGAATAAACGGAGTTGTGTCGTAGCCAGCTTCCCAGATCACTCCTTCGGGAAAATCGACGGCCAGTTCGTCCATCCTGGATTTGATCAGGTCGGCAGTTTCCAAAGCGTTAGCATCAGGCAACTGAAAGATCGCAAGGCCAACTGTGGGTTTCTGATTAAACCGGTTGTTGGTTTCGATAGTTCTGGCCGCCACCTCGACTCGCCCAAGATCCCGAATCCGCAGCGTACGACCGTCGGGAGTTGTCCGCACAATAATGTCGCCAAACTCTTCTGTCGTTTGTAGGCGTCCCTGAACATGCAGAGGAAGTTGCCAGGCGTGTTGAGCAGGTGGCTGACTGTTGATCGTCTCATTGGTACGCGTGAAGGCGTCGGCAGATTTCGATTCAGAACCGCCAGTCGTCAGAATATTGACGGAGTTGATGTTGGGGAGGACGACGGGGTTCTCGGCTGTTGGTTGTTGCCCGAGTTGTCCCAGACCGACCTCGGCATTTTGTTCGCGGACGGCCGACACAACATCCGACACGGCCACGTTGCGCGCGGCAAGCTTGTCCGGGTCGAGCCAGATTCGCATGCTGTAATCACGCTGCCCGAAAACTCGAACTTCACTGACGCCTCGCAGCCGGCTGATTTCATCGAGCAGCCTCAGGCGAGCATAATTGCTGAGATACAACTGGTCGTATCGTCCGTCCGGAGAATTCACACTGATCGTCAGCAGGATATCGGGCGATCTCTTGCGAGTCGTCACGCCGGTCCGGCGCACCAGTTCCGGCAGCAGAGGTAGTGCCAGACTGACTCGATTTTGCACCAACACCTGAGCCAGATTCAGATCGACACCCGGCTTGAAAGAAACGGTCAGAGCATAGGAACCGTCGTTGGTGCTCGACGAGTTCATATACAGCATGTCTTCCACGCCGTTGACCTGCTGCTCAATCGGGGCCGCAATCGTCTCCGCCACCGTCTGCGCGCTGGCTCCGGGATAATTGCAGGCGACTTCAACTGTCGGAGGAGCAATCAGCGGATACGGAGCCAGAGGCAATTGATACAGCGCGATGCCGCCGACCATTGTGATCACGATGGAGATCACGGAGGCGAAGATTGGGCGATCAATAAAGAAGCGAGAGAACAAAGGAAAGGCTCGCAGCAACGGCGGGACATCTCAGCAGGCGAGACATCGTACTCATTCAGGAACCTCGCGGGAATTGACCAGCCTCTTGTACTGCGGCCTTTTGGACTGCGGCAGCCTGCTGCCGCTTTTGCGCAGGCAGCCTTGCTGCCAAGCGATGTTTGTGACGGCTTGTTGGATTCCACATATGTTCTCCACAGCAGGCTGTGGAGTCAAAAGCTGCAGCGGGCTGCAGCAGTCCAAAGAACAAGCAGCGTTCTCCCTCAATGCGAACCGGGGTTGGCATGTCGAAACATACCAACCCCGGAACATCGGGTCGTCCGAAGGTGAGGAGTAACTTCGGAACGAACTTTTCGTTGTACTGTGCGGACTCCTCGTGTTTCCGTCAGCTCGCAGCGTGTTTACGAGCGGACGTGAATGGCCGATTTGGCCAGTGATGATTCCCTGTCAGGAAACTAGTGTTTGAGAATCCGAGGTGCTTAGCGTGTTGTATAGATTGCCGGATCATCAATGATGATCGGAGTTGACCACGTCTTGCCGTCGTTCTGATTGCAGGAGTTAAAGAAGTGAGTCGCGAAGTACTCAGCCTGATAACCGTACGGGAAGCTGGAGTAAAGATGGTCTGCGGCGGTCAGGTTGTCAGTGCCCTGTTTTCCGTAGTAGTGGACTCGACCATCGCCAGTCACTGACATACCCAGCGTCCACCAGCCTGGAGTCATCTTCAGACTCCTGACTTCATGACCGAGGTTGTTGCCACGGATCAGAAGGATCGCTTCATCTTCCTTGAACTTGCCATCATGGCTGCTGTGGAACTCGATAAAGTAGCCCGGCCAGTAGTCTTCCTGCTTACGCTTCGTCGAAGTGAACAGGAACTTCTTTTCGGTCTCTGTGATCGTTGTCTTCAGGTCGATGCGATAGCCGAAGTGTGAACCGGAGCGATTCTCCCACTGTTCGAAGGGTGGAAGATAAACGCGAGTCACGCAGCTTGGATTTCGGCCGGTAGCGATTGCTCCCACTTTGGACGAGCAAGCCATGATCAGATCGTCCTGCTCCATCTTGTAGGAGTTGTTCCCGGGGACGCCTGAGTTCAGAGTCTGAACCTTCAGCGCGCCTTTGCTGCCGGGAAGTCCGCCTTCCGGCGTGGGGACTCGAACGATATGGTCGGGCATGCCACGCTTAGGACTTTCGAACCAACGCTTGTTGTTCGAGAAACCCGTGGGAGAGCGAACCTGTTCGTCCTGTTCACGGCTGGCCTTCGCCCCGTTCGGGACCCATTTCCAGTTTTCGTCTTCGAAGTCATCTCCCACCTGGTTCAGCTTCATCCCGGTTCCGGGAACAAGCTGAGCGTGGGCGTCCACGAAGAAGACGGGAATTGCAATGACAAAACATGCGGCTTGAAAAAGCCTCAGGATTGGCGACTTCATGTCGACCGTGCCCCCAAAGAGTGATTCCGTTCTGGCAGGGGAGGATTTTCACGGACCGCTCATG
>JBIIIF010000164.1:0-16228 GCA_044235005.1 Planctomycetaceae bacterium | reverse complement strand
GGGCAATGCCGCGTTCGACGGAATCGTGGCAAGAACCGGGTGGGCTCTGCAGACCGGGACACGATCTCTGAAATGTGAAATCGACGTTCCCAATCCGGACGGCAAACTGCGTCCCGGAATGTACGCTCAGGTCGAGCTCACCGTGGCCGAACGAACCGACGCGCTGGCCGTTCCGAAGTCAGCCGTCGTTGTAAAAGATGGCCAGACATTTTGCGTGTCAGTCACCGCCGATCGAAGCATCCTGCGACGTCCCGTTCAGACCGGAATTCGTTCGGCGACCGATATTGAAATCCTCTCCGGCCTCGATGGCACGGAAGACATCCTGACTGCCAACGCTGCCGCATTCTCTGACGGCCAGAAGGTAGAAAAAGCATTGCCATAACAGGAATTGCCCATGATTTCATCGGCTGACGGCGGAACGGAAGCCTCGCACCTGCAGTTGAACTCTCTTGACGAGATGTCATTTTCGTGCCACGATGCTCTTGATTTGTTTCGGCACCAAATCGACATAATGATGATTTGGTGCCCGAACTGGACGGGGTGCACTTCGGCACGAAAGTGACATAACGATGTTTGTGGGACGGGAACGTGAGCTGCAGGAGTTTCAGCAGTTACTGCGAAAGAAGACAAGTTCGCTAGTGACATGTCAGGGGCGACGGCGAATTGGCAAGAGCCGATTTATACGTGAATGCGCGCGGGAGGTGGATGTCCTGCTGTCGTTTTCCGGGCTGCCGCCACGCGAAAATCAAACCCGGCAGGATCAGCTCGATGCGTTTGCGGAACAACTGGCAGCACAAACGGCGGCTCCAAAACTGAGGATCGAGAGTTGGGCAGCCGCATTTCAACTGCTTGCCAGTCAGCTTCCAAAATCAGGTACTGTGATTGTATTGCTCGACGAGATCTCGTGGATGGGCCAGGGAGAACCGGACTTTCCTGGATTGCTCAAGAACGCATGGGATCACTTCTTTTCCCATCGGCCTCGAATGGTCGTAGTTCTCTGCGGATCGGTGTCTTCGTGGATCGAGAAGAACATTGTCCACAACACGGGTTTCGTTGGGCGCTGCTCGTGGCAGTTTCATCTGGGGCCGCTTCCGCTGCACCATTGTTCGGCGTTCTGGGGAAAATCGTCAGGCAGAGTCAGCAGCGCCGAGAAGCTGAGGCTGCTCGCCGTCACCGGGGGTGTTCCCAGGTATCTGGAAGAGATCGATCCGACGCGGACTGCCGAGCAGAACATCGCGAGTCTTTGCTTTAACTCCGGCGGCATGCTGTTCCATGAATTTGAACAGTTGTTTCAAGATATTTTTTCGCGCAAGTCGGCCACCTATCGATCCATTGTCCAGACTCTGGCCGATGGATCGAAGAGTATTGACGCGATCAGTCAGGCCCTTGGTCGTGTTCGCGGCGGCAGCCTTGGTGAGGCGCTCAGCGATCTTGAGATGTCAGGCTTCGTAAGTCGAGACGTGCCGTTCGTGCCTTCGACCGGAGAATCAAGACCGCGCGAGGTTCGATACAGAATCGCGGACAACTACCTTCGCTTCTATCTGAAGTACATCGATCCGGTAAAGGATCGAATCCGAAAGAACCGGTTTCGCAGCGTGGACCTCGAAATGCTTGACGCGTGGGACACGATAGTCGGGTTGCAATTCGAGAGTCTGGTACTCAGCAGCCTCGAAAGTCTGCTTCCGTGTATTCGACTTTCACCAAATTTGGTTCTCAACGCTGGTCCCTTTGTTCAGAAGGCGACGCTCCGCCGAAAGGGTTGTCAAATTGACTTGATGATTCGCACGAAACGATCACTTTATCTGTTCGAAATTAAATTTCGAAATCGGATTGGCACCGAGGTGGCAGATGAAATGCAGGAGAAAATTCGAAGATTGAAGCTGCCGACAACTCAATCCATCAGAACCGGATTGATCTATCAGGGAGAATTGTCTGCAGAGCTGATGGCTGTCGATGCATTCGATTATCTCGTTCCTGCGGAGTCACTGTTAAGCGTAAGGGGCACTTGAAATGTCGTCGTTACGCAGTCTTTATGATCAGAACAGGAACATTGAGTGGCCGCATCCCTTTCCACCTGCACCGTTTGTGCGGATCATGATCGTTCTGCAGATCAATCCACGGAGGAACTGAAAGCTGATCATGCGGAAAGGGTGCGGCCGATGCTGAAGAGGCGGACGGGAACGGTTTTTCGCAGGACACGGATGTTCTGACGATGATCGGCAGAATCCGCCGAAGTCGGAGAACCACGGATGGCTCACCTGTCTCGAACGTATTGGCTCACAGCCACGCTGCTGCTGTGCATGTCGATGGCGGGTTGCCGAGGAGCACGATTCGCAACGGCAGCAAAATCATCTGGCAGCCAATCGCATTCGGTGCGTCAAAGTCCGGCGTTAGAACAGAAGATGGTGTTAACTTCGGATGTACCCGATTCGATCGCCACGACTTCGACAAATGGCCCGTCAGATATTCAGCAAGTTGTCGGACCGTCAAAAGTGGTCGACACTGTGACGCCTGCATTAGTCGATTCCTCCACTGACACTCCCACTGAAACGGCTCCCGCAACAAAAGAAGCCGTTTCGTCGCAGCCGATAGATCTTTCCACCGCGTTGATGCTGACATCCGGCCGCAATCCTCAGGTCGCTTTTGCTCAGGCAAGAATCGAAGAATCGCGAGCACAACTCGACCGAGCGGAATCGCTCTGGTTGCCGTCATTGCGAGCCGGAGCGAACTACAATAAGCACGAAGGTCGCATTCAGGATGTCGCCGGCACCGTGATCGAAACAAGTCGCGGTTCGGCCTACGGAGGCCTGGGAGCCAGTGCCGTCGGTGCAGGCTCACCAGCCGTTCCCGGAGTCTTGGCCCAGTTTCATGTCACAGACGCAGTGTTCCAGCCGCGGATAGCACAACAAACCATTCGAGCTCGCAACGCCGGCGCACGTGCTGTCACCAACGACAATCTGCTCACCACGGCTTTGGCCTACATGCAGTTGCTTCGTGCATCGCAGGAGAAAGCCGTCGCCGCAGTGGCTGTGCAGCAGGCTCAGGAACTGGAACGAGTGACCGGTCAGTTTGCCACTGAAGGAGCGGGGCTCACTTCAGATCATGACCGATCACGTGCAGATCTCGCGATGAGAAAGAACGAACTCCAGCGCGCTGATGAAGCTGTTCAGGTTGCCTCTGCGCGTCTGGCTCAGCAGATTCGCTGGGAATATGCGCAGGAACTGCACCCCGTGGAGGACGTTCTTTATCCGATTTCACTGGTTGATCTTTCGACACCGGCACAAGGTCTTGTCGCCATGGGTCTTTCCAACCGCCCGGAGATCTCTGAATCGCGGCATTTGATCTGTGAAGCCGTCGAACGACTGAACAGAGAACGTTATGCACCACTCATTCCCAGTGTGCTGTTGGGAGTCAGTTACGGCGGACTGGCCGGAGGACTGGGCGGCGATCTGATCAACGAAGGCGATCGGCTGGACGCAGATGCGATGGCCTATTGGGAGTTGCGACAACTGGGATTCGGTGAGAAGGCTGCTCGCCGCGAAGCCAGTTCTCGCATCACACAGACACGCATGAAGCAGGTGGCCCTGATGGATCAGGTAGCCCGCGAGATCGTCGAGGCTCACGCTCAGGTAAAATCACGTGCTCAACAGATCGAAACATCCAAGGCGGCCGTCAGTGCCGCCCAGGATTCGTTTCGCCGAAACTGGGATCGCATCGAAAATGGACAGGGACTGCCAATTGAAGTTCTGCAGTCCATTCAGGCGCTGACGAGTGCTCAGAAGGAATACGTTCGCTCCATCGCAGACTATAATGTCGCGCAGTTCACGCTGCATCGTTCACTGGGCTGGCCGGTGGATGCTTCTGTTTCGTTGGCAACGCAGGCGAATGCTGAGTGAGGCTTTGTTGCCTGGTGCCCCCTGGTGCCCGGTCACCGATGCTGTGATGGATGTAGAGACGTGCAGTTTCCATCTGTATCTCTGATGGTTATGCTGAAAGCGGCGCGTCCCTGAAGAATACTCGCCAAAGAAGCTTCGTGTCTCTGCCGAGGATCAGGATCCATGCGGTCGATTATTGCAATGACAGTCATCGTGCTGCGAGTTTTTGTCATTGCATTTATTTCGATCCTCGCATCCACGAAGTGCTTTGCAGACGAACCAGAACGGACAGCGTCAAAAATCATTGACGTGATTGACGGCGCAGGTCTGCAACGTGCGTTGGACGAGCATGCAAAAACTCCCGGCACCGTGCGAGTTCGGAATGCAGCCGAATTGACGTGTCTGGTGCAGGAGTCGAAAGTCGGTGATGAGATCTCGCGACATGCTCTGCTGATTCCGGAGAACATCATTCTTGATCTCAATGGTTGTACGTTGCTGCTGGACCTTCGATCCAATTCACATGGCGTGCGTCTGTCGAACCATTCCGGAATTCGTAACGGCACGATTCGTATCGTTCGTAGTGAGAACAAAGGCTCACAGGGAATCTGGCATTCTGCAATCAGCATTGGTGCTCCGTACGACGACGGTGGTACTCCGGCTAAGCCCGGTTACTTTTCGAAGATCGAACACTGGTCCATTGAAGACATGACGATCGATCAGCCCTTTGCCGCATCCGCGATTCAGATTATGTCAGAAGGGTGTTTCGGCCTGATTCGGCGAGTTCGCATTCTGGATTCCAAAGAAGCGTTGCTGGGAATCGGCATGGACTGGGGCAGCGTCGGAAAGATGACCACGGCCGATGAGACAATTCCACTCATGCGCGAACTGTGGGAGAAGCACGAGATTTATTCCACGCATCCTCATGACATCCTGGTCGAAGATATCACTATCGGAAACCTGACGCGTAACGTCGACGCCAATGATGCCGGAGTGCGATGTTCGGCCTGCTACAACATTCGGATCCGGAATGTGAATGTCGCGTCTGCAGCAGCCGGTGTGGCCATCTTTGGCGGAGACTGTGGTTTCGAGTTCGCTCCGAGAGAACTTCGGCCGCTGGCCCATACCGGTTACGAAATTGACGGACTCTCCATCGACAAAGCGTTTCGCATCGGCATGATGCTGAATGGCTTGTCGGATAACGTGTACCGATCCAGCCTGTCGCATGGTTATCAGATGCAACTGGATCCTGCGCAACCGGGGCTCAATGGAGTCGTGATTCGTAACACTCAACTGGCTGGCGACGGTTCGCCAAACTCACTGGGGATGTTTATCACGGCCGTTTCGAAAGTGCAGTTGCAAAACGTCGCGATCAAGGACTTTGATACTGGAGTCGGCATGAAGGACTGGATCAATGGACTGCAATTCAAAGGCTGTGATCTGAGCCACAACAAGGAAGCTCAGTCGACCAGCAGTTCCTCGGCAAAACCGCAGGGTGTCGTCTTTGAGTGATGCCGAGAGTCCGGTCTGCAATCTTTTGGGGCTTCATGTTTCCGCGTTTCCGTCCTCGACACGGTACCGCAAGGTGAGGTCGGTATTCTGGTCGGGACTCGTGAAATGGCAGAATACACTTACCGAGCGAAGTTCCGGGTGTTATGCTCTGAAGCGAGACAGACCTCAATTCGCTCAGCCCAGAGAGTCTTTTCGACCTGCGCTCTGACGCAGGCCTTCTCATTCAAGTCAACGCGTTTAGGATGGGGACTTCGCATGAATGAATTTCAGTTGAATCGGCGACAGGCGTTGATTGCGAGCGGATTAGGCACGATGAGCCTGGGAATGCCGGGTGTCGTGATGGGCACTGATAAAGTCGACGCCTCGGGGAAAGCTGTCGCAGCGGAAAAATCATGCATCTTTGTTTTGCTTTGCGGTGGTCCGAGCCACGTTGATACCTGGGACATGAAACCGGAAGCGCCGCTGGATTACCGAGGCCCGTATCAGCCGATCGCGACCAAAGTCCCGGGTATGCAGATCAATGAGATGCATACTCAACTGGCGAAGCTGACAGATCACTTTACGCTGATCAATTCGATGTCTCATCCCGGCTCGATCAGTAACCACTTTGATGCGATGCATAATCTGCTGAGTGGTCAGTCGGAAAAACGAGTGCAGCAGGGTGTCTCTGATGAGAAGCCTTATCTTGGTTCATTTGTCGCGAAGCACAAACCGAGTACTCGCAATTTTGTTTCGAATGCGTGGCTGATCAAGTGTGTCGGCCCTCCGGTGTTCTGTGCGCCGAATATCGGGCTGGGCGGCTATCTTGGCTCCGCCTACGCGCCGGTCTTTGTGGGTTCAGAGACAAATCATCCGGCCATGCCCGACTTTAAGCCGCCGCAGATCTATGACACCTACGACGAAAAACGATTCGACGAACGCAAGTGGCTGCTTGGTCGCCTCGACTCTAACCGCCTCGACAGAGACAAACAGGTGAAGGACTGGTCCGATCTCCGCGAAAAAACCTATGATGCGATGACCAGATCAGAAGGACGCCTGGCCTTCGATTTGACTCGTGAACCGATCGAAGTTCGTGAACGATACGGCATGCATCCGCTTGGGCAGAATCTATTGCTGGCTCGCCGCATGGTCGAGGCCGGAGTTCGCTTTGTGACGGTTAATGGCTGGACTGGTCAGGCTGAACACGACAAAGCCGGCCCACCGAGCAGCAGTTGGGATATGCATGGCGGGAATATGGGCATGGGCAATGCGTTCGGCAATGGCTCGTACGGAATGGGTTTCTGTCTGCCGCGACTTGATCAGGCATTGTCAGCCCTGCTGTCAGATCTGAAAGAACGTGGGCTTCTGGAGAATACGCTGCTGGTTGTGACCGGAGAGTTCGGCCGGACGCCATACGTTTTGAAGCAGGATCCCCCAGGTCGACAGCACTGGCCTCAATGCTTTTCGTCGATCATCGCCGGAGCCGGTATTGCTGGCGGGCAGGTTTACGGCAAGTCGAACAAGTACGGCGAATATCCGACAAACAAGCCCGTTCGTCCAGAAGAATTGGCCGCGACCATTTACCACGCGCTGGATATTCCGATCAACGATCCTTTGGACGCCAGTGGTCTTTCTCGTTCTCTGACAACGGGCAAACCCATCATGGAGCTGTTCAGCTGATTGACAGAACTGGTTGTGCGCCGGAGCATCTTACTTTGGTGACGCTGAACTGCCTTTGCTGGTGGGCAGCAGTGATTCCACGAAGAATCGTTGCCCGTGTTGAATGACGGTATGACCTTCAGCTTCCAGTCGTTGACGCAGGTTCTCAATACCGCCGGGGAATTTTGTGTTGAGCTCTCCGCCGGGTTTCAGAGTTCTCCAGTAGGGAGTAATTCGCTTCTTTCCGTCCCGTTCGGCTTCATCGGCCGCGTGAGCAGCAATGCACGCGAAGAGACCGGTCGTGAGAGGACACGTGATATCTGCCGAGTGTTCCCTTGCGAGCTGCTTTCGAATCTCATCCGTCGTCAGCAACTTTCCTTTGCGTACTGTCTTCATGATCGCGTCGACTTCAAGTGGTGCCGGGATCAGCATCGTGTTCGCTTTGAAACGACTGGAGAGTTTCTCGTTAAGTTTTTTTACGTTCGGCAATCCATTGCTGTTCTGCAGTTTTTCGGCCAAGGTCTTCTTCGATTTGCTGCTCATGAGTTTGCCTCGACTTTTCTCCAAGCGAAAAAGGGCACACTGCCTTCAAACAAAGCAGCGTGCCCCATTTCATGATTCCTGACGGAATTCTTCATCCCAGTCACGAAGAGAGCGATCGAGAACAGGCTTAGAAGCCCTGTTCGATCTTTTTCTTTTCGGCAGCCTGCTTTTTGGCGGCTTCGATTTGGTTGGTCAACTTGTTTTCCGGTCCGGCCGGGAAGTACTGCACGTCGTCCGTCAGATAGTCGGGCGATGGCAGAGTCTGCCCGCCGATCGTCGTCTGACAGCCGGTGAAGAGCGCACTTGAGGCTACGGCAGCAGCAAGTGACAGCAGAAGTCCGGGTCGTCCTGAGGATGTCTTCACGGTTGTCTACCTTAGTTCAGCAGTGACAGTTCGGCTGGCCAGATGGCTCCCGATGACGAAGGTGCCTGAATTCGGCGCGTCCCATTCGTCCTGTGTTTCCATCGACGGAATTGGGTAGTAGATTGCACAGAATCGTTGTGATCGTTACAGCTTTTGGTTCCAATCCGTCAATCCGCCACGCAGACCGGCAGGAATTGCTGCCTGCCGCTGCTGACTTCTGAAAAACTGCCGCTTGTAATCTCCCGCCTGCCCCCGCCCATCAACGGCGACCTCCCTCTTTCCGCATTTGTTGTCTGTCACTTTTTTACGAAGGGTCTGCGATGAATCCAAAGACTGCTTTCACGAAACTCGTGCGTTACGTTTCCCCTCTGTCAGCGCTGTGCCTCCTTCTGTCGTTGAATCGCGCTGCGGCTGACGACTACCAGTACAAGTTTGAACAGATCACAATCACCAGACCATCTGCTGAAGAACCCCGGCGTGACGCCGTTTCCGTGGACCTTGCCAGAACCTATCTGGAACAGGGTTCGCTCGCCTGGAGTGGTGAACGGAAGTGCGTCAGTTGCCACACCAACGGCACTTACATGGTCACTCGTCCCGCACTCAGTGCTTCGCTGGGACAACCTCCGGAAGACACTCGACAGTTCTTTCTGACAACTCTGTCAAAGCTTCAGGAAGAAAAGCTGGACCGACTTAAGCAGTCAACCCGGCCTGCTCAGATTATTTACATTGCGGCCGGACTGTCAGAGTGGGATGCTCATGTGGCTAAGCAGTTGTCGCCGGAAACTGAAAAGTCTCTTGAACTCATGTTCTCCATTCAGACGGAGAACGGGACATGGGGATCACTCGACTGCTGGCCTCCATTTGAATCCGATGCGTACCACGAAGCGACTGTCGCCGCGATGGCTGCGGCGACGGCTCCCGGCTGGTTGCAGAAAGCAGAAGCCTCTGACAACGCGGCTCTTAAGGCCTCGATTGAAAAACTTAAAAACTATCTGCGGACCGAAAAGCCAGCTCATGATTACAGCCGCACATTGCTGTTGTGGGCCAATAGCCGCATGACAGATCTGTTGAGTGCTGAACAGAAACAGGAGCTGGTCGATGCACTGGCCAAACATCAACGAGCAGATGGCGGCTGGTCGATCCGAACCTTTGCAGCTCCCGAAACATGGGGCTCGGGAAACCGTGCCGCCAAATTGAAGGCCGAACCCGAATTCGCAGATCCACCGAGCGACGGGCATATGACTGGCCTTGCTGTGATCGTTATGCGAGAAGCAGGGATCGGAGCGGATGATCCACGAGTGCAGAAAGGCATTGCATGGCTCAAGGCGAATCAGCGAGAATCCGGACGCTGGTGGACTCGCTCACTGAATACCGACACCTGGCACTTCATCACCTACAGCGGGACCGCCTATCCGTTGCTGGCGTTGCAGATGTGCGATGAGATTCCAAAGGCAACTGTCGCTCAGAACCCGTAAATCGACGTGGCCTTCAAACAAAAAAGCCACCCGCAAAACGGGTGGCTTTTAGTGAACCGGGCGGGACTTGAACCCGCGACCTACGGATTAACCTGCCGCACTGGCTTTCACCAGCCATTTCTTGTCTGTTGCGGTCTGGACTTTACCATCTCCCGAAACGGGAGCCACACGTCAAGTCTCTGAGGAGCCCCTGTCACTTGTTGCATCTGCTGAACCCTTTACGAGTTCTCCAGAGGCGACATCTGACAAGGTTTCCTGCTGATTGCCCAATCCGTCAGATTGTCACGCTTTCACGTACCGACGGCTCTCAGGGGGTCCCAGCATATGGTGCGGTTCTACCTCCAGCCTTTCGACCGGGGCACTCCTATTTAAAGTCCGTTGCTCTACCAACTGAGCTACCGATTCATCAGGACGCCGGACAAAATCCGGTTTCCCTTGTTTTCCCTCGACACGCGAGAGAGGCGGCACGATACAAAGAAACGGCCGATTTTCCAGAGAAGACTCCCGCCTTCACAGAATTCCCGGCGAATTATGCGTGGGATTCGCATTTCAGGTATTTTCTCGGCGACCAAATTCCCCGCAACGTTGACTCAGAGCCCGTCTCAGCAGCCCTGTCTGTCGGTCTATGCACGTTTTAGACGCTTAGGAAAGCACTGGCTTCACAAGCTCTCCGTGAATATCGGTGAGCCGGAAATCTCGGCCCTGATACTTGAACGTGAGCTGTTTGTGGTCAACTCCAAGCAGATGCAGAATCGTGGCGTTCAGGTCATGCACATGCACAGGATCGCGAACAATGTTGTAACAGTATTCGTCCGTTTCACCATGAGTTAATCCGGCGCGAATGCCGGCTCCGGCCATGAGCACAGTGAAGCATCGCGGATGATGGTCGCGTCCGTAGTCGGTTTCGCTCAATGAACCCTGAGAATAGATCGTGCGCCCAAATTCGCCGCCCCAGACGATCAATGTGTCTTTCAAAAGACCTCGTTGGTCCAGATCGTTGATCAACGCTGTTGTCGCTTGATCCGTATCCCTGACCTGGCCACGCAGCGCGTTCGGTAAGCCGCCATGATGATCCCATCCCATGTGGAATAACTGAACGAACCGTACATCGCGCTCTGCCAGTCTTCGAGCCAGTAAGCAGTTGGCCGCATAGCTTCCGGGGCGCATCACATCAGGGCCGTAACTTTCCAGTACGTGCTTCGGTTCGCCACTGACATCCAGCAGCTCAGGCACACTCGTCTGCATGCGAAATGCCATTTCGTACTGGGCAATTCGAGTTTGGATTTCTGGATCTCCAACAGTTTCAAAACGCTGTTGATTCAATGCACCCAGACGATCAAGTGTGCTGCGCCGAACCTCAGCCGAAATTCCGGGCGGATTGCTGAGAAACAGAACCGCATCGCCCTGGTTTCGAAACTTCACGCCCTGATGCTTTGAGGGCAGAAAACCGGATCCCCACAGCCGATCGTACAGCGGCTGATCATCCGGCCGGCCGCTGCCAAACGATGTGAGGACCACATAAGACGGTAAGTTGGCGTTTTCGCTGCCAAGGCCATAGCTCACCCACGAACCAATGCTGGGGCGACCCGCTAACTGTGAACCTGTCTGACAGAATGTAATGGCCGGATCATGGTTGATGGCTTCCGTATGCATCGAACGAATCATGCAGAACTTATCCGCGATCGTCGGCAGATGAGTCAGAGCGTTGCTGAACCACATCCCCGAATTTCCATGCTGGGCGAAATCAAAGACCGACGGAGCGACTGGAAACTTTGCCTGTCCGCTGGTCATCGTGGTCAGTCGCTGTCCCTTCCGAATGGACTCCGGCAGGTCTTCGCCATGATGGCTCTTCATCTGAGGCTTCGGATCAAAAAGATCCATCTGTGATGGAGCACCCGACTGAAACAAATAGATGATTCGCTTCGCCTTCGCCTCGTGAGTCGGAAACTTCTGCGTGATGGCATCTGCAGCCGAAAGTTGCTGCCCGGGCTGACTCATCAACGCGGCCAATGCAGCTCCGCCAATGGCTGTGGAGCCATGCTTCAGGAAGATTCGACGGTTCAAAATGTCCTGAACTTGAAGAGGGTTCATAACGGATCCAGTCGCTGAAGTGCTCTGTCGCGCGATTCGGGAATGATGCTTGTCGGCAATTCTGTCTACCGATCGCTGTTCCGACATTGTATCTCAGCCGGATGGCCTCAACAACAACTCAGAGACTGCGAAACGCTCTGAACAACAACAGAAACGCGGGCGAGAAATCTTCCGGGGCCCGCTGAATCCATTTCTCAATCTCTATGGGCCTCATCCAGCGAATGTCGGTCATTTCCTGAGCATCCGGAAGAATCGAATCGTCAGAGTTCGCTGTATACAACATCGTGAACTCATACGACGTTTCCGGACTCGCAGCGAATTTTCTGACCGGAGTCACAGCCGCTTCTATCCCGAGTTCTTCAAACATCTCTCGCGGAGCGGTCTCATCGTAGGTTTCACCGGCACTCACATGTCCGGAACAGGACGATGTCCAGACGGACGGAAATTCTTCTTTTGAGGGCGAACGTTTGTGAATCAGCATGGCTCCGTCCGAGCGAAACACGAAAACATGAACCGCACGATGGAGCAGTTTGCGACGATGAACTTCCGATCGAGGTCGTGTCCCAATCACTTTGTCCGAGGAATCAACGACATCAAATTGTTCCTCTGCCACTTCATCAACTTTCAAAAGCGACGCAAAAATTTCCTGTCGGTTGTGATCAGCGAGCGCCGGCACACCGGTTAAATCTTCATTGGATGCAGACCGGATACTGCTTTTGGACGGTTGCTGAATAAAAAAATCCCCGGAGTTTTCCTCCGGGGATCTTTTTCAGGTTTTGTTAAAGGTTCGGCAATCGTTTAGCCGCTTCAGCACGTCGGCCGGACACGTCCCAATGTCGATCGCCAACTCGGAAACCGAATCCCCAGTTCAGTTCCGTTTCGGCACGTCGTGCCCACGGTGTCCCCGGATGTTCAGTCTGAATGGCTTTCAGTCGTTCGATGGCCGATGTTTCCTCGGTCTTGACCATTTCAAGATACTCTTCCCGAGTCATCTTCATCCCGAAGGCAGCCTTGAGTCTTTCAAACTGAGCTTCGTCAGGAACGACGACGGAGTTTTTGTCCCACCAGAAATTCCATTCGTTAGCTTTTGGATTCTGAGGCTTCGGCATATTGTTGGCATGCTTGTCCATCGCCAGCAGATACTGAAAAAGACGAATGCGGAAGATATAAAGCTGAGCCAGTGCCAGGTCATAGCCTGCTCGCCATCGCTGAGTTGCCTCTTTGGCACGTTCAGGCTTGACCTTCTCCATCAGAGCAATCGCCTCATTGGTCAGGTTCATCGCTTTTGCAGCTCGAGCGACTTGTCCCTGAGCGGCATTAGCAAACGCAGCCAACTCAAGCGGGAAATGTTCGTTCTGAATATTCAGCTCCGGATCGCTTTGCTGAAACAACAGTTTGTCGCTGTTTGGATTCAAACGTGCGACGACCTGCCAGACAGTTTCCCGGAAACTGCTGGTAGCTCGATCTTTGATGTACTCCTGGCGAGAAACCAGGTTGGGCTGATACTCACGCATCGACAGGAAGTCATATTTGCGTTTGTCGTTGGCTCCTTGTCCCACCAGTGTTTGCTCTTCGCCCGGCAGCACGAAGAAAATACCGCCGGTTTCGCGAGCCATACGCACCTGCTCGTAGGGGCCGAATCCTGAAGACTGAGCATCCCAGCGTGAATGAAGTCCATTCCACTGCAGGCATTCCGGATACGGAGTCTCCGGGCCGCGACGAATGCGAATCCAGAACTCTTCCTTCGTCGGTTCATCGACCCAACGCTGCTGAGCGTAAGGAAAGCCGAACATGCTTTCACGACCGAGGAAATACACAGGAGCCTTGGCGGCTCTTGCTTCCTGAACGGCCGCTTCAACATAGTCTCCGTCGTCGCCAGACTCATCCGACACCACGATCACGGCCAGCTTGCGCGACTTTGCAGTTTTCTTGTACTTCGAGATGATTGCAGCCAATGACTGGCACATGTTTTCGTCGCCCGTCTGATCGATGGGCACTTTATCGATTGCGGCCTTCACTAATTCAATGTCGTCAGTTGGACGAGGTGTGTGTTCGTGGATATCGCGACCATAACTGGCAACAACGGTTAACAACAAATCATTTCCGCTCTTCCGAAGATCCTTGTCTTGCTTCGAAGCGATACCAAGCTCTTCATAAACGCGAACATAGTTCTCACGAATCTCTTTTCGGTCGTCGACCATACTTCCGGATTCGTCAAACAGCCAGATGACCGTGACTCTCTCCTGACGCATCATTCGGACGATTTCCTGAGTGATGATGCCCATGGCGGCTCCATAGCCTTCTACCATGGAACCCACTTCACCAACAATCTCACCTTCACCCAGCTCTTCCCCGATCAGTGCATCAGTTGGCAGGGCAAGCTCGCTCATGACAGGCCGAATGTTGACCTCTTTCATGACGGCGGCCTTCTGCACATTTACCGGGGCCGCAGCCGGCTGAGCCGATGCTCCGACACTTGATGACGGAGTGCCGCCGGCAATCACGTTCAGCGTTTCAGCCGGCGCTGTCTCAAGATCCAGTTCGCGAGTGATCTCTTCCTGAGGAATCTCCTCAGTGAAGATTGACTCCAACTGAAGCTCCTTCGCCAACGAAGGCAGAGCTCGCTGAATGAAGAGCAGCGACAACAAGAAGCCGAGATTAAACAGCAACGAAAATGCGATTGACGGAATGGACCGAGTCAAAGCTTTCACTGCATCCTCCTGAAGATGGTACGCCAGGAATGAAACGAATAAAGATCGCCAATCTCATCAGCCATGTTGACCAGCCTACGATGATCCTCAGGGCTGCGAGCCGTCCACTTCTGTCGTGGACGCAGCACCTCCTATTCTCGGTCTTCGGAAGACTTCATTCAAGTGATTGTTTGCCTCAACCGTCCAGGTTCGGCGATTCTGATCCGGGTTCGCAGACTTTTCGGCCCCTGTTACGTCAGTCCGCGCGCTTCGCCATGCCGCGGTAAATGTCCTGATCTACGCTGTCAGGCACTGTCTGAACATGCCCGTCGGCGAACAGAACCAGAATGCAGCCGGGGTGCCGGCTATCCAGTTCACATTCATCAGAAGTGGCGATATTCGGGCCTAAATTGCAGAACCCCAGCACTCGCCCCGGGGCATCCTCCCCAAGAACATGAAATCCCAGCCATGTTGAAGGCAGTTTTCTGGCTGTTCGCTCCGAAATGACAGCGACCTGGCTCAATCCCCTCGTGAGATCCCGAAATGAAAAGCGGTGGCGATGCACAAAAACACCAGCGCCGTCATATCCTGACGGCTCATCCGGGTCCAAATAACCAGCAATTCCGAGATAATTGGCTTGCGGTAACTCCATCAGCACTTCTTCCGAAAGCGGATCCAGATCACCGTCCGAGTGGCCGTCGTCTTCCAGATACAACTGAAATGTGTCTTCCGCAACGTCGGACGGGCAAACGAGCACCGAGGGAGTGGCCAGGACCGTGGTTTCGGCCTGCCCCAGGGCCGGCGCAAATGCAGATCGAGATGCCACTTCCACGGAGGCAGTGTTCAGCCACTTCGAATGGACCTGTGACCTCAATTCTGCCTGTTCCAGAAATGGCAGAAGATCGGGAACCCATCCGGTCGCGATTGGCTTTCCGGCAACCTCGGACCAGCCAGCCGGCAGATTCTGAAATGTGTCATGATGCAAATGCAGTGCGATGCCAAGCTGCCTTAAGTTATTCTGGCACTGAGCTCGTCGCACGGTCTCTCGCGCAGATTGCACTGCAGGCAGCAGCACTGCCAGAAGAACTCCAATCACGGACATTGTGACCAGAAGCTCAAGCACGGTCAGAGCCCTGCGCTCAATGGTTCGCCGAGACAATGGGCACCCAAAGCCTTGCATTGGCCGTGTCTTCCCTGAAAACCATGTAAAAACTTAAAGAGGTAGTGTCTCAGTCAGGATTCCCTGTGGTCAAGCCCATTGTCATGGATGCTCTGCTTTCCGCGCAAGGAAACGGGCGGCATTTGCGAGTTAAAAATGCCGCCCGTCAAAGCTTTGATGCTGCAGACTCCTTAAAGCCCCGTGTTTTGAATTGTCACGGCATCGACGCCGTTTTCGAATCCGCGAGGCTGGAGAAACCTAATTTGACTCGGTCTAGGCAGGCTTCTTTGTTGTGGTTTTGACTGTGCTGGTCTTCGGCAACTTGGCCTGTTGCTCAGGCGTCAGCACCTTCTTCAAGGCTTCAACCACCTTTGCATTGAATTCCGTTTCAGACTTTTTCCACTCCTTGAGTTTTGTCTTTTGTTCGTCGGTCAGATTGAGAGCCGTTTCAATTGCCTTTTTTGCTTCTGCACCAGTCTTGCTGGCCGCCTTGTTCGCTTCGTTCGCTTCTTTTTCAGCTTTCTTTTGGTCTGTTGTCAGAATATCAGCCCGAGCCTTTTTGAGTGCGGCAAACGCCTCCGCAAATTCGAGGTCGATCGCGGCAACCTTCTCTTTCTGATCGGCCGCAATCTCAATTTTGCTCAAAGCTTGCTGCGTGGCCTTGGGGCCTCGAGTGACCTTGGGCTTCGCTTTCTCTTTGGACTCGGCTTTCTCTTTGGACTCGGCTTTCTCTTTGGACTCGGCTTTCTCTTTGGATTCGGCTTTCTCTTTGGACTCGGCTTTCTCTTTGGACTCGGCTTTCTCTTTGGACTCGGCTTTCTCTTTGGACTCGGCTTTCTCTTTGGACTCGGCTTTCTCTTTGGACTCGGCTTTCTCTTTGGACT
>JBIIIF010000401.1:0-4705 GCA_044235005.1 Planctomycetaceae bacterium | reverse complement strand
GACGACACACAGGTCAAGGATAACGGTTAATGCTCAAGTCGCTCGAACTCTTTGGATTCAAGAGTTTCGCCGACCGCACCATCTTCGACTTCGCTGCCGGTATTACCGGCGTCGTGGGGCCGAACGGGAGCGGAAAGAGCAACGTCGTGGACTCAATTAAGTGGATTCTGGGCGACCAGAGTGCCAAGAGTCTTCGCGGCAAAGACATGACGGACGTGATCTTTAATGGATCCGCCAGTCGTACAGGTTCCCAGTTCGCCGAAGCCACTCTGGTCTTCGATAACCGCAGCCGCTTTATCCCGGTTGAAATGGACGAAGTGTCCGTCGGCCGACGAATCTGGCAGTCGGGCGATTCTGAGTATCTCGTCAACCGCAATACCGCGCGTCTGAAAGATGTTCGCGAACTCTTCGTGGGCACCGGGGCCGGTGCCGCCACCTATTGCATTATCGAACAGGGGCGAGTCGATCAGATTCTGCAGTCGAACGCGGCCAACCGACGCCTGATCTTCGAAGAAGCAGCCGGCATCAGTCGCTTCAAACAGAAACGCACCGAAGCACTGAAGCGTCTGGAACGTGTTGAAACGAACCTTGTTCGCCTGTCCGATCTTGTCGACGAAGTGGAGACACAAGTCAGCACCGTCCGTACTCAGGCTCAGCGCGCCACTCGCTATCGAGCAGTCTCGACGGAACTGGAGCAACTCTGGGTCGGGCTCGCCGCTGACGATTTTCGTCGTGAATCCAATGTCCGCGATGTGCTCGTCGCACAGATGCAGGAATCGGCCGGGGTTGTTCAGGACCTAAGATCTCGACAGGCCGCGGCCGAAGCCGAAGTCGCGGCCGCTGATGCTGCATTGTCAGAAGTTGACGATCAGCTTCGTGAAGTGGAACGCCGTCGCAGTGATCTGCGCAGCCGAATTGCCAGTCTGGAAACGACCGTTCGCCATCAGGCCGCTCGCGAATCCGAACTGCATTCTGATCTGCAGCGACTCGTCCGCCAGCAGAACCTGATGAAAAACCGAGTCGCCGAAGCGCAGGCCGAGGAAACTCATCTGGAGTCCGTGCTGACTCTGGAACGAGCGGCCTTCGAACGTCGCCGCACGATGTTGTTGTCCGGTGATGATCAGGCCGGTGGCATCCAGCAGGTTCTCGCGGAATCTCGAGACAACATCGAAGCCGCTCGACAGCAGTTGATGCAGCAGGTACGCATCAATTCCGAAGCCGCCTCTGCGCTCAGCAATCTGCGAACGAAACATCATGCAGCAGTCCTGAAACGTCAACAGCTTGAAACTCAGGCGGAAGAGCTTGACGCAGAGATTCAGAAGCTGACGGATGAGCTGCCCGCGATTGAACAATCCATGCTGCAGGCTCAGCAGGAACTCGTCGCTGTCGAAAATAACGCAGACAATCTGATTCGCAGCCGCGAACAACTGGTGACGGAGCAGAATCAGTCGCAAAAATCTCTGGCTGAGCTGAGAGAAAATCGCAGTGCGCAGATCGCGCGACGAGCTGTCCTGGAAGATCTTGAAGATCGTCAGGAAGGTTTCGGAATCGGAGTCCGCGAAATTCTGCGTCGAGCTGAAGAAGCGGATTCCGAACCGTGGAATCTGATCTGTGGCAGCGTCGCCGATTTGCTCGACGTCGACATGGAGCACGCCGCTCTGCTGGAAGTCGCGCTGTCCGGCCGTGCTCAGTTACTGATTGTGACGCGACTGAAGCCGCTGATCGAATACCTGAATTCCGGGCGTTGCCGCATTACGGACCGCGTCGGATTCATTTCGATCGAACAGACCGACGAAGCCAATCGAGATCTCAAAGAATTGCGAGGCAGTCTGCGTCGTGACGACGATGATGTCTGGGCGGCCAAAGACAGCGATTCCGAAACGGCTCAACAGGCCGATTCCTGGTGGGGTCGTAAGAAGCCCGGTCGCGGCGAAGGCGATTCGATTGAACGAATGCTGGCGGCTGCAGGGTCTTCGGAATCTCTGCAGGTCACCTGGGTCGATCCTCGCACGGAAAGTGCGGTTGTTCGATCTGTGTTTTCACAGGGCGACAAGGCTCCGCCGTTGCTCTTCGGTCAAAAAGGCATCGTCGGCCGCGCTGACGGATTGGCTCGCCCACCGCAGTCAATGCCGGGTCTCGCCAGTCATCTCCTGGCTGACACCTGGGTTGTGGAAACCCTGGCAGATGCTCTGCGTCTGCATGCCGCAACAGCCGGACAGTGTCGCTTTGTGACTTTGCAGGGCGAATTGATCGAGAACGATGGAACTCTGTTTGCCGGCACGGTCCGCAATGAGTCGGCACTGTTGTCACGAAAGAGCGAACTGCGTCGACTGCGAAACGAACTGCATCGCCTGGAACACGAGATCGCTCAGCGAGAATTGTCCCTGCGATCACTTGGCCAGAACATTTCGACCACAGACGAGCGACTGAATTCCACTCGGGCTCAGGTCAACACTGCGTCTGCTCGATGCCGAGAAACAGAAAAAGCCCTCTCCGAACATCGACGTCTGATGAAAGAATCGCAGCGTCAGAGCGATCTGTTGACCATTCAGCGTCAGAAACTGTCTGATGAAATCACCGAACTCCTGAGTCAGATTGATGAAGCCGAACAACAGCATCAGTCGGGCGAAGATCTGCTTCAGCAACGTCAGCAACTGATCGCCGAAATGACGGCTCAATTGGCGGAACGTCAGCACGAACTGGAAGCAATTGAGCGCGATCGCACAGCGGCGAGCCTTGAACTGACTCGATCCGAAGAGCGATTGCTCGGACTTCAGGAAGCCGTGGAACGTGTACGAGAAGATCTGGAACAGCGACAACTTCAGCAGCAGGAAGCTGACCGACGTCTGCATTCGGCCGCCGAGCGTCAGCGCGATTTGTTAATCGCACGTCTGAATTCTTCGGCCGAAATTGCTGAACTCAGTGTGTCCGACGAACAGCTGGCGACAGAAGTGCATCTGCGAGCCAGCACGAGGAATCGTCTGCGAGCTAACCGAAATGCCGCCACCGCGGCCGAAACGCAGTTGCGGGAAACACTGCGTCTGCATGAATCTCGACATCACGAAGTGGAGTTGCAGGTACGCGGCATTGATCACCAATTGTCAACGACAGCCGATCGAATTCGCGAAGAGTTTCAACTGGAAGTGCGTGAAGCAGTCGCCAGCGGACGCTCGGCGATCGCCGTTTGGCTGCAGCGACAGAACTCAGAGGCGTCCGACAGCGATTCGGAATCAGAGTCCGAGGGCGTGTTGAAAATGTCGGCTGGAACGGCTTCGGCTCCAGCCCCGATTGTGTTCGATGAGGCGGCTCAGGCGATCATTGCGGATACAGCCCAATACACGGAAATGCGAACTGAGATTGATCGCCGAGTCGAGCGTCTGCGAAGACAGTTGAAGAAGATTGGTAATTCGGGCAGCGAAAGTCTCGACAATCTGATCGAGCTGGAAACTCGGTTTCAGCGATTGCACATGCAGCTGACAGACCTGGAATCAGCTCGCGACACCCTGCGAGACATCGTGCGACGTATTAATGTCGAGAGCAAGCGGATGTTTATCGAGTCCTTCGAGATCATTCGCGGCTATTTCCGGGAGTTGTTCCGCAAACTGTTCGGCGGTGGCGAAGCCGACCTGATTCTGGAAGACCCGGAGGATGTGCTGGAATGTTCGATTGACGTGGTGGCTCGCCCGCCCGGCAAAGAACTTCGCAGTATTTCATTGTTGAGCGGTGGAGAAAAGACGCTGACAGCCGTGGCGTTGCTGTTGTCGATCTTCAGGAGCCGCACCAGTCCGTTCTGTATTCTGGACGAAGTCGATGCCGCTCTGGATGACGCGAACATCGGCCGTTTCGTGAATGTGCTTCGCGAATTCCAGCAGAATACGCAGTTCATCATGATTACTCACCGCAAGCCTACGATGGCGGTGACTGACGTCTTATATGGCGTCACAATGGAAGAGTCCGGAATTTCTCGTCGTCTTTCGCTGCGATTCGAAGACGTTGATGAACACGGCAACTTCATCGCGGCCGCGAAGAAGAGCAGAGCAGCGTAGTTGGCCAGTGTTCAGTTTTCAGTGTTCAGTGCATTTTGGCTTTCCTGAAAACTGAACACTGAAAACTGAAAACCAACCGTCCTCGACGGTTAACCGCTGCAGCCGTTGTACGGGTTCTTCCAGGCAGTTGTTGCAGGTCTGTAAAACGTCTTAAAGTCGTTCCCATCGAAACGACGAACATAAAGCAGGCGATTGTCATCCTGTTGTGGCGGTAATAACACCGAGTGTGATTACCCGGGGAGGCCAGGAAGCACAACAGTCTGATTCGCCAAGGGGGTATTTCAGCGTCTGACCGTAACGGAAGGGATGTCCGGAAAAGGTCGCTGCACGTCTTGATCGATTTGCAGAGTGAGATATCTCTCAGTGCCTTGTGCAGGCACGGGATTGCGCCGCACGCAATCCAAAGAACGACCCCTGTTATTACGACGGACCCGCGTTTTGCTTCGGCTGTCACGACAGCGAGTTTCTTTTTTGAAACTCACCCGAAACGGAACATCCGAGTAATGGCGATCTGGGTTCCTAGGACGGGAACCTGGATGGTGCAGAACTGATTGGAGAGCCCGCCCATGAAGACGATCTTCACTACTGGTCAGGTAGCAAAGATCTGTAAAGTTGCCCCGCGTACTGTCTCAAAGTGGTTCGATTCCGGACGACTGAGA
>JBIIIF010000400.1:0-4713 GCA_044235005.1 Planctomycetaceae bacterium | reverse complement strand
TTGCAGCAACTCACAAGTTGCAGCAACTCACACGTTCCAGCGATTCCGGGCTTGCCAGAAATCCCGCCCATAATCATCGCTGGAAATCGTTCCGTTTGAAGAGCGACACAGCCCCGACCTTCGCCGCATATTGGCAGATTCTGCCGAATGGATGCATCTCAAGGAACATTCGGCCTCTGCAGGCCCCTTGAGACTTTCTGGATTTCCCCAGTATCCCGAATCGATAACGGACCCGGGACCTTGCCGTCTCGTGCGCAGGCATTGCACGAACATTTATCAGACGATCAGCATTCAGAACCGAGAACACTCCATGGTCGCTCCTCACGAAACAATGGATAATTCTGTTCACGACTTTCAGCGTCTGAAGACATCCCTGCATCGCCAGATCGTTGATGTCATCGACTTCAGCAAAGCCGAGTCGATGACGGAGAATGAACTGCGATCGCAACTGCGTTCGTTGGCGGAATATCTTTGTGGCCGGCAGACCATCCCCGTCAGTCATCAGCAACGGGAGGCGATGGTTTCTGAAATCATGGACGAAATCTATGGCTTCGGTCCGATCGAATCCCTGATGGTGGATCCGTCCGTCACCGACATTCTGGTGAACGGGCCTGATCGAGTTCTGGTGGAACGAAACGGAGTCCTGGAATCAACCAATATTCGTTTCGCCGATTCAGCGCACCTGATGCAGTTTATTCATCGCCTGGTTGGCCGAGCAGGACGCCGTATCGACGAATCCAGCCCCATCGTCGACGCGCGTCTTCCTGACGGATCACGATTCAATGCCGTGATTCCTCCACTCGCACTTTGTGGACCAACGGTCTCAATTCGTCGATTCGGTAATCGCCGTCTGCAGATGGAAGACATGATCAAGTATGGCTCGCTGGCTCCGGCGATCGCGGACTTTCTGATCCTTGCGATTCGCGGGCGAATGAACATCATTGTGAGTGGTGGAACCGGTGCCGGCAAGACAACTCTTCTGAACTGCATGAGCCGCTTCATTCCTGATTCACAGCGTGTCGTCACAATCGAAGAAACAGCAGAACTCAGCCTGCAACAGCGTGACGTGATTCCGCTGGAAACTCGTCTGCCGAATATGGAAGGCAAAGGAGCAGTGACGCAACGCGATCTTCTGCGCAATGCACTCCGAATGCGTCCTGACCGAATCATAGTCGGCGAATCGCGCGGTGCGGAAGTGCTGGACATGCTGCAGGCCATGAACACCGGTCACGATGGATCCATGAGCACCGTCCACGCGAATGATACTCGCGAAACGCTGGATCGACTGGAACTGATGATCGCGTTGTCTGGTGCTGACCTGCCGTCGCGAATCGCCCGACAGTACATCTCCAATGCGGTGGATATCGTGATTCACGTAACTCGCCTGCACACGGGACATCGCCGAATCACTCGAGTCTCTGAAGTTTCCGGCCTGAAAGATGGCGAGTATCGAATGGATGACATCTTCGTTTATCGAATCAATGGCGAAGATAAAGACGGACAGCCTCAGGGTAGCTTCTTCGCCACCGGTTATGTGCCTGCGGCCCTGCGACGTCTGGCAATGACGGGTGTTAATGTCGAACAATACCGACCTTTGTTCGAAGCTCGCGAACTGAAGATGGAATAGTCTTCCGGATCGGTTCCATTGAATCTCAATTTTCCTGTTTGAACTGCGTGCAGCTCCAGGATTCCGTTACCAATGATCTCCGCAGGCCTGTTAAAAAGCAGGCTTCGCAATGATCGGTAAAGCAATGCACTCAAAGATCGATTTCTCTCCTCGGATAACGCCATGATCGCCCCTAACCCTACACTCATGTCGCTGGATCGCAGACCGGAGTTCTCGGGTCTTCTCAAGGACGACACCCAGTTTGCTCGTGGAGAGTCAGAAGGCATTGGAGAATCCTTCAATGGCTGGTTTGATACCCTGATGATTCAATCGGGAATTCGCACATCTCCGGCGATCTGGCTCGGCCTCTGCCTGTTGAGTTCACTCGCTTTGGGCGGTGCCATATTTGTAGCAACAGAACGGCCGTTTTTGACTGCCGCGGCCGCGTTGATCGGGCTGAGTATCCCCATGATTGGAGCCTCGATTGCTCGTTCACGTCGGCAAAAGGCAATTATGGAACAATTGCCAGGAATGGCGGACGAACTCTCTCGATGTGCGCGTTCGGGCAGAAATCTGGAGCACTCCTTTATGCTTGTGGCGGCAAATACGCCGTCTCCGCTTGGTGAAGAACTTCGCATCAGTGCGCGACGTATGGAGATGGGCATTGATGTCGGCAGTGCCGTAAGAGACCTTGCCGCCCGAACCGGTGTTTCGACACTGACAATGTTTACGTCCGCTTTGACAGTTCACCAGGATACTGGTGGCGACCTGATCGCCGTGCTTGAAAGACTGGCCACCGCTGTTCGCGATCGTCTCCATTTCGTTGCGCGTCAACGGGCCGCGACGATCGCCAGTCGCATGGGGGCAATACTGATGGTCGTCATTCCGATCCTGGTGATGAGCTTCTATTTGTTCCGTGATCCGAACTACCTTACCAGTCTGACAGGTTCTTTCTGGGGACGACTGTCCCTGTGGACTGCGATTGCCTTCCAGATTATTGGCTGCGGACTGGTATTTCGAATTCTGAGCAGAAGTGCACGTTTCTGAGATCTGCTGATCCAGGATCAGACCAAAGAAGTTCTGCTGATCTCTGCGCTGTACGACCACATGAGCCGTCGAAAAGGTTGAGGAGCACCGTTTATGTACGTCATCTATGCCCTGGCTGCCATCGGTGTTCTTGCCGGCATCTTCGTGGTTCGTAAACTCCTGAAGCCGTCCAGCCAAAGGACGCTGAGTCCGTTTCAGCAGTCCCGGCCAAAACCGGATCTTTCGGCTACTGACAGCAGAGATGATCAGTTTGCTTCTCGGGAAGTACCCGTGCATCGGGTTGGGGAAACGCATGTCCAGAAAACGTTGATCAGCAATGAGCCTTATGGAGATCGTTTGCCGGAACAGAAAGCAGTTTCTGCATCTTCTTTGGTCAGCGCCACGACATCACCGGAACAGAACGAGCTTTCGTCAACCTCAGTAATACCTATAACTTCTGAAAGAGGATTCAATCGAATTTCTACGTGGAATGATCGACGACTCTTCAGTGACTTCAAAGGAATTCTGAGTGAAGGCGTTGATTCGATTCCACTTCCTGCGCCTGAAGACCTTCCGATCCGGGAAGATGCCTTTGTCTTTGGCTCCCTGACACCGTCGATCGCACAACTGCTCCCGGAAACAGATTCTCGTCGCGAACTGCAGAGAAAATCTCTCTTAGCGGCCGGGTATCATTCCCGTGCCTCATGGCTGAATCTTAGCGCAATCAGATTCGCACTCTCTTTCCTTTCGCTGGTGGTGGTAGGCATTTGGCTCATCATGGCGCCTCCGGCCATCGAAGCATGGCTGCTGGGCCTCCTCGTCATGGCACCTCTGTTTATGTGGGCGTTGCCACCGCTGATTGTGGCCTTCAAGGCCTCTGAGCGGAAAATCGATATCGAGCGAGGACTGCCGGACGTCCTTGACATGATGAACATGGGAGTCAGCCAGGGACTGACCGTTCCTCAGTCTCTGAAAAGAATTAGTCGTGAAATTGCGATTGCTCATCCGGCCCTGGCGGAGGAATTGCGGATTGTTGATCAGCAGGCGGAAGTCGGGAGCCTTCCTCAGGCACTCAGAAATTTCGGCAATCGCATCGACTCGCCGGAAATCAATTCCTTCACGTCGCTCCTCGTGCAATCAGAGTCTACCGGAACAAGTATTTCGAAGGCGTTGACTGAATACAGCGATAGTATTCGAGCCTCTCTGAAAGAACGGGCTGACGCACGAGCGAACGCGGCCTCGTTTCAACTGTTGTTCCCTGTTGCACTATTTCTGATGCCGTCCGTGTTCCTGTTCCTGCTTGGACCAGCGATTGTTCAGATGTCAGACTTCTTTAATAACCAGGCGGATACGCTGCAGCAGGATCGTCAGGACGCGTTGAGAAGCCTCAATCAGCAACCGCAACTGGATCTGCGGCGCTTCGGAGCACCAGGCGGAGCATTCAACCCGGCTCAGTAAGCCCCGGAGTGAACTGACTTCAATCAAGCTCAGGAACACATTTAGCCGGGATATGAACTCCGCTTGTGTTCCGCGGAGACCACAGATAACGGCGTCGGGAACAACTTTTCATCGTTCCCGACGCGGCTGGTCAGGCCCCACGTGGATCATCAGCTAACAGCCAAACGTGCCGCGCGTAAAGAAAGCGAGACAGGCCATGCCTGTCTCGCTTATCATTTTGATCTCTTCTCGTTACGAGACCGCAATCGGCCTATTTCTCAGCAACAGCCAGACCCGGAATGGTGATTGAAGTAACTTTCACCCGAGTATATTTCTGGCGGTGACCTGTATGTCGACGTGAATTCTTTCGCTTCCGGAGACGCTGAATCTCCAGCTTTGGGCCTTTCTCAGTGGCGATCACAACCTCAGCAACAACTGAGGCACCTGAAATCGTCGGAGCACCAACGATACTGGGACCACCACCATTGGCCAGCAGAACTCGATCAAATGTGATCGAAGATCCCGCCTGTACCTCTGTTCCACGATAGTCCACAGAAAGGAAGCTGCCTTCCTGGACACGATGCTGACGATTACCGTCTTCAATCACAGCGAACATCTGAAAACCGTCCTCAACCAACTGCTGC
>JBIIIF010000163.1:0-16399 GCA_044235005.1 Planctomycetaceae bacterium | reverse complement strand
TGCAGCATCAAAGTCAGACGCTCGTCGAATGTTCCGGCGGGGGAATAACTGCCGGTCTGCTCCCATTCGCTCAGTTGCCGAAAGATCCACGGGTTTGCCAAAGCGGCGCGGCCGATGGAAACGCCTTGACAGCCGGTTTCGCGAATCATTCTCGCAGCGTCGGCCACATTGCGAACGTCTCCGTTGCCGATGATCGGGATCTTATGAACGGCCTCCACGACAGCTCGAATGCCAGGCAGGGAAACAGTGCCGCTGAAGCCTTGTTCGCGAGTTCTCCCGTGAATGGCCACGGCGGCGACTCCCACCTGTTCGAATTCGCGAGCGAACAGCGGTGCGGTCAGGCTTGATGCGTCCCAGCCGAGTCGCATCTTGACACTGACTGGAATTTTGACGGATTCGACGACGGTCTGCACCAGTTTCATCGTGCCGTCTGTGTTGCACATCATCCCGGCCCCGGCTCCGGCCCCGGCGATGCGATTCACGGGGCAGCCCATATTAATGTCGACCGTGTCAACTCCCAGTTCGACCAGCAACTGAGCCGCATCGGCCATAACCTGCGGCTCGCTGCCAAAAATCTGGACGGCAAACGGGCGATCTTCCGGATGCGTTTCGACCATTTGCATCGTGCGTTCATTGCGACTGACCAGCGCGCGAGCATTCACCAAATCAGTTGTGGCAAGACCGATGCCTCCGATGCGGCGCACGATGCGGCGGAATGGCAGAGTCGTGAAGCCAGCAAGGGGCGACAGCAGATAGCGACTGCTTAATGCCAGCGAACCATAACACAACGGAGGCTGAAACGCTGGCCGCTCAATTTCAGTCCGTGAGTTCGCGGCACCGGCTGTGGCGGGCTGAGTAGTTCGAAAGACATCAGGAATCGCGCTGCGAATGAGAAATACTCCTTGAGTTGAAATCAGCAGCCGGCGCCCACGGCTGGGCGGTCAACAAGCAACCGCCAGTCACAATTAACACGCATCCGATGGCACAGCATTCTGAACCTTCGCACTTCGGAAGTGTCATAGCAGCAGATTAACGGTTTTGGTTCCTCTGACGCAAAGACAACAAGGATGCTTCCCGCACCTCATTCCAACTTCTTCGAAAATACAGCAACAGCCAGCACACGCCGGCTTGGTGGGCATGGACGACTCGTCGTTGCCGACGAAAAACTGTCAGCCCCAATGGCGTGTCGTCCCCGAAAAATGTTCGGGCCTGTTGCCGTATTCCTCGGCGCGAGAATCGGAGCTCGCTGGAGCCATATTCTGGCGGAGTTGGCGGATCGACTGGGCGTGGACTCCGATTTTCGCAAGGTTTTGCCGCAGTTGCTGGAGCTCGTTGAATTTCGAGCCGTCGAGGAGAACGGTCAACTTTATCATGGCAGCGGCCTTTTGCAGGGCCAGCCTCTCCGGGCCGGTTGGAGACGAAAGCTGTACGTCTGTCCGACCACTGGGCGACTCAAACGGATTCCTCTGGTCTAAGGTGCTGTGCCGCGGAACTGACGAATTCGTTCTCGAACGATTTGCCCCGGCCCCTTGATTACGACTGCTTTTCGATCTATGAAAAATGTGCGATGTGATTGGCACGCTCGACTCGGTCGGCGTATGCTTCATTGGCGTGGCTGAGCCTTCTCGCTGATGGATCGGTACAACACGGCACCAATGAAGTAGACAGAGATAGGCTCGGAAAGGCAGGAGACTGCAATGACCAGTTCTGTTCTGGAACGTCCAACGTTGGTTTTGAATCGCAACTGGCAACCGGTTGCGGTTTCGACTGTTTCTCGTGCCTTGACGAAGGTTTGGAACGAGACCGCTCGGATTGTCGATCCGAGCAGCTATCAGCTTTATGGCTGGGAAGACTGGGCTGCTTTGCGTCCGGCTGACGGAGATCCGGTCATCAGAACTCAATGGCTGACGCTGCGAGTTCCGGAAGTCATCACGTTAACTCGGTATGACCGGCTGCCCGTCAAGATCGTCGCCTTTAGCCGCAGAAATGTGTTTAAGCGTGACGGTTACATGTGTCAGTATTGTGGTTGCCGACCGGGCAGCGAGGAGCTGACGATTGACCACGTTGTTCCGCGATCACGCGGTGGGCTGTCAAGCTGGACGAATTGCGTTCTCGCTTGTATCGACTGCAATACTCGCAAAGCCAATCGAACCCCCGAGCAGGCTCATATGCCGCTTCGGCAGAAGCCAACGAGGCCGATGTGGAATCCGCTTTACGCACCTCACGGTGTTCGCATTGAAAGCTGGTCGAAGTTCGTCAGTGAAGCTTACTGGAACATCGAGCTGGAAGCCGAATAATTCAGCCCGCCGTGTGCAGGTTTTGCCGTTCGTTGGCGAGCGGCAAACCTCAGGCGACTGATTTTCGCGTTGCTGGTCGACTGATCTGGATCAAGTTCAAAATTTTCATCCTCTATTCAGGCGGGTCTCATTGTCGATGGACAGAGATCCGCTTTTTTTGTTGCGGGAAACCATCACTGTTCGCAATGGCGTAAACCCCGGGGAGCTTAACCACCTGCAGAGACTGCGCGGCCTGAATGGAGCTCGTCGCCTGGTCCGCTCCGATGATCCCCGAATCGAGTCTGCACGCAGCACTGGCCATTCGTGTTGGTTTCGTGAGTCTTGTCGCTCCGGAGTTTTGCATCCGTCTCTACTCGCCGATGATTTTGACAAGCACTTTCTTGGAGCGGCGTCCGTCGAATTCGCCGTAGAAAACCTGTTCCCACGGACCGAAGTCGAGCCGTCCTTTGGTGATGGCAATCACAACTTCGCGACCCATAATCTGCCGCTTCATATGTGCATCGGCGTTATCTTCGCCTGTTCGATTGTGAGCATAACGCTGTGGGGAAGCATCGAACGGGGCGAGATGTTCCAGCCACTTGCGATAGTCCGCATGCAGACCGGACTCGTCATCGTTAATGAAGACAGATGCTGTGATGTGCATCGCATTGCACAGCATCAGGCCTTCCTGAATTCCGCAGCCACGAAGGATTTCTTCAAGTCGGGGCGTGATATTCAGGAAGCCCATTCTTTCGGGAATATTGAAGGTCAGGTACTCGGTCACAGATTTCATGAATCGCCTGCAAACGCACAGAGCTGTCAAAGAACAATACAGGATGACTGGCCAGATATTCAGGAGGCATCAAAGCAGAGACAAATGCTTCTTCTTTCGCGAATTGATGACGCCGGGGTCGAAGTGTGTTACGTTCCGCACTTCCTGGAAAGTCGCCCACGTTGCTTTTTTTTGATTCTAACGTTCTCCGGGGCTGAAGAGCCTCGCATTGTTTTTCATGGAGTATCGCATGAGAGTCCTGAACATTGTTCTGGTGTGGGTGGCTATTGTTTCGACCGCTAATGCTCAAGCCCAGTTGGCAGGACACTGGCCGTTGCAGAGTTCAGCGGAAGATCACTCACCTCGAAAGCTGAAGTCGACCGGCAAAGGTCTGAAGTTTGCCGATGACGGTCCGACGGCGAGTCTGACCAAATCGGCCGTCTTTGATGGCACCAGTTCGTTCATTGATATTGAAACGGCGGGCGGCTTTAATCCGGGGCAACAGGATTTCTCGATCGCAGCCTGGGTCAAGCCGACGGACGCGACTGATGATGTGCCTGGCGATATTCTGAGCCAGTTTGATTTCGCCGGACGGACCGGGTTTCATCTGGGGCTCTACACTCATGGAGGAGTCACGAATTCTCAGTCGAACCATCGCCAGCTTCATTTCGGAATCGATCAGGCTCGTATCGAACCGGAGTTTTCCGATCATGGAAAGCTGGGATCCGCGGTGTATGTTTTCTCGCTGTGTGTTCATAACGGGAAGCTTTATGCATCGACGTGCCATGCGGGAGCAGACGAAGCGGGGCGAGTTTTCCGATTCGAAGGTGGCGATCGCTGGACAGATCTCGGTTCGCCCGACAAAGCCAATGCCATTTCTGCCATGACAGTCTTTGATGGTTCGCTGTATGTCGCGTCCAGCAAATATCGTTTGGCAGGTTCATCACTGGCCGAGTCTGAAAACAAGAATTTCGGTGGCAAAGTGTACCGCCTTGGTGAGGGCGATCAGTGGATTTCCTGCGGCACGTTGTCAGCCGAAACAGAAGCGGTATCAAGTCTCATTGAGTATCGTGGAAAGCTGTATGCCGGATCGCTCTACAAGCCGGCCGGATTCTTCCGTTACGAAGGCGGTGAAACATGGACCGCCTGTCCGAATCCCGGCAAGCGAGTTGAAGCGATGACGGTCTTTAATGGTTCGCTGTTTGCATCCTGCTATGACGAGGGGGCTGTGTTTCGTTTCGATGGTGAGCAGTGGCATGATATGGGCCGCATCCCGAATGCCACTCAGACTTACGGCTTTGCGGTTCACCAGGGAAGTTTGTTTGTCAGCGAGTGGCCACAGGCCCACGTTTTTCGCCATATTGAAGGCACGAATTGGGAAGACGCCGGAAAGCTGGGGGAGGAACTCGAAGCCATGCCGCTGGTGGTTTACAACGGAAAAATGTACGGCGGAACTTTGCCGCTTGCAGAAGTTTATCGCTACGAAGGAAAGACCGACTGGGCAAAGGTTGGACGAGTTGACCTGACGCCGGACGTCAAGTTCCGGCGAGCGTGGTCGATGGCGGTGTTTCACGGCCGTTTGTTTGTCGGAGCGTTACCATCGGGGCGAGTTTTGTCGATCGAGGCGGGCCGCAATGCGACGTGGGATCATTCGTTTCCTTCGGGATGGCATCACGTGGCCGCCGTTCGGGCGAAGGATTGCCTGAAGCTGTATGTTGACGGAAAACTGGTATCGGAGTCGGCCGCGTTGCCGGACGAAGCCATTGATCTTTCCAGCGACGCCAAACTGCGGATTGGCTTCGGGGCTCAGGACTACTTCAAGGGAAACCTGGCCGATGTCAGAATCTATCGCGGATCGCTTCCAGCAGATGATATTGCCAAACTGGCCGCTGGTGATTCTTCCCCGCCAGCGACGAATCCCTAAGAATCTTAGACGAAGTTGACCTCGGGAAGTCTTCTGAACTGCGGCACTGCAACGCGGTTGCTTTCAAACTCCAGTGAAATGAATCCCTATGCCTCTTGTTCTCCATATGCATGGTGTTTCCCGCACATTTGACTCGCCGGGCGGGCCTGTTTCAATTTTGAAAGACGTCAGCCTGAAGGTCCTGTCGGGCAGCACGATTGCGATTCGCGGACCTTCCGGGTGCGGCAAGAGTACTCTGCTTTATCTGGCGGGAACTCTGGATCAGCCGACCTCCGGACTGATTGAGATCCTTGGAGAGAACCCGTGGCGAATGAGTTCCAGTCGACTGGCGTCGTTTCGTAATCAGCATATCGGGTTCATTTTTCAGGATCATCAATTGCTTCCGCAGTGCAGCGTTTTGGAGAACGTTCTGCTGCCAACTCTTGCGGGGTTTGATTCAGAGGCCAATATTCGTAAGCGAGCGGAAGCGTTGCTGGATCGTGTCGGGCTGGCTCATCGACTGCATCAGCGTCCGGGGAAATTGTCCGGGGGGGAACGTCAGCGAGTCGCCGTTTGTCGAGCGTTGCTGCACAAGCCTTCTCTGCTGCTGGCGGATGAGCCTACGGGAAATCTTGACCCGCAGACGGCGGAAGAGATTGGGACACTGTTGCTTGAAATGGCGGCTGAACACGACACGGCCCTGTTGTGTGTGACGCATAGCAACGAACTGGCTGAGCGTTTTCCGCATTCGGTGTCGCTGGCTCAGGGACGTCTGAAGTTTGATGACGCCGTGCTGGCAAAACAGCAGTAGCTCTCATCGCATTTTCGAAGCTCCGCAGGATTCGGCAAAAGGCATTCTTCCACATGTCGACAATCACCCGCGACACAGTTCCGGCTATCTCCGTCACAAACCTGTCGCATGCGTTTAAAGGCCATCAGGCGCTCAGTCAGGTGACTTTCTGCGTCATGCCACAGACGTTGCACGGTTTTGTCGGGCCTAACGGTGCCGGGAAGACGACAACGCTTAAGGCCATCTGCACCCTGTTGAAACCGAACTGGGGTGAAGTGGAAGTTTTTGGACACAGCGTGCGCAATGATTCCGTCGCCGTGCGTCGCCGCATTGGCTTTATGCCGGACCATTTCAGCATGTACCGGCAGATGACAGTCTTCGAGTATCTGGATTTTTTTGCGGCGGCTTATGGTCTACCGGTTCGGCAACGCGATACTGTTATTCATGACGTGCTGACGCTGACCGATATGGAAGGACGTCGCGATGATCTCATCAGCGGGTTGTCACGCGGAATGCAGCAGAGAGTCAGTCTGGCACGTGTTCTGGTCCATGATCCGGATTTGTTGCTGCTGGACGAACCCGCCAGTGGTCTGGACCCGCGTGCCAGAATTGAATTGATGGAAATCCTGCGTGAACTCCGACGCATGGGGAAAACGGTGTTTATCAGTTCGCATATTCTGAGTGAACTGGCGGAACTCTGCGACAGCGTGACAATCATCGACCGAGGTCAAATCAAGTTCAGCGGACCGATGGAGATCCTGCTGGAAAGCCCGGAAGAGAAGCCTCTGTACAATCTCAAGCTGGCGACAATCTCCGAGGCGGCCATGCAACGAATCAAGGAGTTGCCCGGCGTCGAATCTGTGTCTGAGCCGGAGTTCCCGACGGGGCGAGATTACAACATACAATTGACGCCAGCCACATCGGCCAATGAGTTCCTGCGACAACTGCTCACACTGGATCTTTCGATCACTTCCTTCAGCCAGCAGCGACGGCATTTGAATCAGGCGTTTATGGACCTGACAACTCGCGGAGTCCGAACGTGATCTCCGGAGTCACAACGCTGTTCAATTGGACTTTGAAGATGGATTCAAAGTCCATCTACCCGCACATCGTTCGTGCGGCATTTGCGGGAGCGATGTTGTTTGCCATCTCCATGGCCAACGTGGATGTGTTTGGCACCGGCAGCATGGGGCTGCGGTTTTTTGAGCTGGTCTGCACGCTGAATGTGTTCATCATCACAATTTCAGGAATCACCTACTTCGTTACTGCTGTGACCGAGGAGAAGGATGCGGGGACCTTCGCCCTGCTGCGACTTGCCGGCATGAATTCACTGTCGATTACTCTCGGGAAATCGACATCGCGTCTGGTCAGTTCTCTGATGCTGCTTGTGATCCAGATTCCGTTTACGTTTTTATCGATCACCCTCGGGGGCGTCCTTTGGAATCAGATTATCGCCGCTTACCTTGCGTTAGCGGCGTGGATGATTCTGGTGGCCAATCTGGCGCTGTTCTGCAGCGTGCGGTGCGCGACTTCGGGGCGAGCCGCCGGTTTGGCCGCCACAACCATCGGCGTTTTCGTGTTTCTGCCGAGGATCAGTTCGGCGTTCCTTGGAGCCATTTCACCGGGGGGCTTGTCTGCTGGCACGATTGCGTTTCTGGAAGCGATCCCGGCTGCGTGTTCAAAGATCTCCGTCTTTGACCGTCTCGCAGAGATCCTGGGATTGACCAGTGGATTCACGATGCTGGGAATCGACTTTTCGACCGGTCTCACGACGATTTCCACGGCTTCCATCAAAGGGGAAGTGTCAATCGTTGCCGGGCAGTTCTGGTCGAGTCTTCTGATGGCCTTCGTCCTGTTCGTGGTCAGCACGCTGACATTGGATTTTTGGTCTGCCCCGACAGACATTGCAGGTCCGTCAGAGAACAAATCCGTCCGGCGTTGGGCTGTTGGACGTTGCTGGGATTTGTCGGTCGCATGGAAGGAGTTTCTATTCTTTACCGGCGGACGAACATTCGCGATTGCCAAGCTTTTGGCTGGTGGTCTGGCCTTTGCGGGCTTTCGTATGTTTCAGGAAATGGATGGGTATTCGAATGGGCTGGTTCTCCGGGGCGATTACAGTTGGTGGGCGTTTCTGACATTCGTGTTTATGCTGACAGCGGAGGTCCTGCTGTATTCCTCCGGTTGCCTGTTTTATGAAGTCCGCCAGCAGACACAGTCAACGCTGGCGACAGTTCCTGTCAGCAGCGTGCGAATCCTGGTGGAGAAATTCGCAGGCTGTGCAATTGCGCTGGTTCCGGCACTTGTCTGGATCTTTATCACACTGATCCTGAGTGATGGTGCAATTGTGCGAAACTGTTCGGCGACTATGGTCAGCAGTTATCTGATCATGCTGGGATTTGCCAGCCATCTGGCGGCCCTGCTTTCTCTTTACACGCGCTGGGCTGCGTTGCCCTTGACGATTCTGCTTGCGATGCCAGCTTTCTTTTGCATGGCGGCTCCGATTCTTGGGTTGACGGCGGTGACTTCCGTTTTCGCACGCAGCCATAACATTGAAGTCACGTTGCTGCTCAGCAGTATCATTAACTTGTTCTGGACATGGCTGTTTGTTCTGCTGCCGCTGCAACTCTGGATTCGCGATCGCTGGATTGCTTTGAGTCAGCAGTGATTTCCTCGAGGTGACTCCGTCGGGGGCATCCGGATACGGCAATAAGGGGCCGAGATTTCGGCGAGGCCCTTGGAGCGTTGATGCCGGGATGCATCACCCCGAACGAATCAATGCAATGGTTCCCGGTGATAGCGATCCGTTCTGTTGCGTGAATGCAACCATCTGAAAAATACCATTCGATAAGAGTTGCTGAGGTGTAAGCCGTCGGGACGAGGCCGGGTTTTCACCGCTTCAGGCTTTAGAGACGCTAGATTTCGGAAGTCTCTCTTCGCTGTCCTCCGCGTATTGAAGATTCGTTGAGTCTTACAGACCAATCAGCCTGCCGAAGAGTCCCGCCATGGTCCTAATTGCTGCTTCTGACGGAAGCTGTCCCGAGAAATCGTATCGGCCCAATCTGGTCGGACTCGACATTGTTCGAGTTCTGGCGATGAGCATGGTCGTAATGCAACATGCGTTAAGCATTGCTGGGCGAGACGATCTGACCCTGGTAGCCGGTCTGTCAATCGGGCAATTGGGCGTGGCCATATTTCTTGCAGTCAGCGGACTGCTTTCGCTGGAGAGTCGACGGGCACCAACAAACTGGCTCGCGCAGCGCCTTTTTCGTGTTTACCCGGCGTTCTGGATCGCGATGGTCGGAAGCTTTTGTCTGGCCATGTTGTCCGGCTACAAGAAAGCCTCTGTCGGCCAGATCATTTCGCAGATGCTGGGCACAGGGCTATGGACGCATTCCAGAGAACTGGTGAATTCACCAACATGGTTTGTTTCTCTGATACTGGCCTGTTACTTCGCGACGTTCCTCTCACGACTGACCCAACGCCCCGGACGTGTGGCCCTTGTCAGCAGCGCTGGCTTAACGTTTCTGGTTGCTCGTGACTCCGCTCCGTGGCTGCTGTCTCATTCTCTGACGTACTCTGTCGCCAGCATCATTGCGGCTTACGCTTCCGACAAGACTCGCAGATGTGTCAGCGTGGGGCTCGCAACCGTGTTGATCATTCTGGCGCTGCTGGTACAGCCCGCTTTTGCTTACGCAGCCATCAGCCTGATCATTGTCGAGTCATCGTTGCTGTTTCAGACTCGGTCGAGGATCATCAAACTTGCAGCCGAGTACTCATATGAATTCTACCTGATACATGGCGTGGCTCTCGCAGGCGCAATGACGATGATGAGCAGTTCACCGGTTCTTGCGGTGGTGGCCGCGTTGATGTGCACGGGCGTCGCGGCGGTCGTTTTGAATCAGGTTGCCGGATTTATTGTCCGGCTGGTTCGTCCGGCGGAGCAACCCACTGATGCAGAGAACTCCAGAACTGCCAGGAACAACCGAACCGAGGCAGTTAAGGCACACCCGCCCATCAAGGCACTCTCGCAGATGTGAAGCTGTGCTCTTCGCCGCGCAAGCAGGCACCAGGCACTAATTGGCAATCGCCGTGTTTGCAGATTCGGATTCACCGAAGTTGCGTTTTGATCAATGTTTGCCGCGCGAACGCAATCCCTTCTCTCCCTCGGGGAGAAGATGGCCGATAGGCCGGATGAGGTCTTTCGTGAAGGGCCGCGTGCTGAAAATTCCCCCTCTCCCCGGCCCTCTCCCCCAATTTTTTGCGTCCATCCTGCCATCGAACAACACGCTCTCTCTCCGCAAAAAATCGAGGGAGAGGGGGCAACTTGGCGATGTCCAGCTAAGAACCAAGAACCAAGAACCAAGAACCACGCTACCCACCGATCGAGTACATCGGGCGATCGGGTTGAATGAAGCGAGCCGTGTTGATCTCGTGGCCTTCTTTCTTGGCGGCAATACTGCTCAGCATTGCCTGAGCGATCAGTTCGTCGGCGGAATCTGATCGCAGGAATGGCTTGATGTCGGTTTCGTCATGACTGAACAGGCAATTGCGGAGACGACCGTCGGCCGTCAGGCGAAAGCGATTACAACTGCTGCAGAAGGGTTGGCTCACGCTGGCGATCAAACCGATTCGACCTTTGCCGTCGGCGAATTCAAAATCCTGTGCAGGAGCATGAGTCGCGGCATCGGCCTGCGGCAACAAACTGGTCGTCTTTAAGCCAGCATGAGCAGGAGGCGACGGTGGCGACTCAATCGCCCGCAAAGCACCGAACTCTGCCTCCAGCCGGGCGATGATCTCATGCGCGAACAGGACCTTATCGCGCTGCCACTGGCTGTCGGCATCCAGGGGCATGAACTCGATAAAACGCACAACAGTATCGGTTTCACGAGCCAAATTGCCGAAAGGAACGATCTGATCCTCGGTCAGGCCTCGCACAGAAACGGCGTTGAGTTTGATTGGCGAAAAGCCAACGTCACGAGCCGCCTGTATCCCGGCAAGCACTCGTTCATATCCTTCGCGGCGAGTCACCTTGCGAAAGATCTCCGGATCCAGAGCATCCAGGCTGATATTCAAACGTCTCAGCCCGGCATCGCGCAACTCCTGAGCCTGCTCCTCCAGCAGGATACCGTTTGTTGTCAGCCCGATATCGATGATTCCCGGAATCGCGGCCAGTTTTCGAACCAGCACATGCAGATCACGACGGACCAGCGGTTCGCCGCCCGTTAAACGAACTCGATCAATCCCCAGTGTTGTGCCGATGCGAACGACTCGTTCAATTTCTTCGAAGGAAAGCAGATGTTCCTTCGGCATGAACTCCACGTTGTCCGCAGGCATGCAGTAGAAGCAGCGAATGTTGCATCGATCAGTAACACTGATTCTTAGATTGTTGTGGACTCGCCCGAACGAATCGATCAGTCGTCGCCTCAAGTTATCTCCGGAGTTCATCGTTTTGCGCCTTCGGTGCTGGTTTGCGGAGTCACTCCCGGATGCTGCCATTCTTCACGGCCGTCTGCATAGTGCTCCTTCTTCCAGATCGGCACACGTTCCTTCAGCGTATCGATCAACCATCGTCCCGCTTCGAACGCCTGATCACGATGCGGCGCGCTGACAGCGATGGCGACGCTGATTTCGCCCAGCGACATCGTGCCGGTCCGATGTGAAATCGCGATCTTTGTGACGGTAAATCTTCGACAGGCTTCAGCCTCGAGCTCCGCCATTGAGTTCTGAGCCATCTCAGGGTAGGCCTCGTACTCCAGCCATGACGTTTGAACGCCGCGAGTAAACTCCCGCACGGTTCCCAGAAACAGCGTGACAGCACCGGCTGCATGATCGCGCACGGATTCGGTGAGCTGGTGGTAGTCGATGGGTTCTGTTGTGAGTTCAATCATGAATCAGCCTCCGCTCACGGGAGGAAAACAGGCGATCACATCCGACGGCTGCAGCACCTGATCGCTTCCCGCATAACGATTATTGACGGCCCAAAGTAAAGCCTGAGACCATCGTTCAAGTTGTGGTGTTTGACGGATCATCAACTGCTGCAATTCAGCCACGGTGCTGCCTGAGGGAACTTCGACAGACAGGGTGTCAGCCCCGACCGCATCACGAGCCGCCGCAAAGAAGAGGACATTCAGATTCATGAGCGCAGGATTCTGTTCAGGATCATGACATGCTCAATCCGGAGGGTCGAGCTTTCAGGCGTTCTGCAAGCCGCGGCATCAGTCCGTACGAGAGTGCCAGCAGCTTGATCGGGTGAATTGTAGGGATCCGGCTGGCTTGTTCCATCTGCATTCTGCAACTGCTGCAGTCGGTGACGCCCGCGTCTGCGTCAATGGTCTTCATTTCACCAATCAATTCCGAGCCGATGCGGAGCGACTGTTCGAAATTCTCGGCTGCGAGCCCAAAAGTTCCCGCCATCCCGGTGCAGCCTTTTTCAATCATCTTCACCTTGAGACCGGGAATAAGTTTCAGAATCTCCAACAATGGCTGCCCACGCCGCATGGCCCGCGTATGGCACGGTGTATGCCAGGCAACTCTGATCGCGAGCGGTGTAAAATCCTTCTTCAGCTTTCCTCGGCGCTGGAGCTCCAGCAGGAAAGAGCCCGCATCCAGCGTTTGCTGAGCCACGACTTCGGCGTCGCTGCTGGACAAAAGCATCGGATACTCCTGAGTCAGGCAAACGGCGGCCGAAGGCTCTGTACACACGATCGAATAGCCTTCGCGAGCCGGCTCGGCCAGTTCACGAATATTCTGTTCCGCCACGACTCGCGCGGCGGAGATGTCGCCCACGGTCAACATCGTCATTCCGGAAACCGTTTGTCCGCGAGGAATGAAGACTCGAAATCCGTTGTGTTCCAGCACCCTCACAAATGCTTCGGCCAATTCCGGATCATGGTTATTGGCAAAGTAGTCCACAAAGTAGACGACCGTTGGTCGCGGGCTTCCCGGACTTCCCGAATTGTCTTCACGCTGAACTCGCAGCGACCCCAGAAACGGAGTTCTCGCAAATTTCGGCAGACGTCGAGCCGACGCGACACCCACGAATCGCTGCAGAAGTTTTCGAAACCAGGTGTTCCTCAGTAAACGATTGGTCAAAAACGAAAATCGTGATGCAATGCGAGCATACGTGTGAACTCGTGAAAGCAGCCATGCGGTTTTGCTCAGACCATGGGCCTGCACGTGCTGCGCGCGAGCTTCAAGAACCAGATGCGGGATATTGACCTCGGACGGGCAATCGAGCTGGCACTGTTTGCAATTGAAGCAGCTATCAAGAATCGTCTTAGTGGAGTCATCGGCCAGCAGTTCTTTGCCCGAGATGGAACAGATCGCTCGACGGAACAGATCGGCTTTGGCGCGGGGGGACAGTTCTTCGTTGCCATCATTCTCAACGAATGGACACATCCGTGAAGGTTCGGTGAGTACGCGACAAGTGCCGCATCCATTGCAACGTGTGGCCGCATCGGCCGCTTCGTTGGCATTCCACGCGAACTGCATGAGAGGCAGCAGTGAGCCGCCGGTGGAACTGGTCGCAACACTTTCGCGCGGTCGAATTCTGCGAAGATGTTTGACGGTCAACTGAGGATCATTGCTGATGATCTTTTCCGGATTCATCAGTCTCTGAGGGTCGAAGATTTCCTTCAGTTGCTGAAACGCGCGATACAGCGGACCGTATTGCGATCTGATGAATGCAGTGCGGGAGAGTCCGTCTCCGTGTTCTCCGCTGATCGATCCGCCGACCTGGACTACCTGGCGATAGAGATCTCTGGCAATGGCTTCGATTTTTGTCTCTTCTCCGTTGTCGGGTACGGGAAGGATCGGACGAAAATGCAACTGGCCGGAAGCGGCATGGGAGTACAACGTCGCGGTGACTTCATGCTTCTGAAAAATTCGCTGGGCCGAGACCAGAAACTCCGCAAGCTTCTCCGGGGGGACCGCAACATCTTCGACAAACGGCAACGGGCGCGACGAACCTTTCAGGCTGGCCAGCAAAGAAACCACTTGTGAAGGCAGAGCCCAGAGCAGCTCCACATCTTCGAGTGTCGTGGCTTCTCGCGTAATCTGAAAATCAATGTCGCGATCACTGAGCAGACTCTGAGCATCTCTGAGACGTTCTCGAATCTCTCGTTCACTGCCACCGGGAAACTCAATAATCAATCCTGCCTCGGCTTCCGGCAGAATCATGTCCCGAAAACGCAGATCGGATCCGCGTCCCAGACTCAGGACTCGCCGATCCAGCAAATCGCAGGCGCTGGGCTCCAGCGGCAGAAGAAGTTGCATCGCCAGAACGGCTTGTTCCAGCGTTTGGAACATCAGGCAGGCGGCAGCCCGAAATGAGGGCAGCGGCATTGTGAACAGAGTTGCCTCCGTAAACAGCCCCAGCGTCCCTTCGGAACCGACGAGCATACGGGCCAGATCAAGCTCCTGTGCCTGGCGAATTCCACGCAGCATATAGCCGCAACAATTTCGCAGCAGCGGAGGCTGATACTGTTTGATGACCGGCTCAAACTCCTGCAGCAGCGAGCCGACTCGTTGAATCAGATCCGCGCGACGAGTCGCGGGCGTCAGCGACGATAACCTCAACGCATCTGTTCGTACCGCTGCGCTAACGGTTGCCCCGATGGTGACTCCGCTGCCAGCGGCACCGCCAACAGGTTCAAGATCGACGATACGGGGATAGGCGGACGTGTCCAGTTGCAGCGGTTCACGTCCCAGTTCCATTCGCTGTCCGCCGGACAACACGCACTCGATGCTCTCGACATGGTCTCGCGTTGATCCGTACCGAACCGCATGAGATCCCGCCGCATCAACACCCAGCATTCCGCCGATTGTTGTGATGCGACTGTTGGATGGATCCGGTGCAAAGTAACGACCATGTTTACGAAGTTCGCGATTCAGTTGTTCTCGCACAACGCCCGGTTGAACTCGAACGCGATTTCCATCCACCCACAGCACTCGGTTCATGTGGCGAGAAAAATCGATCACAATCCCGCGTCCAATTGCGCCCCCTGCGAGACCAGAACCGGCACCACGGGCAATCAGCGGAATGTTGTTGTCGGCGGAATAGGCCGCAATGACTTCCACATCGCGTGTCTGACGCGGGAATACAACAGCGATCGGCTCGATCTCATACAGACTGGCGTCCGACGAAAACACGGCGACAGCCGCCGGATCGATTCGCAATTCGCCTTCGATCGTGTCGCTGAGATCCTCAACCAGTCTTCGACGCAGTTCTTCCACAGATGCTATTGTCCAAATCGCTCCGATTATGGAGCGACAATCTTCGAAGCTCAACCCGGCCTGGACGACTGTCGCTGCCGGAGATCCTGCTGACGATAACGTTCTGCCGTCTCCAGGTCGAACCTGGGATGCTCCTCCGCCATCGCCGTTTGTCGATGTCGGGCTCCACACCGGTAGCAAACCAGCATGTCGCCCATAAACGTGTAAAGTAACATATCAAGCAACGCGGCCACCATCAGAATCCCCAGTGCCACGAGCGGTTGATATTTTGCGTAGGCAATACAGCTAAGAATGGCTGCAGTCGCTACAAGTGCCAAACCCATCGCGGGCGGAAAATCTTTCTGACGCCACAAATCCTCGCATCCACAGATGCGACAACGGCATAGATGGCCATCGACGAAATCCGCGGCCCCTTCGTTCCGTCCCCATTGGCATTCGTCGCACTTGACTGGTCCGTCGGCAGGGTTTGGCGACGTCACACGTCTGTGCTGGCAAGCTGGACATTGAAAGATGATGTGGGTGGCCATAACGCTCGATCTCAGCTTGAACCATTCAGGATTCCTGACACACCGCACCGGGCGATGACGGCGAGTCGATACCGTCACTATGACCAGTCATGTCACGGGAACAAACTGTTTCCCCCGCGATTCTCATTTGCAGACGACTCGAAGCGTTCGTACGCGGTTTGCCGAGAATCTGAGTTCAGGAACGCGAGAACTCGCTGGCCGACGCAATCAGCACGTTGAGCATTATTCTTAGACAGGGTGTGACAGGTGTGCCGAAGGGACAGTCCGAGATTAACTTTCGGATGTTTCCACGCCTTGAGATCCCAACCCGAAACGTCAGTAAGGGATTGCGATTTTGTGTTTTAACGCGTGTCTCCGTAAATCCCTCGCTGACGCGTTTTGAAGTTGCGCATTGTGGTTAGGGCTGGAAGCCCCGCAAATCCACTGCCGGTGGCGTGAGTCACCGGACGACAAAAAACACTGCGACTAAGGCACCAGCGAACAAATAACCTACCCACCAACCCATGGCGAGCGGTTGGCGTTAGCCGACCGGTAGGCCGTTCTACCGGCCGGTTCACACCGGGCCGCTCGCCGAGCTGGTCTCTTATTTCTTTGCCGCTGCCTAAGGCCTGAAGGGCCGACGCATCCGCCCTTTGTGTCGGCCGTCCTGGGCTGTGAAAAAATGTAGGACGCCCTTTTCAGGGCATCGAAATCGCACGTATTCTTGTGGCAACGGCGGCCTGAAAAGGCCGTCCTACGAATAAATTCACAACCTCTCCGGGCCTGAAAACGCGCAACTTCGGAACGGACGCGGCAGGTAGCGACAGACGGAAAATGCAGCCATTTGGTGCGACTGCGTTCGCCACCGCTCAATGGTTACACGCTACGGATTTTTTGAGTATTTTTCTTGCGCGGGCA
>JBIIIF010000399.1:0-4738 GCA_044235005.1 Planctomycetaceae bacterium | reverse complement strand
CCAGTCCGCCGCTGGCGGCGCGGACGACATAATTGCCCGATCGATTGAACGTGACTGTCGCAATGCCGGATCTGAAGGCCGTCGTCGCTGTACCGCCTGTTGGAGCAAGTACTGTGTTCCACGAAATCGATGGCAATGTTGTCAGTGCATTTCCAAACTGATCCAGCGTCTGAACGGCCAGAAGACTTGTCGTCGTCGAAACCGAAACAGGAACCGCCGGGTCCACAACATCGCCAGCGGTGGTGGCGAGACGCAATGTAGTCAAAACCTGCGTCACACTCAAAGTGACATTCGACACGATGGCACCCGAGATCGCTCGCAGGCTGTAAGAGCCAGCTTTGTTCACGGTCGTTAAAACTTTATTCCCGTCGGCGGTCATCGTGGCTGTTCCGCCACTCACAGAGGTGATGACCTGCCACGCGATTTCTGGTGGAGAAACCATTGGCTGACCAAACTGATCGAGCCCGATTGCACTCAACTGACAACTTGTCCCGGAAACGGACACGGTACCGCCGGAGACCACCTCGCGATTTTCCGGCGTCCGCACACTGATCCGAGACAACGTTGCTTCGGCGTTCACCTGAAAAGTAAAAGTCTGACTGCCGGTCACTCCCCTGATGACGTAAGCGCCAGCCCGAGTGAAGGTCGCAGTCGCCACACCGGAGCTGAATCGCACACCAACTGTCCCGCCACTTGGCGCGGAAATCGTGGACCACGTGATCGATGCTGGCGATGCCATCGTGTTGCCAAACTGATCCAGAACCTTGATCCCAATCAACTGCGAGGTCGTCTTTGTGACAAGCGGAACAGACGGATCAACCACGCTTCCATCGGGTGTTGAAACCGTGAGCGAAGTCAGGACCTGAGACACACTCAATGTCACGTTCGACGCAATCGAGCCTGAGTTGGCTCGCAGACCGTACGCCCCGGCTTTATTCACGGCGACCAAAACCTTATTGCCCTCGGTCGTCAGAGTCGCGGTCCCGCCGCTCACCGATGTGACCACTTGCCAAGTGATTTCTGGTGCAGAGCTCATCGCCTGACCAAACTGATCCAGACCAATCGCATTCAATTGAGAACTTGTTCCGGAAACTACCACAGTTCCTCCGGAAAGGACCTCGCGATTCTCCGGGGTCCGCACACTGATCCGCGATAAGGTCGCTTCCGCACTGACCTGAAACGTGAAGACCTGACTGCCGATCACACCTCGAATGACATACACGCCGGCTCGAGTCAACGATGCAGTGGCCACGCCGGAGCTGAAACGCACACTCGCAGTACCGCCACTCGGTGAGGAAATCGTGGACCACGTAATCGACGGGGGCGATAACATCGCGTTGCCAAACTGGTCGAATCCTTTGATTGCAATCTGCTTCGACGTCGTCCTTGTAACGACCGGCACTGACGGGTCGACCACATTTCCATCGGGTGTCGATACCGTAAGCGACGTCAGTACCTGGGCAACACTTAATGTCACATTCGACAGGATCGAGCCCGAGGTCGCTCGCAGGCTGTAGGAGCCAGCCTTATTCACAGCGGCCAGCGCTTTATTGCTCTCGTTGGTCAGCGTGACAGTTCCGCCGCTCACCGATGAGATCACTTGCCACGTGATCTCTGGTGGAGAAGTCAGGGGCTGCCCGAACTGATCCAAACCGATCGTGCTCAATTGATAACGTGTGCCGGAAACAGAGACTGTGCCACCAGACGGGACTTCGCGATTGTCCGGTGTTCGCACACTAATCCGCGACAGCGTGGCTTCAGCGCTGACCTGAAACGTGAAGGCCTGACTGCCAGTCACACCTTTGATCACATACACACCTGCTCGTGAGAAGGTCGCTGTCGCCACGCCGGAACTGAAACGCACACTCGCAGTACCGCCACTCGGCGCGGAAATCGTGGACCACGTAATCGATGGCTGTGATGACATCGCATTGCCAAACTGGTCGAAGCACCGGACCAATACGGCCTGAGTCGTTGTTTGGGTGACTAATGGCTGAGAACTCTCAACGACTGTCCCATTTGAAGTCCGAAGAACGACAGAAGTGACGACCTGCGACACACTGAAGGAGACCGTAGCAATCTGTGAGCCTGTGCCGGCTCTCAGCGTATAGGTTCCCGCTTTATTGATAACGGTGGCAAGACTATTGCCGGTGGCTGTCAGCGTCGCAGACCCACCGACCGGAACCGTGGCGATACTCCAGGTAATCGCGGGTTGCGTCAGCAAAGGCTGATTGAACTGGTCGAGAGCGATGGCCGACAATGCTGGCGGAGTTGCGGTGACAGAAAGGACGGCCCCGGAATTCACCGTTTTGTTCGATCCATCCAGCAATCCGATTCGGGTTGGCACCTGTGTGACAGACAACTGCAGCATCAGCGTCGAGACGACGGTTCTGCCCGACAGTACGGAAACTTTGACCCCATAGGTTCCTGCCCGAGTGAACGTCAGTGTGTTGTCTCGGGCCTGATTCGTTGGGTTCCTCGAATATGAGATCGCTCCGCCACTCGGAGCCTCTGTCGTTGTCCAGACGTAGGTTAATGCCACGTTGGTTGTTGATGTAACGCCCTGAACCGACAGACTGGCCGAAGTCCCTGTGACTGTAAATTCATCCGCTGAATCAGCCGAGTTCCCAGCAGTAACGCTCCTCGATAACACAACAGGATTGCCGGTCGCAAGATTAGACACAATCGGAAGTGAAGCACTGGTGATGCTGGTTGTCGACAACAGAAGCCGCGCTTCCAGTGGCTCGGGTGAGACGACACTTTGCCGACGATCGTGATTCCTGCGACGTTCATTGAGACGAAAGTCAAAAGTCACGGCAACGGCTCCAGGCGAGAAGGACGGCATCGTCCGTCGACACTCGTGGGCAAATGAACGCAGGGGCCTGAAACGCCCCTGACGTACACTCAGAGTGAGACATAACGTGCGATTCAACTCAAAAAACCTAGGCCTGTTTTTTGTTCTGAGCAACCTGTTGTTTGCAACGAAAGCACGAAAAGATCATGCAGGTAGGGCATTCCATCACACACGTTTTGATGCCACAACGATGGCCTGATGTCGCTAAGCAACAGAATTGTTGTGAAGCGCGAACACGATCACGGGTATTTGCCCGTTCCGAGGCAGAATGGCATCACAATCAATCAACATCAGTGTCCGCCTTCACCACACGGTATGAACACAAATTGAGACTCAAACGCCGTCTCAATCTCATCAATTTCGCGGACACCGATTCCCGGAGAGGCTCAACGGCGAGGCGCGTCTGTGCATCGCTCAACAATCGGCTGACGTATTCGAACAGCAAGCGTAAACGTTATGCTTTATCACTTGCCGCATCATGATTGGCGATCACGGCTTTGGAAAGATTCATAACAACAGCCCCCAGAGCAACGCTGACTGAACTTAACGCGACATAGATGAACCACGGAAATCGCTCGGTAAATGCGATTGGCGGAGCCACGTAGGCTGGATTGGTTTCAACAGATCCCAGGACTGCTCGCGCTGGCGTTGAGGGCAATGCTTCGGGAAGGTTGCGAGCAAAGTCGTAGTTCGGACTTTCCGCTTCCGGATTACCGAAACGCAGGACCAAAGGAAACTGAGTTGCCCCGGGACGCTGCAGAACAATCTGCCTCGCCGGCGCACTGCCTTTGACGAATGACAGAGTCAGCGGCTTGTTTCGATAGTCGGCCACGATCAAACGTAAACGGCGTGTTCGGACTTCACCAAACGTCACAGAAAAGGCTTTCTGCTCATCCCCTTTCTGACGCTGCCATGTGGTACTTTCGCTGAACAGAACAGGATAAAACTCTCGCTGGCCCATCGCGTTGACGGTTTCCGCTTCCAAACTGACATCTCGAACAAACTCATGATCTGTGATTGAAACATCTAATCGATCAACAGGAATCTCGGCACCAAAGTCCAGGATCCAGCGAGAACCCGGTGAGCCGTACTGTCGAGTTGGCTCGCGCGAACTAATCTCAACATCCGTTGTGACCAAAACGGCCGGAATGGAAATCTCCCGCGAAGCCTGAACAGACTCAATCTTAAATTCATCCTTGCCCAACGCGGACGTCATTAACTGCGGATCCGGAGTCACCTGAACCCGCAGGAATCGATGCCGACTTTCTCGATATCGAAAGGCCTTCTGGACATACGACTTGCCGTCTGCCGTCAGATTAATCAAATGCCCCCTGACCAGTTTCTTCCAATCCATACCGTCGTCGCTGCCTTCAATCACAACCGATCGACGGAATTCTTCGCCGGAGGTTTCGATCACGACCTGATTGTGAGTTGGCTCGTCAGTGGAAAACTCAAGTGTAACTTCGTGAACTCCATCCTCGGGTTCCGACCTGTTGAACTCTGATGCGGTCTGATATTCCATCACATCTCTTGCCGCCAAAGTTCTGACGGCGTAAGGCACGACGCGACCATCTGCCGCGATAAACCGCAGATCTGAAAGGTCGTCTCTTGAGTGACGAAAGACATCTGCAGGAACAAACACATCCAGCAAGTCTGCCGCAGCCGGGACTTCTTCCGCCGGCAACGACAGTGTCGTCTGATACTGCCAATCGGCCGAATTCTCTGGCGGTAGTTCCGCTTCTGTAGTCTCATCTGACTGCATCGTTTCAGCCTCCGCTGCCACAGAAGCCACATCGGATTCTGGCGGCAAAGTATTGTCCTGAGCCAGGATGGGGCCAACCGCCGACAGCAGCGTCAGAGATGCCGCAAACTTCCCGAGAAACA
>JBIIIF010000398.1:0-4751 GCA_044235005.1 Planctomycetaceae bacterium | reverse complement strand
TTGGCGAGCACCTTCAGCTTGTCGTCAAATACGACAGCCATCATCTTGGTGCCACCCAGATCAAATCCGATCCAGATGCGGCGTTTTGGGGTCTCGTCTGTCATTTTACTCTCAAAGTGGAACTAATGCGGGCCAACGGAACTTCCCGTCAATCCTGGTAAGATAACAGTTCGGACAGTGGATGCTCCAGTAACCAGGTGAAGAGATTCTCCTGACGCCAACCCTTTGCAAAAAGTGAAAGAATTCCACAAAGACGCGAACTCTTGACGGAAACAGCATCAATGCGAGTTTCCGGATCGATCAGGCAGCGCGAACAGGACCGAGGCGAATCGGTGCTCAGTATTTCGTTCTGCTGCAGAAATTCGTCTCATCCTGAGAATCGAAGGAATGCAAAAGTGCCACACGGTCCTTGTGAACCACCAGTAGATTTTGTCCAACTCATTCGATGGTTTAGGATTCCTTCGTTCCTTGAATCATCCTCCGCCCCAATCACAGCATCCAGGTAAACCGAAATGCCCGTTTCATCATACTTGCACCTCACTCTTTTGTTCGCGCTTGTGGTTGCAGGGGACGGATTATTGTCGGCTGCAGAAGATGCCTCTCAACCAGCACTTCGATCGGAGTTTGTGTTCCCTCTGAATCCACAGCACAATCACGCCCCTGGCATCGCGGAATTGACAGATGGTGAGTTGATTGTCTCTTGGTATCGCGGCAGCGGCGAACGAACTGCCGACGATGTCGCCGTGTTTGGATCTCGATTGAAACCCGGACAGAAGGAATGGGGACCGGAGTTTCTGATGACTGACACACCAGGATTCCCCGATTGCAACACGGCGATGATGACTGATGCAAATGGTCGCCTGATGCTTTTCTGGCCCGTTGTTATCGCCAATAGCTGGGAATCATGCCTGACTCATCTCAAGGTGAGTGACAAACCCGCTGGCGATGAGAGCCCACAATGGAATCGCAGCGAAACGATTCTGCTCAAACCTGATGACTTTTCTCAGGAGGCCATTAAGGTTCTCGATCAACTGGTGGCAGCCTTGCCATTGCCGCTTCCAGAAAAACAAATGCAGGGGATCGAAGAAACAAAGAAAAAGCTGAACCAGAAGCTTTACCAACGTCTGGGCTGGCAGCCTCGCTGTAAACCAACCGTGCTGCCATCGGGGCGAATCCTGCTGCCACTTTATACCGATACGTTCTCAATCTCGATCATGGCGATCAGCGATAATGGAGGCTCAACCTGGTTTGCCAGTAAGCCTCTGCTGGGCTTCGGGGCGATTCAACCTGCGGTTCTTCGGCGCGATAACGGAACGTTGGTCGCCTACATGAGAGAGAATGGTTACACGGGACACGTACGCGTATGCGAATCAACGGACGATGGTTTTACCTGGGGCCCGGTTGGAGTCTCTGAACTTGTAAATCCGGGCTCGGGGCTGGACGGAGTGCGGCTGCAGAACGGACATTGGGTATTAGTTCACAACGGCACCTCCTCTGGCAGAAATCAACTCGCCGTCAGTCTCTCCACCGATGAAGGCCTCACCTGGAAAGTATCCCGGCATCTGGAGCAACAGCCGACAGGATCCTATCACTACCCGTGTGTTATCCAGACGAAAGACGGCATGATCCATACGGTCTACAGCTACTTCAGCGATGAAGGCAAGACGATGAAGCATGCGGCATTCAATGAAGCCTGGATTCTGACAGGAGACTCTGTCCCGAAGTAGCCAACGCTGAGCCGCCAGCACCTTCTGTCGACGGCCGGTATCCATCTCTCGAATGATGACCGAAAGCCTCTCAGCCCGCGCCGCGTTGGACGCGCCGTGATTCCAGAAAGTTCTGAAGCAATATTTGAGCGGCAATCTTGTCGATGCGATCCTTACGTTGCTTCTTTGTCAGGGCCGCATCCGTCATCAGACACTCTGCCTGGAATGACGAGAATCGCTCATCTTGAAAACAGTATGGAAGGCCGATTACCGATGATAACCAGTCTGCAAATTTCCGTGCCTCACGAGATTTCTCGCTTTCGTCTCCGCTCAGATGAATGGGCAATCCAATCACCATACCGACAGGTCGGTACTCGTCAACCAGGGTCCTGAAGAAGCGAGTATCCCCCTGAGTGCCCTGCCGCTGATGGTTGTAAAGCGGGCTCGAGAACTTCTGGTCGCGATCCGAAACCGCAACTCCAATTCGCTTCGTGCCATAATCAATGCCCAGCAATACCCCGGCATGGGGAAGTTCTATCGCTCCAGTTTGATCGGATTCTTCTGTAGACATTGTCGGTGACGCTCGGTAATTCCCGGACGGGGCGTTTTAAGCAACTGCTGGCGTATACTACCCGGGCAGTCTTCTGACCATAAATGACTCCGGGGGCTCCCGCTCAATTTCCTGGCACACAAACATCTAAACGACTCACTTGTCATCTTTCGAATGACCCATGAGAATACGGGTTCGAGCAACCATTCACGGATCAGTTTTTGTTGAGGTTTCCATGGCCAGCAAGCCAACTGTCATTATCAGTGCTTTTGCCGACGAGGCAGCCAATCGCCGTACTGCTCTTGAACAAATGACGGCACTCGCCGCGATCGGAATTCGGAACTACAGTCCCCGATTTATCGACGTTCTGGGTGATGGAAAGATCGAACACGTCACAGAACTCAACGCGGAGAAGCTTGAGCGACTCCGACAATTTCATGCCGAGTATGGCGTACGAGTCACCAGCATCGGTGCTCGAGTTGGCAAGGTAAAGCTCCTGAATGTCGACGATGGCTCCCATAATAAGTTCGTGCCATTCGAAGAGTATCTTGCAGGAGAAGTCGCCCGGACGATCAATGTGGCGAAGGCGCTGGACACGAAATTGATCCGAGGTTTCTCCTTCTATCATCCCCGAGGAACGAAGCCAGAGCAGCATCTGGATCAGGCCGCGGATCAGATTCGTCGCATCACGAATTTGTGCGCCGAAAACGGCCTCGTCTATGGGCTGGAAATTGAACCTAATCTCGTCGGCGAAACCGGCCCGTTAATGGCAGAACTTGCCAAACGCGTTGACCATCCGAATATGGTTCTGATCTTCGACGGTGGCAACGTGACGGCTCAGAACAAGAACGCCATTCAAGTCTTCGAGGAGTATCAGGCAACACTTCCATGGTTGGGATGGATGCATGTCAAAGATTATCGCATTGATCGAAGTCTGGTCTGGGAAGGTGCTGTTGACGAAGAACGCCTGAAAAACTTTGTCCCATGTGACGAAGGTGATTCCGGTCATGAAATGATCTTCCGGGACCTCCGAGAACAGATTCCTGCCATCGAACTGCGACTTCAGAAATTGGGCATTCCGGGATTTTATCTTGAGACTGAGCCTCACCTGAAGGGCGGCGGCCAGTTTGGTGGTTTCAGCGGGCCGGATGGAATGGGCGTTGCTGTGAGATCACTTTGTTCTGCACTGGATTACACCGGAATCGGATATCGACTCAGGACATTTGCAGACATTCGCGAACTGAGAGGATTCTGAGCCATGGGTTTCAACTTCGAAAAATCAAGCAGCTATCTTGTTTGTCCCAAGTGTCATGCAGACCTCGTCAAGGACGGCGACTCGCTGGTTTGCACGAATCCCGATGTGCGCCTGAAGTATCCAATCCTGGACGATATTCCTCGACTACTTGTGGAAGAAGCCAAGGAACTCAGTCCGGACGAATGGAAGTCTGCGATGCAACGGGCTGGACGTTAAAGAACTTACGGTAAACTCCAGGCTATGGTGCGTGCTTACAAATTGCGGCGAGCTTGATTCGCTGCATGTCCCGTGGCCGATTTTGCTCGACGCTGTCTTCAAACTCTTCAAGCTGTTTTCATGCCTCTCCGACTTGTCCTGATGGGTACTGGCGAATTCGCAGTGCCGCCGTTTCGCGCTTTGCTCAGTTCGGAACATTCTGTGGTCGGGGTTCTGACGCAGCCGGATCGATCAGGTCGTGGTCATCACCAGCACATTAATCCCGTCAAGGAAATGGCGGTTGCCCAAAATGTCCCGGTATTTCAACCTGAGCGGGTCAACCGCCCTGAAATGCTGGACACTCTTCGTTCCCTGAATGCAGATGTCTTTATCGTGGCCGCCTACGGCCAGATTCTGAAGCCCGAACTGCTGGCGATTCCGAGGCTTGGAGCGTTCAATCTGCATGGCTCTTTGCTGCCCCGACATCGAGGAGCCGCTCCGGTTCAATATTCGATCTGGAAAGGCGACACCGTCACAGGCGTCACCATTTTTCAGATCGAACCTGCTTTGGATTCGGGACCCATAATCGGAAAGGTTCAGACATCGGTCGGGGCGTCTGAGACATCTGGCGAGCTGATGCTGCGACTCGCCGATTTATCCGTTCCGCTAACTCTGCAGGTTGTTCAACAACTGGCCGACGGGACGGCCGTTTTTGAGAAGCAGGATTCTTCACAGCTGACTTTGGCGCCTAAGATCGCAAAAGAATCCGGAGCCATCGATTGGTCGCAATCATGCCACCAGATTGATTGTCATGTACGAGCCATGCAGCCGTGGCCAAAAGCCTCAACAAGCCTGCAGCGCGACGGTCAGCCTGCCCTCCGCTGTACGATTCAACAAGTTGGTCTCTCGCCAAACGTCGCACTTCCGTCGTTGCCATCGGTCGCTGGCAGCCTCCATGAATGTCACGGACGCCTGTTCGCAGCGGCTGGAGATGGCTGGCTTGAGATCCTGCGAATTCAGCCTGACGGCCGAAAGAGTACGGACG
>JBIIIF010000397.1:0-4759 GCA_044235005.1 Planctomycetaceae bacterium | reverse complement strand
TTTGTCTGATTATGCTCGCCCGCTTTCTGCTGAGCCTGCTCCAGCTTTTCTTTCACAGCTTTTTCTGTCTTGCGGTCCAATTGCGGCTTTGTCATCTGTGAAAGCTCTTCAGCCGCCTTTTGCATATCGCCTTTCGACAAAGCAGCTCCTGCTGCCGCAGTCGGTTCGGCCAGTGCCAGGGCTTCGCCAATCTCCCTGAGCTGCGATTCAACGGCCGGATCATTCAACTGCTGCTGCATCTCCTGAAGAGACGCTTCCATCTCTGATAGCTTCGCCAGCGCCTCTTTGGGAGTTGTACCGGGAGCAGCCAACACCTTCAGTTGCTGGTTCATCTCTTTCAGCATCTTGTCGAGTTCTGCGTCCTGATGCTGTTCCTGAAACTCCTTTAACTCCTCCAGACTCTCAGAAGCCTGAACAGCCTGCTCCGCGACAACCTCATTCGCAACAATAGAAGCCTGGAGAATCTCGCGAGGAGCAGCCAGAAATCCGAGCAGAACAACAAACACCGCGCCGACCACGGCAACGTTCCACGACGGAGGAGCCTTGACAGGAAGTATCTTTTGCAGATCCACAGAGGCAAGATGGGCAGCAGCATCTTCAATCTGAAGTCGCCGGACGGCATCTTCACAAGGAGCATTCAAAAACTGCAGAGCAGTCTGAATGCGATCTTTCAGGTGACAGGTACTGTCGATGAACTTCGCAGCCGTCATCAATGAACATGATCGAGCGAACGCTAACCCAATGGCGCCGAACACCGGCAAAGCGATTGCCACGAGAATCCACACCCACGAAAACGCCCCATGACTGGCAATCCGCAGAATGGCCAGTACGCAGCCAGCTCCAGCGCCGCACAACAGTCCTGTGGAAGCTGATTGCCACAGCCACTGTTGCTGCTGACGTTGCCTGACGGCCTGAAGTTGTTGTTCAAAGTTATGCTTCACAAAACCACCATTGAAGCCCAGAAGAATTCCCCGAGGGCGATGCGGAACAGTCGGTTTCCGGATCCTGAACCGGTGGCACCGGATCGGCGTCACCAGGATCATGACTCTACCATTGAGAACGGTCCAGCGACAGTCAGAAATTGAACGTCAGCCCATGTTCATCGCGTGCAAATCCCGTTCAATGAAGCAACGTAGCAGGCACATTCCATGTGCCGTAACCCCCAGGAAACAAAGCTTACTGAGGCTCGGCGGACGGCACACGGAGTGTGCCTGCTACTTTTGGAACGGCATTGCCGTTAAACGATTCAGCCATCAGACCGCTTCAGGCATGATGAAGCCGCTTTCTCGAACGTTCGCAGAGTAAACCGTTTCGTCCGCACAGTAGATTTGCTTACAATTGCGGGCCTCCTCGATTCTACGCCCGCCGCCATTCACCGGATCCTGCCCATGCCCGCTACCAATGGCTCTGCTCGCAGCTTCAGAACATACAGAGTCCTGATGGTCGTGCTCTTCTCACTTGCCGTTGTTGGGGTGCGCAAGACAGCCAACGCCGCCGAAGACCTGCTGCCACCGGAAACAGAGATCGTTACCGCCATCAATCATTACGTGTCAGCCCACCTGATGAAGAATGGAGTGACTCCCGTTGCTCCTGCTGATGAGGCAACATTATTCAGAAGAACAATGCTTGATCTGGCCGGTCGAATTCCTTACGCCGCAGAGCGAGACTGGTTCCTGTCTCTGCCGGTAGCCGATCGAAGACGCCTGCTGGTCGAGCGTCTGATGCAATCTCCGGATTTCAATTTCCATCATCGCAATTGGCTCGACGAAACGCTCCTTCCCAACCAACCTTATCAGGATGAGTTTCGAAACTATCTTCTGACCGCCGTTCAGGGACGCCGTTCGTGGGATACGATCTTTCGGGAGCTGATGAAAGCCAGCATTGCTGATGGTCCCGAAAAGGGGGCCGCACAATTTCTGAAGAGCCGAGTTCGCGAACTGGATGACCTGACGAATGATACCGCCATTCTGTTTTTCGGCGTCAACATCAGTTGCGCCAAGTGCCACGATCATCCGCTCGTCACGGACTGGAAGCAGGATCATTTCTACGGCATGCAGGCCTTCTTTCAGCGAACCTACCAGACTCGTAAAGTAAGTGCTCTCGCGGAACGACCGTTCGGTGAAGTCAAATTCACCACAACGAGCGGAGAAGAAAAGAAAGCCGCGTTTATGTTTCTGACGGGCGATCAGGTTGCCGATCGAACGCCGGAGTTTCCGGCCGAGGAACGTAAGTCGCTGGAAGAACGCATTCGAAAGCTCGAACAGGAAGACGCAGAAGCGGAGATCCTGATTCCCGAGTTTCGGCCTCGTGATGAACTTGTCGAGATTGCTCTTCGCGACAGCAAAGACCGATTTTTTGCACGCAACATCGTGAACCGTGTCTGGGCTCGACTGCTGGGAACGGGACTTGTCGATCCTCTCGATCAGATGCACAGCGGCAATCCACCCAGCCACCCGGAATTACTGCAATGGCTTGCCAATGATCTCGTCAGTCACGGCTATGACCTGCAGCGACTGATTCAGGGGATTGCACTCAGTGAAGTCTATGCTCGATCCAGCGAGTGGGCTCAGCCATCGGAGCAACCCGCAGCGAGCCTCTTTGCCGTGGCCAAAACTCGCCCGCTGACACCGCGACAACTGGCTGCGTCCCTGCATGTTTCGGTCAGAAATCCGCAGCAATGGCCGGCTCTCGATGCCGCAGACGAATGGACCAAACGCCGCACGGATCTGGAGAATCAGGCAAACGGCTGGGTGAGAGAATTCGAGCAGCCCGGCGAAAACTTTCAGGTCGCTGTCGATGAAGCTCTGTTCTTCAGCAACAGCCCGCGAATCCAGAATGAAATGCTGAAAGATTCAGACGATCGACTGCTGGGAGCACTCAAAAAGAACGACAACCAGAATCAGGCGATTGAAATGCTATGGCTCACGGTCCTCGGGCGTGCTCCGCGAGTTGAGGAGATCGAGTCGGCGAACAACTGGCTGGATCGAGTTCCTGACAAGAAAAACGAATCGCGAACTCAGTTGCTCTGGGCATTACTTGCCGGGCCCGAGTTTCGTTTCAATCACTAATGTGAAGGGTAGTGGACCTTGCTAACGGTCCTGCGGCCGCGGGATCCAGCGAAAGATCCTTCAGCCACGGGATCTTTAGCAAGATCCACTGCCGGACGGTCGGTCCGTCTGGATTCAAAAAAAGCCCGGTGACGAAATCAACCGGGCTTCACTTTGAACAGTATCACAGCAGCTTCGCAGCAGCTTATGGCAGATCAGTCGTCCCCATCAGGAAACGATCCACTTCGCGAGCAGCCCCGCGACCTTCATTGATCGCCCACACGACAAGGCTTTGCCCGCGACGGCAGTCACCGGCCACGAAGACCTTGGCGTTACTGGTCGTGTACTTTTCATGTTCGGCATCCAACCAGCTCATACCTCCACGGCCTTCCTTGATCTTCACACCCAGTTGATCGGCCACCGGATGTTCTGGCCCAAGGAACCCAAGTGCCAGGAAGACCAGATCCGCAGGATATTCCTTTTCCGTGCCCGGAATCGGCACGAATGGAGGACCACCTTCGGTCATGACCTGCCAGTCGACTTCAATCGTCCTGACGGCCTTCACGTTCCCATGGCCATCGTCGACAAATTCTGCAGTCTGAATGCAGAACTGACGAGGATCATCGCCGAACTTTGAAGCCGCCTCTTCGTGGCCGTAGTCGACACGGAAGACTCGTGGCCATTGCGGCCACGGATTGTTTGAAGAACGCTGCAGTGGCGGCTTCTCAACGATTTCGAAGTTAACCAGCGACTTGCAGCCGTGACGCATTGAAGTGCCAAGGCAATCGTTTCCGGTGTCACCGCCACCGATCACGACGACGTTCTTATCCTTCGCGCTGATAAAGTTGCCATCCGTCAGCTTGCTGTCGAGAAGACTGCGAGTATTCGGACGCAGGAAGTCCATCGCATAATGCACTCCGTTCAGATTGCGGCCGGGGATCGGCAGATCGCGCGGTCGAGTTGATCCGGTTGCCAGCACGATCGCATCAAAATCTTCCAGCAGTTGCGATGCTGGCACATCCTTGCCAACAGATGTGTTGGTGAAGAAGGTAATTCCTTCCTGTTCCATGATGCGAACTCGACGAGCAACAACTTCCTGCTTGTCGAGTTTCATGTTCGGAATGCCGTACATCAGCAAACCACCGACGCGATCATCGCGTTCGTAAACTGTGACCCAATGACCAGCTTTGTTGAGCTGAGCAGCAGCAGCAAGTCCCGCAGGCCCCGATCCTACCACAGCGATCTTCTTGCCCGTCCGAACCTGAGGTGGCTCCGGAATCACCCAGCCCTTTTCAAAGGCATGATCGATAATCGAACATTCAATGTTCTTGATCGTAACGGCTGGCTCGATGACGCTCAGGCAGCAGGAGCCTTCACACGGCGCGGGACAAACGCGACCCGTGAACTCCGGGAAGTTGTTCGTCTTGTGCAGCCGGTCCAGAGCATCGCGCCAGCGGCCCTGATAAACCAGATCGTTCCATTCCGGAATCAGGTTGTTGACCGGACAGCCTGAGGCCATGTTGGCCATCATGTCACCCGTATGACAAAACGGAACGCCACAGTCCATGCAGCGAGCGCCCTGCGTTTTCAGAGCAGACTCGGGCATGTGTTCGTGAAACTCATTCCAGTCCAGAATTCGCAGCAGCGGATCGCGGTCTGCGGGAACCTGGCGAGCAAACTCCTTGAAGCCGGTCGGCTTACCCATGACTCAT
>JBIIIF010000396.1:0-4761 GCA_044235005.1 Planctomycetaceae bacterium | reverse complement strand
TTAAAAACAAGCAGGAACAACCACAGACCAAAACATCAGATCATCAATGTCCCCATGACAAAGATGATGCAGATTCCTTTCTTTGCTGATGACCGTCTTGAAGTCCGCTGTAAGGCGTTTCCTTCGCCACGTGCATCCAACTAACAAACAACAGAATCTGCCGTTGGTGATCGGAATCGTAGGTGATCGTTTGAATAACGCAAGACTGATGCGCGGGTTTCCCGTGCTCGTGAGAACATTTTTTTGAGTACTCATCATCACACTTTGCGAGGCTCTCGCAAAGTGTTGATAAGCATCACGATCGACTCGATGATGAGGTTCGTTTTCGATCACCGATGATGACTCTGTGACGTCATCGATTGATCTCACTCATCATCAATCAGCCGTCATGATGCGCTCCTGAAAAGCGTTGCTCGGCTTATTGTGTGATCCTCTATAGAGGAACCACTTCTTCATCGCTTTTGTTTCAAAAATCCAGTTTTTTATCGTGTTTTTTTGATGCGTTGGCGTAACGGAAGGCCTGTTGATCAGCCTCGAATTCCTTCTCTCCGCAGGTCACTCAGAACACGTTTCATGTACTCAATACTTTGCACTGCAATGTGCTGCGCGCCGGGTTTGTAATCGAACACTTCGACCGAAACCCAACCATCATAACCTGACTCAAGAAGGGCCTTCAGGATTGGATGATAGTCCGTTTCGCCCATGCCCGGACCGAGCAGATTGGTGTCGTTGACGTGAAAATGTTTACAAAAATTTTTGTGACGATGGATCAATGACGGGATCGATTCCGTCTCTGCACCCAGCATCGCCTTCACATCCTGATGCAGCATCACTGTCGGATGATTGACTCGTTGAATGATCTCCATCGCATCGTCACAGGTGTTGATGAAGTCCGTCTCTTTCCTGGTGAGTGGCTCGAGGCAAAGCACGACCTGTTGCTCTGCAAAGGTGTCCGTGACAGAGCTGAAGACTTCAACGGCAAAATCTGCCGCTTGTTGCGGGGTAACGCCGGGCAGAATGCTTCGCTGAAACGGTGAGCCAAAGACCATCACCGTACCTCCAAGAGCTCGGCAAACCCTGGCCAGCAATCGCAGGTATTCGGCTGTCTTTCTGCGGACTTCGCTGTCAGGGCTGGTGAGGTACAGACCTGTGGTTTTGGCCAGCATCCAATGAAGGCCGATCACTTCCAATCCATGTCCTGCCGCCTCGTCTCGCATACCTTCATAGACAGACATCGGGACGGAAGGCAGGTCGAGGGAGATTGTGAACGGCGCTACTTCTATCCCCTTGTATCCGGCTTCCGCCATCAGTTGGCATTGTTTGGCCCAGTCGACGTTTTCATAGAGTTCGTGACAGATTGCAAATTTCATTCTGGTGTCCTCGATAACAAACAGGATTAACGGCGAAAGAGAGAGTGAAGAACGTTGGAACGCTTCGAGCGGATCCCAGTGAGGCGAGTTGTGGCGGGTTGAAGATGTCAGCAATACCGGAGGTTCCGATCATTCCGATCGTAGCGAGTTGCTGAGACTGTCGCTCAGAGGTCTCACAATCGAACCACCGGTATCTCCGCATTCTGTTCAAATGTGGATGAGTTGCAACACGGTTTGACGTTTCGTCATCGGTGACCTACATCCAGAATACTACCCATTGGATCTGCTCATTCTTGAAGGAGCCTGTTGCGTGTCGCATTTGCAGTCCGCCCGAAAAGACTCTGCCACAGACGGTCTCGACGAACTCTTTAACCGCGTGAATATGCTGCTTGGTGAGCCGCCGGTGGAGCGTCGTGACACAAACAAGTCATCCTCCGAAGGATTCGTCCCTCGTCAGCCGCGGACGATGCGTGAGGCTGGAATTCCTCCGGTGATGGTTGAAAAGATCATCATGCGCTTCCTGTTTCAGGTCGGGATCGAAACCAGTCGAAAAATCGCCAGTCAGGTGAAGCTGCCCTACAAAGTTATCGAGCCGATGCTCAAACAATTGCGGCAGGACAAACACATAGACCTGGCCGGGACAACGTCTACGGGCGACTCTGAATATGTGATCACCGAATCCGGTCGTGAGCGTGCACGACGCTACATCGAAGAATGCACTTACTTCGGAGCCGCTCCAGTCACGCTGGAAGATTATGTGGCCTCCGTATCTGCTCAATCAATCGCCGGACAGGTGGTCACGAAAGAGGACCTGCGCCGTGCGTTCAAAGGGCTGATTATCAACGAGGCGATGATGAATCGTCTTGGACCTGCCATCAATTCTGGTCGTGGGATGTTTTTGTTCGGCGAGCCGGGCAACGGCAAGACCAGTATTGCAGAACGAGTCACCGAGGCCTTTGGGACCACCGTCTGGATTCCTCGCGCGATCACCATTGAAGGTGAGATCATGCGAATCTTCGACCCGGCAGTACACGATTCGGTAGAAGATCCCAACACCAATTCCGGGCTGATGGATTCGCAGGATATCGATCGTCGCTGGGTTCAGGTGAAACGCCCCACGGTAATCGCGGGTGGCGAACTCACGATGAACGAACTGGAAATATCGCTCAACCCAACATCAAAGATCTGCGAGTCACCTCTGCAGGTGAAGAGCAACTGCGGGACTTTGGTGATTGACGACTTCGGGCGTCAGAAAATGCCAGTCGATATGCTGTTGAATCGCTGGATCGTGCCGCTCGAGAAGCGCTACGACTTTCTGAACATGCCGAATGGAAAGAAGATTCAGATTCCGTTCGACCAGTTGATCGTGTTCTCGACAAATCTCGAGCCGAAGGATCTTGTTGACGGCGCGTTCCTGCGACGAATTCCTTACAAGATCGAAGTTCCGGATCCATCCGAGCCCGAGTTCCGAGATCTGTTCCGTATCATGTGTGAGAAGATGAATTTCGCACACGATCCGGCAACGATAGGCTATCTGATCGATACTCACTACAAGAGCATCGGACGTCCGTTTCGCCTGTGTCAGCCTCGCGACCTGTTGCTGCAGGTGCGAAACTACTGCCAGTTTCATTCCTTGCCGTTGCGGCTGAGTCCGGAAGCATTCGATGCTGCCGTGCTGAACTACTTCTCTGTCATGGAGTGATCGGCCGCTTATTTGCGGATGAGGACTTTCGATCCTGTGCTCAGCAGGCTGAAGACCTCTTCAATTTCCGAATCACCCAGATGGATACAGCCTCGTGACGCGGCACGTCCGATTGTTGATGCATCGTTTGTGCCGTGAATCCCGATGTGGTTACCTAGCCCCAGCCAGTATTCTCCCAGCGGATTCTCCGGATCATCGGGCTCCACAATTCCGCCGTCGGGATTGTACCAGGTTGGGTTCTCCAGTTTGTCTTCAACGACGAACTCACCCAGAGGCGTCTTGTGATCTCGCCCCGTGCCGATTCGGTACTTGTTCACATACCAGCCGTGTGCGTGAACGGTTAACGTGAACGCGCTGAGATCCACAACGGCGCCGAAGGGACCGCGGACAACCTTTAGTTCCTGCCCAGCCTGAAGTTTTTCTGGAGTGACACGGTTGAGCAGTGCCAGATACTGCCACGGGACCTCATACTGTTTCGCGATCGATTGCAGAGTCTCGCCGTATTCCACGAGATGCGGTGTTCCAAACTGGCGCTCGTTGCTGGTAAAGATCAGGCTGGCTGTCTCACGAATGCGGTCATCAATGGTGCTGCGGAGTTCAGGGTGCTTCCAGTAGATCTCTGAGAGTTCCGCATGGGCATCGAGAATGAGATCGTCTTTCAGGCAGTCGTCGATCGTTCGCATTTTGGCAGCAACGTCTGCAGGCAGCACTTTGGGAGAGGCTTCAGAAGAGAGGCTCGGAGCCGATGGTTCCGCGCCTTCATAAGCAGCACCTGTGACGTTGGGTTCCCGACGAGACGGCCTGTTGGGCTGCTCGGTATCCGTGAGTCCATACTCTGTGTCAACTTCTTCTGGCTCTGTCAGTTCGTGATGAGCTGAGCGGACTGTATGAGCACTGGTTTGGCGAAACGGGTCCTGCAGTTCCAGTTCTGATTCTTCTGGTTCAGGAGTGCCGTGGCTTTTGACTTGAGGAGCCCAGTCGTCATCGAAAGCCTCGTCCTGTGATGGCGCAGTGCCACGATCCGTGTTCGATGTGGCCAGCGATCCGCTGGAGGCTGTGCCAACTCGCGGAATGAGGTCGAAGCTCCATACAAAGAACGCCGCCGCGATCCCTGCGACAACCCACCAGTGCAACTGCACTCGACCACCCGACTTCATGGCGAACGGTTTCATGTTCCGAGAATCCTCAACATCCATGCTGATCAACGAAATCTTCCGTATTCTTGCACAGGTGAGATTTCAGGGCTATCCCTTGTTTTAGCCTGATATTCGGCCGTTTTTCTGCCGGGGAATTGAGTTTGCAGCGGCTGCAGATCGAGGAAGCCTGCTTTGATGGACTCTCCCATCATGAATTTCCGGGCGTCGTGCAGTGAAACTGGAGAAAGCTTCGGTCCGCGATGCGTCATGTTGCAGCGGCTAGATTCAACTTGAAGTGACTGGCGAGTGGCACCTTCAAAGCGTCATGCTGAGTTGATCATCAATGCTGATGATTATTCAGAACCGCCATTAAGGTCACGAAGCACAACGCGGGCTGACAGTGATTCTCATTGAGGTCTCACAGCTCGCGAAAAAAAGTAGAGCGCAACAGAAAAGGGGATGGACGAATCCACCCCCTTTTCCACCGCGAGAACCACCGAAGCAATTCTCTCGGCAGGAGCTTCCCGCTCGGGCCACGCACCCATGTGAGCGG